>CAYXKS010000050.1:11319-15270 GCA_964465725.1 uncultured Bacteroides sp. | reverse complement strand
AAAGCAATGTAATTGCGTTGTAAATTTTTACCTCGCTAAGTGCCGGCGTTTGGGGGCGGCCCTTAGAACTACTACATAATGCCAGACGCTGTGCACTGGCTTAATTAGATGATATTAGTTTACAGTCGTAATGCACATAAGTCGCGTATTTACGACCCAATATAGAAGATTATGGGAACGTGATTGTTAAAGAAAGAAGGATAAAAAATGTTTGATCAGTTAAAAGACATCATCGTAAATTATGTGGAAGTGAAGAAGGAAGATATAAGACCGGAGTCACGTTTTATAGAGGATCTGGGATTTACGTCTTTTGATTTCATGAGTATGCTCGGAGAGATTGAGGATACGCTGGATGTTGAGATCGACCAGGAGGAGGTAGTCAATATCCGCACTGTACAGGAGGCAGTGGATTATTTGGAAACGTTAGGATAATTCTGCGCATTGAAAGAGTCTGTTTATGGGCAGCTGGCAATGGTTGCATCTAAGAAGGAAAGTGGTAGAAGTTAAAGGTGGAGGAGGGCAGAATATTATGAACGAATTGCGAAGCACAATCTATGAACTGCTTGTAAAGGCGGAGGAAGCCTATGGTACGCAGGATGCCATTCGATATAAGGTGAAGGAAGCCGGGCAGGGCGGAAAAAGGGAAACGAAGATTGAAGCTAAAACATATTCGCAGCTTCGGGAGGACAGTGAGCGTTTCTCGGCGGCGCTTGAAGCGCTGGGAGAGCGGGGAAAACATATTGCGATTGTTGGGGCTACTTCCTACTCCTGGATTGTGGCATATTATGGGATTGTAAGCGGCGGCAGTGTGGCCGTGCCGCTTGATGCCAATCTTCCGGCGGAGGATTTATGTGAGCTGATTGACAGGGCGGATGTGACGACGCTTGTCTATGATGAGTCAAAGGCTAATGTGGCGGCTATGGCGGCAGAGCAGTGTCCGAAGTTAGCAAATATCATAGCTATGGAGACGGAGACAGCGGTTACGAAGGCTCTGCGCATGTGGGAGCTTATCGTGGAGGCGCAGAAGAAAACCGACTATGGACCGAAACCGGAGGATCTGGCTACAATCATGTTTACTTCGGGGACTACAGGAAAAAGTAAGGGTGTTATGCTTACCCACAGGAATCTTGCGGAAAATGCGACTGCATTGGATATGGGATATGAGCCGGGAACAGTTCTTATGAGCGTGCTTCCGATCCATCATGCATACTGTCTGAGCATGGATATTCTGAAGGCAACATCTGTAGGCGCAGTTATCTGTATTAATGATTCGCTCCTCCGGGTAGCCAAAAATATCAAACTCTTTGAGCCCAATATGATTCTGATGGTGCCGCTTATGGTGGAGACGCTTGCGAAGAAACTGGAGGAAGCGGCTTTTATTCCGGCTCCTTTAGTCAAGTCTAAGGTATTTGGAAAACAGTTTCATACTGTATGCAGCGGTGGTGCATATCTGAATCCGGCGTATATCGATCTGTTCAAGAAATATGGCATCACGATTCTGCAGGGCTATGGCATGACGGAGTGTGCGCCGGTCATCAGTACTAACTATAACGGCGCCATGAAAGCCGGTTCAATCGGAAAGTGTATGCCAAATTGTGAAGCAAAGATCGTAGATGAGGAAATCTGGGTCAGGGGCAGCAGCGTTATGCAGGGTTATTATAAAATGCCGGAGGAAACGGCACAGACGCTTGAGGACGGATGGCTGAAAACGGGGGATCTCGGTTACATAGACGAGGAAGGATTCCTGTTTTTGACCGGACGCAAAAAGAATCTGATCATCACGCCCAACGGTGAGAATGTATCTCCGGAGGAGATCGAGAATAAACTCAGTGAAAACCGTCTGGTGCAGGAAGTGCTTGTGCGTGACAGTGAAGGGGTTATCGAGGCGGAAATTTTTCCTGATTATGAGTATGCGTCCAAAAAGAAAATCAAGGATATGCAGGCGAAGCTGCAGGAGATCATTGATGAGTATAATAAGACGGCTCCGCTCTATAAACGGATTTTTAAATTAAAAGTGCGGGATGTGGAATTCGAGAAGAATACGACAAAGAAGATCAAGAGGTTTTAAGAGGCGGAAGAAAATTATAAATTGATAAAGCAGTATAAGAGACAACAAAGTATAGGAAACAGGGCAGCACGAGAAACAGATCAATGCAGGAAATAAAGCAGTACAGGAAACAGATTAGTGCAGAAGACAAAGCCGTACAAGAAATAAATCAACACAAAAAATCAAGGAAATGCCTGGGAAACCTAAAGCATTTCCTTGATTTTATTACATCATATCATTATCCTTTGACCGCTTCTTCGAGTATCCTCACACACGGATCAATGCCGAGATTTCCGGCGTTCAGATATAAGTCGTAGTATTCGGCAGCGCCCCACTCCCAGTTGGTGACTGAAGTGTAGAAACCGCCTCTTCGCTTGTCATTCTTTTTCAGGGCATTTTCGGCTTCCGCCTGCTGAATACCTTCCCGCACGATAGCCCGCTGAATCCGTTTCTCCTTGTCCGCGTAGACAAATACCCGCAGAGCATTTTCTCTGTCCTTAAGAATATAACCTGATGCCCTTCCGACGATCACGCAGTTACCTTTTTCGGCGGCTTCCTCGATGATGCGTTTCTCTTCCAGGAAAAGCTTATCCGCCAGCGGTAGTTCCCTGTTGCCGGTGAATCCGCCCAGGGCGGTCTTGGATAGATTCATCAGAATACTGCCGGAGGCGCTTTCATCAAGACTTGATATCTGGTAATAAGGTATCTCAAGGTTTTTAGCCGCCTGTATGAGAATATTATGGTCAAAGAGCTGATAGCCGAGCGCTTCCGCCAGTTTTTTTCCAATTTCATTTCCGCCGCTGGCGTATCGGCGTTCAATCGTCACAATATTATACATAAATACATCCCCTTTCTGTCAATTGCTATTCTACTATCATTATAAACACTCTTCTCGCATATCTCAATTTATTTTTCCATAAATTCCGGCAAGTTTGTCAGGGAAGTATTTTTGTGATATGCTTTTGTCAAATGCCGATGGGCTTTGACAGAGGATTGTTACTATTCACAGTCGAAATGCGCACTAACTGCGCATTTATGACTCAATGAAGTGATTTTTTGAGCGGATTAGCCCAGGGCGGCGGAATGGAGATTGACATGAATCAGGAAGAAAGGCTTAACTACCTTGTGGAAGGATTCAAGGAAGACTCGGTAAGATATCGGGATATGGAGGTATCGGAGGACCAGGAGGAGAGACGGAAGGTTCTTCGGTCGCTTATGAATATCCGGATGCCTGGGGAGATGGACAGGGAAGTTCTTCGGGTGCAGGACGAGTATCTTCGCGAGCGGGCCAAAGAGAAGGGGATCGTAACGCCGGAAGATATACAGACGGTGGCGGAGGAACTGGGGAGCTCCCATCGGCATGGGGACAGGATTTCCGTATGGCAGGGCGATATTACGAGGCTGAAGGTGGGAGCGATCGTCAACGCGGCCAATTCTCAGATGCTGGGCTGCTTCATGCCGATGCACACATGTATTGATAATTGTATTCACACTTTTGCAGGGATACAGCTTAGAAACTCGTGCAGCCAGTATATGGGCAGGATGAGGAAAAAATATGGGCAGGATTATGAGGAACCGACAGGAAAGGCATTCCTGACCAGCGGCTACAACCTGCCGGCAGAATATGTGATTCATACCGTAGGGCCGATCGTAGACGGAAGACTGAGGGACGAACACAGGAATGACCTGAAAAAGTGCTACCAGAGCATTATGGAATGCTGCCTGGAGCATGGGATCAGAAGCGTGGCGTTCTGTTGTATATCGACAGGTGTGTTTCATTTCCCCAATGAGGCGGCGGCGCAAATCGCGGTAGATACGGTGTCTGCATATCTTGACCTGCATGACGGTGCGTTTGACAGAGTCATTTTTAATGTGTTCAAGGATTATGACAGGGAAATTTATGA
>CAYXKS010000050.1:0-11219 GCA_964465725.1 uncultured Bacteroides sp. | reverse complement strand
AAAGTCTGATAAGATAATGTGGTGCCGTGATCGAAAACAAGAAGAGAGCGGCGGAATGGAGAGGAATATGAAACAGCAGAGACATAAGCGCAAGGAATATTTTTCTGTGCTTCTCATTCCCAATACGGAGGGAAAGAGCAAACAGTTTCATGTATCCCGTTTTTCGCTTCGTCTGGGTGCTGGGGTGCTTGGTATGATCGTCCTGCTGGCAGCGGGAGCGATCGCCTGGAGTGTGTTTACTTTCGGGCGTCAGGAGGTGCTGCGTCAGGAGGCAGTACAGCAGAGACAGCGCATTGAAGAACTGGAGACGGAGAGGGAGAGCCTGAATCAGGAGAAAGAAAGCCTTGCTGCGGAAATTGAAACGCTGCGTAGTGTGGCAGAGACAGAGACGGAACCTGCAGCAGGAGAGGAAGAGCCGGAAACAGAAGAAGCACCTGAGAAAGATAGCTCTGTACCGCGGCGCTACCCTTATACGGGCATCAGCACGGTAATATCTGATTTCTCAGCGGAACAGCCATATTTGTCGCTCAACACAGATTCGGACGGCAATGTGGTTGCCACAGGCGATGGTATGGTAGTTGGTGTCGGTTCGGATGATACGTATGCGCACATTATTGAGATAGAACATAATAACGGATACAAGACCCGCTATATGTGCCGTCAGGAGGCACAGGTGCAGCTTCAGGTAGGGGCTCAGGTGCAGGAAGGCGATATTCTTATGACGGTTCTGACAGACGATACACAGTTGGATTACCAGGTGGAGTTTGAAGGGGAAGCGATTGATCCACTTACGGTTTTTGAAGCAAAAGGATAAAAGGAGGATACGGAAATGCTGGGAAAGAATAAGAGTAACAGCAATAGCCTGGACTCGGAGGCGAAGGTGAAGGTGAGCACCATACTTGGGAACGGCGCTGTCTTTGAGGGAGATTTGAATGCTCCGGAGGCGATAAGAATCGACGGTACCATAAATGGCAACTGCACCTGTGAGAAAGAGGTAATAATCGGAAAGAACGGTCAGATCAAAGGGAATATCTCAGCGCAGCATGTAATTATTTCCGGCAGGGTGGACGGAGATATCAATGCCCTGGGCAAGCTGGAGCTTCTCTCAACCGGTAAGATTACGGGCAATATTTCTGCCAGATCGCTTATCATTGATGAGGATGCATGTTTCGACGGCAGATGTACCATGACGGCTGCACAGGATTCAGACAGGAAAAATGTTGCCAGCCAGACAGATACGGCTGGCGAAGTCAATTCAGAAGAAAACAGCAAATAAAATACTATTGACTCTTATGTCCGAAAAGAGAGTTTTGAAAAAATCGCAAGGATGAAAAGATGAAAGTTGAGAGATGGGCGCCGGGATACAGAATATGAATGGCGCTCATTTTTTCTGAAGGGAAGTTAACTTCTGCTCAGTTGTGCGTGTAAAAACTGTTTGCTATCATGAAGATATGGGAAGTAATATGCTTTATGACACGTGCGCATTGTAACGAGTACATATTATAGCGTGTGCGTGTCTCGGGGTATATTCCTGACAGATTACAGCAAACGGACAGAAGGAGGAATTTATATGCAGATTGGACAGGTAATCAGAAAATACAGGAAAGAGAAAGACATGACGCAGGAGGAAATGGCGAAGCGTCTCGGCGTGACGGCTCCGGCGGTGAATAAGTGGGAGAATGGCAATTCCATGCCTGACATCACGCTGCTGGCACCGATTGCACGGATGCTTGGTATTTCGCTGGATACTTTATTGACTTTCCAGGGAGATTTGACGGATAATGAAGTCAATGAGTTGATTAGTACACTCAGTGGGAAACTGGAGGCAGAGGAATTCGATCAGGTCTTCCGGTGGGCAAGGAAACAGATGGAGCAGTATCCTGACTGCGAGCGGCTGCATCTGTATATGGCGGCAGTCCTTAACGGTGAATGTATCGAAAAGGGGATTGAGGACGGGCAGTATGAGAAGTATTTGCTCGAGGTCAATGAAAGGCTTCTGCACAGCAATGAGGAATCTGTCAGGACAACTGCGGCTGACGCTCTCTATGGCTTTTATATCAGGAAAGAGCGCTATGATAAGGCGGAGGAATATCTGACGTATTTTTCGCTGCAGAATCCGGAGAGAAAGAGGAAACAGGGGCTTCTTTATTCCCGGGCGGGCCGCACGGAGGATGCGTATCGGGTTTATGAGGAGCTGTTGTACTCTGAGTTTATGATGTTGTACATGACATTCGGCAATATCTTTGCGATGCGGATAAAAGAACAGGAGTGGGGGAAAGCGGAGTATCTGGCGGACAGGCTATCACAGCTTATCCATGCGTTTGAGATGGGACAGTACTATGAGGTTTCTGCGAAAACGGATTTAGTGGTGGCCAGGAAGGACGTGGAAGAAACGCTTGCGTGGGCCAGACAGATGCTTCAGAGCTATGGGAAACTTGGTTCCTGTCGTGACGCGCTGTTGTATGAGCATATGACGTTTCGGGAGATTTCGGACGACTTCAACACGAAGATGGAGAAAATGTTGATTGATTTTTTCCGGGATGAAGAGCAGTTCGGGTATATGGCAGGGAATGAGGAGTGGGAGAAAATGTTGGAGTCTGTGGAATGATTTTTATATGCGCACCGCATTCCGTGTATGCTGCGCGGGTGTAGACGACAGAAATGTGAGATAACGGACAGAAGAAAGAAGTGACGGAGAATGGAAGAAAGACATACGATTGCCCCGGTTTATGATAAGCGCTCAGAAGTCTTGATATTAGGGAGTTTCCCGTCCGTGAAATCGCGGGAACAGCAGTTTTTCTATGGGCACAGGCAGAATCGATTCTGGCGTGTACTTGCGCAGGTGTTGGAGTGTGAGGTGCCGGAAGATATTCCACAGAAGAAGAGTATGCTGTTATCGCATCACATCGCGGTCTGGGATGTGATAGCAAGCTGTGAGATCACGGGCTCTTCGGATGCCAGCATTCGTGATGTGAAGCCGAATGATCTGTCGCGCATCTTATCCTGTGCGGATATCAGGGCGATTTACACGAACGGAAATAAGGCGCATCAGTTGTATCAGAAATATATATATCCGGTTAATGGGAGAGAATCGTGTCTTCTGCCCTCCACAAGCCCGGCCAATGCAGGCTATTCACTGGAAAGACTGGTAAGTGCGTGGAAAGTGATACGGGAATCACTTTCCACAGAAATTTACGAAGTACACTGACTGATGACAATGCAGACTGTGCTGATTCAGACAGGTCAGGTACACAAGTTATTAATGCACAGTTCCTAAAGCAGTGTTGATATTAATGCGCTATCCTGCTGGCCTTGCGGCTCTCTCTCCACACAGTCTTCTTGTAAGCCAACAGATCCTTCCAGATTGTCGGATGGAACAAAAGAAGGAGCGGGAACAGTTCCAGACGTCCGGCAAGCATGTCAAACATCAGGATATACTTGGAAAAATCTGAGAAAAATCCAAAATTTCCAGTGGGTCCCACCAGTTCCAGTCCAGGACCTATATTGTTGATCGTGGCGGCAACGGCCGTGAACGAAGTGATCAAATCCGTATTTTCAAAGGAAATCAGAAATACGGAGAGGACAAATACAATGAAAAAAGTAATCATGTAAACATTGATTGATCTTATGACATCATGTTCGATCGGTTTGCCATCCATATTGATTTTCTTGATGCTTTTCGGATGGATGTAGGAGACGAACTCTTTGCGTACTGTTTTGGACAGGACGACGAACCGGGATACTTTGATTCCGCCGCCTGTACTTCCGGCGCAGGCTCCGACGAACATCAAAAGGACCAGAATCACCTTGCAGCTTTCGGACCATAGGCTAAAATCAGTAGTGGAAAAGCCTGTAGTGGTGATAATGGAAGCAACCTGAAAGGCAGACTTTGTCAATGCGTCAAAAATTCCCGCGCTGGTGTCCAGAATGTTAACGGTAATGAATGCAACAGAGGCGAGTATTATCAGAAAATAGCACCGTACCTCTTCCAAATGCAGAGCCTTCTTCACATTTCCGAATAAGATCAGGCAGTAGGCATTGAAATTAACGCCGAACAGAACCATGAATATGGTGGTAACCCATTGCAGATAGGGTGAGTAACCGCCAATACTGTCATTTTTAATGCCGAATCCTCCTGTCCCGGCTGTACCCATACTCGTGCATATTGCGTCGAAAAGGGGCATTCTGCCAAGAACCAGAAGAACAATCTCCATAACAGTCAGGCCGAAATAGATCATATAGAGAATTCTCACAGTGTCCTTCATCTTGGGGACCAGCTTGCCGACAGAGGGGCCGGGACTTTCGGCGCGCATCAGGTTAATATTGGAACCGCCGCTCATCGGAATAATCGCGAGCAGGAAAACAAGAACTCCCATACCGCCGATCCAGTGCGTGAAACTGCGCCAGAACAGAGAGCAGTGGGAGAGAGCTTCCACGTCACTTAAGATGCTCGCACCAGTTGTCGTGAAGCCGGACACCGTCTCGAACAATGCATCCGTGTAGGAAGGAATTTCTCCCGTAAAATAAAAAGGCAGTGCGCCGAAAACGCACAGGAATATCCAGCTTAAAGAAGTGGCGATACATCCTTCCTTCAGATAGAAAACGTTGTTCTTTGGTTTCCTCAGGCTCATCAGCACGCCCAGTGCCAGGCAGATCGCGATTACCGGCAGATACCACAGACCTTCCCGTTCCTGATATATGAGCGCGACCAGACATGGCAGCAGCATCAGAACCGCCTCTGTTTTTAAAATACATCCTAATATATATCGAATAATTGAACTGTTCATCTAAATATCCACTCTGTAAACAAATCTTTCTTTTTATGGAACACCCGCGCGAAGGTGTTCTATGAAAACATGTAAATTGGGCCGGGAGGGAAGCTGTTCTCAGGGAACCATTTCAACGCCGGAGGCCGCAATGTTACATCTAAGCCAAAATATCCTGCAGTACTTTAAATCCCGTGTGTGTTGTCACGACCATGACCGTATCGCCAACCTGGATGGAATCCTGTCCACTGGGGATGATGATAGAGCCGTTACGGTTGATGAAGGAAATCAACAGCCCCTTTTTCAGTGAAAGCTGCGCCAGGGGAACGCCTGTCACTGCAGACTCGCTCTTCACGCGGAATTCGATTGCTTCCACACGGAAATCGAACATATGGTAAAGCGTCTCTATATTATTACTGTTCATGGAAGCCTTCTTGGCACGCACATAGGCGACGATTGCTTCGGAGGCGATATATCTTGGATATATGACACTGTCCATATTCAGGCCGCTTAAGACTCCCTTATAGTTGGTCCGGTTGATCTTGGTGACAACTTTGGCCTGGGAAACATGTTTGGCATGCAGCGTCAGGAGAATATTCTCTTCGTCGATACCGGTCAGGGGAACGAAGGACTCAACATACTCAATACCCTCCTCCCTGAGCAATTCCTCATTGGTGCCGTCTCCATTGATAATGACAGCTTTGGGAAGCAGGGTGCTCAACTCTTCACACCGCTTCGGGTCGCTGTCGATGATCTTGACAGCAATGCCCATATGAAGAAGCTGAGAAGCCAGATAATAGGAAAATTTACCGCCGCCTATTATCATGGTATTCTTGACGGCGTGGGTCTTGAATCCGATTTTTTCCAGAAAAAATTTCGTGTCTCGTCTGGTGGCGACGAAGGAAATATAGTCTCCTTTTAAAATACGGAAGTTACCGGAAGGAATATAAATCTCGCTGTCGCGCTCCACCGCACAGATCAGGACATTGTCGGCAACATTTTTGCCAACAGTCTTACCGAGGGCGGAGACCATCATGCCATCCAGCAAATTGTCTTCCGGAACTTTCAATTTGATCATTTCCGCCTGGCCATGGGCGAAAGTGTCCACTTCCAACGCAGTCGGGAGATACAGGATGCGGGCCATCTCGCGGGATGCCTCAAGTTCAGGATTGATAATCATGGCGAGTCCCAGCTTCTCACGCAGATAATTGGCCTCCTTGCTATAGTCCGGCGTGCGGACCCTGGCGATGGCTGAACAGTTGCCGACACGTTTGGCAACCGTACAGCATAAGAGGTTAAGTTCGTCTGATTCAGTTACGGCTATGATGAGGTCGGCGTGATCGATGTCGGCCTCCTTCTGGACACTGTAGCTGGCGCCGTTTCCGACGACACCCATGACATCGTAAAGATTGGTTAATTCCTGAATTTTCTGTTGATTCTTATCGATAAGAGTGATATTGTGGCCTTCTTTGATCAGCTGAGCGATCAGCGTCTGACCTACCTTACCGCAGCCGACAATAATAATTTGTAATCCCTGTTCAGCAGGTTTCTTTTGCTTAAACATTTCATCTCCATTCCGAAACACCGACAGATATAGGTGGCGAGTGCTTCCGGGCAGCCGTCCCGGCTATCATACCGGTATCGGCATACGCACTATATATATCATTTTGCGATAAAAAAATCAATAGACTTTTTACATTATTAAGGGTTTCTTAATATGGCAATCAATGGTTTCGCAACCGCCAGTCGCCTGACTGACGCCTGGAATGGGTCGCGCAACCGGGGTTGCGCCTCTATGATAATAGGAAATTAGCTGTAGCGCGGTAGAAATGCGGGATACAGCGGAAAAGAGAGGATTATCATGGAGAACAAATTATTTACGAGAGATTTTACACTGGTGGTGATCGGACAGATCATCTCACTTTTCGGCAATGCGGCGGTTCGGTTTGTATTGCCGCTTTACCTGTTGAATCAGACAGGATCGTCGGCCTTGTATGGCACGGTGATGGCATGTACTGTCGTGCCGTCAATTCTGTTGTCACCAGTGGGAGGAATGATTGCCGACCGGGTAAATAAGAGGAATGTGATGGTGGTACTGGATTTTGCGACTGCGGGATTGCTGTGCACTTTCATGGTGTTGCAGGGACATGTAAACCTGATCGGTCTTCTTGCGCTTACGCTGATGGTTCTGTATGGTATTGCAGGGGCCTATCAGCCCGCCGTTCAGGCGAGTATCCCGGCGCTTACATTGCAGGAAAATTTTATGCGTGCGAATGCGGTCATCAATACGGTCAGCTCTGTTGCAGCCCTGCTTGGTCCGGTGCTGGGAGGCATCCTGTACAGCATTTATGGATTGATGCCGATTCTGGAAATGTGCATGGTATGCTTTATTCTGTCGGCTGTGATGGAGATTTTTATCAGGATTCCTTATAAAAAGCGCGAAAAAGAGAGCAGCATTCTAAAGACTGTAAAAAAGGATATTGGAGAGAGTGTTCGGTTCATCTGCAGGGAAAAACCGGTGATCGGTAAAGGGCTGCTGGTGGTATGCTGCTTTAATCTTTTTCTGTCGACAATGATTATGATAGGGCTGCCATATTTGATCACAGAGGTTATGGATTTCGATACGGCACAGGCGAACAGGCTGTATGGCTGTGCGGAGGGGGCGCTGGCGGCAGGAGGTCTGGCGGGCGGTATTGGGGCCGGGATTCTGGCGGACCGGCTGCAGCTTAGAAAGACGGGGAATCTGTTGATTGTCAGTGCAGCGTGTGTATTTCCGATGGGATTGGCTCTTTTATGGCTGGATTCGGCGATAGCAGTGTACCTTATCATGGTTGTCTGCTGTTTCGTAATCATGATGGTTGCGACCGTTTTCAGTATCCAGGTTATGGCTTTCGTGCAGGCTCAGACACCGCAGAGTCTGGTCGGCAAGGTGATTTCAGCCTGTATGATGATTTCCATGTGTGCACAGCCGGTGGGAAATGCAATGTATGGATTTTTGTTTGAGATATGTGCAGGATATGAGGCTCTGGTGATTTTGTTTGCGGGTGTGGTTTCGCTGGTAGTTGCGTTTATGGCGAGGAAGGTTTTTTCCAGGCTGTAGTTGGTGCATGAGTTAAGTTTTAGTGGGCATTGAGTCTATCCGGACGCGCCTGACATTGTGTATTGGCATAATTTTCTTGATTTAATGACATTGCAAACTGAACTGTTGCCTGTAGTTAATGCATGAGTTAAGTTTTAGTGGGATTTTCGGGAAGGGTGTGATAAGATAGATCAAATGAAACGGTTTGGAGGCTGTGCATTATGTTGAGTTTTTTGTCGAATCTGGATGGCAATATATTGCTGTTGCTGCAGGAGTATGTCAGGAATCCCGTGCTGACGCCGATTCTCAAGGTGATCACGACATTGGGAAACGGTGGGGCGATATGGATTGCATTGACGGTTCTGCTTCTGATAATTCCCAGGACGAGGAAAGTAGGATGCATGGCGGCACTGGCGTTGATCGGCACGCTGCTTATTAACAATATGCTGCTTAAGAATCTGGTTGCCCGGACCCGGCCTTATGAGGTGATAGAAGGGCTGACGTATATTGTGAGGACGCCGGTGGACTACTCTTTCCCGTCAGGACATGCGGGATGTTCTTTTGCGGTAGCGTGTATTATGTTCCGGAGGCTGCCGGGACGGTATGGCGTGCCCGCGCTTGTGCTGGCAATTTTGATCTCGCTTTCCAGGCTGTATGTAGGTGTGCACTATCCAAGCGATGTACTGTTTGGCGTGATAAGCGGTATTGCGATCAGCTATATGGCGGAGGTGGCCGGGAACCGTATCTGGAAGGCTGAGAAGTCGTAATGATGGAAAAGACAGAAAAGGATAGATAGGACAGAATGCATTTCGTAGACGTCAAGGGTATTTTATCTTCTCATAATGGTATGAACCTTTATCGCGGCTGTACGCATGGCTGTATTTATTGCGACAGCCGCAGCGCCTGCTATCAGTTTACCCACGAATTCGAGGATATTGAGGTGAAGCAGAATGCACCTGAATTGCTGGAGAGGGCGCTTCGTTCCAAAAGGAAAAAGTGTATGATTGGAACGGGCGCCATGTGTGATCCGTATATGCACTGTGAAGAGCAGCTTCAGCTTACGCGAAGGTGTCTGCAGCTGATTGACGAGTACGGATTTGGTGCCGCGATTCAGACGAAATCAGACAGGATACTCCGGGATCTGGATTTGCTGACGAGCATCAACCGAAAGGCAAAATGTGTGGTACAGATGACGCTCACAACGTATGATGAAGAACTGTGCCGCATTGTGGAGCCGCGGGTCTGTACGACCAGAAGACGTTATGAGGTCCTGAAAGTCATGCAGGAGCATGGGATACCTACAGTAGTGTGGCTGTCTCCGATTCTGCCTTATATTAATGATACGCCGGAAAATATCAAAGGGATTCTGGAATACTGTGCAGATGCCGGCGTGTACGGAATTATTTGTTTTGGTATGGGACTGACGCTCAGGCAGGGAGACAGGGAGTATTTTTATGCCGCGCTGGACAGGCATTTTCCGGGACTGCATGAAAAATATCACCGCAAGTTTGGCTATGCGTATGAGATACCGAGTGACCGGTCAGGAGAATTGATGAGATATTTTCGTGACTTTTGCAGGGAAAATCATATTGTGAGTGATGCAGATAAAGTGTTTGGGTATCTTGGAGAGTTCCCGGAGAATAAGGGATATGAGCAGTTGTCGCTGTTTTGAGAATGTTTTCTGTCACTGCTGTGATGCAACAAAAGATACAACAAGTGCTGCCTCCTGAAATGAAGGGCAGCACCTGGTTACTATTCACGGCTGATATACCGCGAGGTGTTTTTTGTGAGTGGAGCAAAGCGGAAGTCACAGAAAACCCGAGTTTGGAAGCACTTGTTGTAACGGATCAAATGTCCAGTTCAGGCGGCACATCGATCTCATCGGATACGTATTTCCCATTTTTCTTACGTTGTCTTACACATTCGGTCAGAAGATATTCAATCTGGCCGTTGACGGAGCGAAAATCGTCTTCTGCCCATGCGGCGATCGCGTTATAGAGTTTGGCAGATAATCGAAGCGGCACCTGTTTTTTGCCTGAATCACCCATATTAATCACTCATTCCTTTCATTTTACTCAGGCGCAAACCACTGACCTTTTCTTTGAATCTTTTTGTCTGCCGGGAGCTTAATACAAGCTTCCGGAGTTGACAACAGGCTGCGCATCATGGTTGCCGCACAGGACAACCAGCAGGTTGGATACCATTGCCGCCTTGCGCTCTTCGTCCAGCTCTACGGTGTGATGTTCATTCAGTCTGTCGAGAGCCATCTCAACCATGCCGACCGCACCGTCAACAATCATTTTCCTTGCGTCAATAATAGCAGATGCCTGCTGTCTTTGCAGCATAACCGCAGCAATCTCGGGTGCATATGCGAGATAGGTGATGCGGGCTTCAATGATTTCTATACCTGCTTCCCACACTTTGGACTGGATTTCGTCACGGATCCTGGCAGCCACTATCTCACTGGAACCGCGCAGACTGCCTTCATCAGCCATGCCGTCGCCGGTAGTGTCAACGCCCTGTGCCACATCATAGGGATAGATACGCACGATATTACGAAGGGCGCTGTCGCACTGCAATGACAGAAATTCTTTGTAGTTATCTACATTAAATACGGCTTTCGCGGTGTCCACGATACGCCATGTCACAGCAATGCCGATCTCAACCGGATTACCCAGACAGTCGTTGATCTTCTGACGGCTGTTATTCAGGGTCATAACTTTCAGGGAGAGTTTCTTGGTGGGTGTCTCCTGATTGGCCGCAGATGCAGGATCGGAGGCATTCATGCCCTTCACATCCCCGCTCTGGCTGAGCTTCGTGCGTGCGGCGGGATTTACACCGGAACAGAAAGGATTGACATAGTAGAATCCGTCTCCTTTGAGGGTCCCGATATACTTGCCGAACAGAGTAAGCACCAGCGCCTCTTGCGGCTTTAACACCTTAAGTCCACAGAACAGGATCCAGCCGAAGGCTATGATGATGAAGCAGATGACCATGATAAAAGTAAAGAAAATTTTGACAAATACGGTACCTCTTAGGTATTCGAGCATGATACCGCTGATCACAACGCCGATGATGGCTGCAGCATACATCAAAAGGATGCCCAGCAGCACGGGCAGACCGTTCTTTTTGCCCTGAATGATTTTTTCTTCTAAATTTTTCTCTTGCATAGTGTCCTCCATTCTGAAGCGTGGGTGATGGGATGCCATTCACGGGTGCTTCATTGCAAAATCTATTTGATATCATTATGATATCATAATAAATATAAATGTCAATAGGTTGTGGAGAAAAAAGAATATAACAGTGCATCACAGGACCAAATTGTGACAAAAGAATCTGTTTCATTATGAAAAGAATTTTGATATTATACAGAT
>CAYXKS010000049.1:6735-15520 GCA_964465725.1 uncultured Bacteroides sp. | reverse complement strand
GCAAACGCCAGATTGTAATTCGTACCAAACTGTGACTGGAAGTTCAGCTGTGCAAGCGGCAGAGTATTCTGTCCTGAACCCGCCATGATAACCAACGGCGTCATAACATCATTCCAGACTGCCAGCGCTGTAAGTACCGCAACCGTCGCATGCATAGGGCGCATGATCGGAAATATGATTTTCCAGTATGTTCTCCATGTAGATGCACCGTCTACCTTGGCCGCCTCTTCAAGCGCCATAGGAATATTCACCAGATATCCTGAATAAAGAAGCACGTTCATCGGCATATAGAATACTACATAGAGCAGGATAACACCGAACCAATTCGCCAACCCTAATTCTGCCGTCTGCTTTGCCAGAGGCATCATCAGGATCGCAAAAGGAACGAACATACCGCTGACAATGAATAAATATACGAAGCTATAGAACTTACTGTGTGCTTTATTCCTGCCCAGCGCATATCCCATAAGGGAATGTACGATAATGGATAATATCACCGTAGCCACTGTAATAATCAGACTGTTTCCAAGCGAATGCCAGAAATTCGTGATCTCCATAGCTTCTCTAAAATTATTCAGACTCCATGTCTGGGGCAGAGAAAGGATACCGCTTATACTGTTCGTCATTTCCGAAGGCTGCTTGAACGCAATCACAATGGTCAGATATAACGGGAATATGATCGTGGAAAGACCGAGAATCAGGACGATCATAGCCGCTTTATTCGTCTTATTTATTGTCATAACTGTTCCTCCTTTTTACCGGAAAACTTCATCTGCGCTACAGAAACCGCTACGATTACGATAAAGAATACAACCGCATTGGCGCTCTGAAATCCGAACTGTCCGCCTGACATACCATTGTTATAGATGAGATAGGAGATAGACTCCGTGCTCTGTGCCGGACCGCCCTTCGTCAACGCCATGATCTGATCGAATACCATCAGGAAGTTCTTCACACAAAGAACCATGTTGATAGAGAAAAACGGGATGATCAAAGGAAAAGTCAGGTATTTAAACTGCTTCCAGCCCGTAGCCCCGTCAAGGCCGCCAGCCTCGTACACATCTTCCGGCACAGTCTGCAGGCCGGAAATATAGATAATCGTATTCATCGCGATCGCCTGCCATGCACACACAATCATGATACCGATCCATGCCGCGTTCGGATTGGACAGAATACTGCTGCGCAGAGCATCTATTCCGATCATATCCGCCAATGCCGGAAGAATGTATGTGAAGAAATAATTGAAGATATAACCTACAACCAACGATCCCAATATATTGGGCAAAAAATATGCCCCGCGGAAAAAGCTCTTGGCCTTTATTGTACTGTTCAGCGCTAATGCAAGCAAAAGACTGAGCACATTCACCACTATTGTTGAGACAATAGCCAGTTTAAAGGTAAACCAGTAAGATTTGCCCACCCGGGCGTCTGAAAACAGATCAATATAGTTTCTGAATCCGACCCAGTCATATTTTCCAAAGCCTTTAAAGTTGGTAAAACTATATATCACACCGCGGATCAGCGGAATGGTATTGAAGCAGATAAATAAGGCAAGAATCGGAATTGTAATTAACAAAAAGGTTCTTTTTCTTTCATTTTTCATAACTTATGCTCTCCTTTCTCACTGATTGGCGCTTCCATGCTCTTTTTCATAATCCTGTACCAGACGGATAATATCCCGGTTATACCGCAGCCAATCCGTATCGAATTTCGTAAGGAAAGCATCCACGTCCTGATTCAGCAGGAAGGTCTGAATCTGCGCATCCACGGCCATCTCGGAAGGATAATAATGGTCCTGATAGTCCGTCATATTGCCTGATGCGATATATTCCGTCATTCCATCCAAAATGGAAGGGAGCTTGAAATCTCCATCCTTGCATGGGATTGCTGTCTGCGCATCGATATATTTCTGAATATTCTCGTCTTCATAGAGGAAATCCAGCACTTCGTACACGGCCTCTTTGTTCTTGCAATTCGCTGTCACACAGAATTGAAGGTCAATTCCTGAATTCAATGTATTACCGTCTGCCGAATCATTGGCCGGCATTACGAAGGAATCCAGATTCAGGTCCGGATTTACGGACAAAATCTGAGGCGCCGCATAGCTTCCGATCGGGTACATTGCAGACTCACCACGCGCAAAAGCTGTACAGGCATCATTGTATCCATAAGCAAAAGGGTCTTCCGGTCCGTACGGCAGCAGCTCCAAATACTTCTCAGACACTTCCCGGTATTCTTTTGCAAAGGTCGTCTCTCCGCGGTTTACCTGCTTGGATGCATCCGCCGGCGCCAAATCCACCGCCATGGCATTCCAGGGAGCCAGACAGGTCCATGTATCCTTGAATCCGAAATAAAATGGAAGGATACCTTCCGCCTTGATACTGTCACACAATGTAATAAGTTCATCCCAGGTTGTCGGGATTTCCCAGCCATGCTCTGCAAACATATCCTTGTTGTACAAAATACCCGCCGCATTGGCCACATAAGGCACTGCGTAAGTTCCTTCCACCGGAACGAATTTCAAAGCTTCATCAATCTCAAGATATCCCTGATTGATATTCTGAAGTCCCTCATAATCGGAAATGTCCTCCAGAATCTCCGCATCCACAAAATAGGAATAGTTGATGTCACCACCGATTCCTATGATGTCAGGATAATCCTCCCTGATAAACCTTGTCTTCAATATCGTCATTGCATCATTGGGAGAACTGATCGTGAGATGAATGTCATCATGTGTTGCATTGAATTCCTCTTCCACAACACTAAAATAATTAGCAGCTTCCGGTTTATACTGAACAATTTCAATTTCAGTCTTATTACCATCAGCCGAGTTACCGCATCCCCCGGAGACCGTCATCGCAGCCATACTGCATAATGCCACTCCAAGGTATTTCACTTTCCTCCTTGTCATAGTATCTCTCCTTCCCTGATTTGATATTGGCATTGTAACATACCATTTTGCTATCAATAAATAGCCTTATATCACGTGTTATATGCCTTTATGCTATTTTTATGCATATTATTTGAAGTGAAGTAGCATTTTGGTATATAATTCTTTCAGAGCATCCTATTTTTCCTTTTTCAGACATATTTCCCAGGAACATTAAAATGAAAAACGATGAAGCCATAAGCTGGGCTGTTACAGAAATGATGTATGATTACGATGCAAAAGAAAGGCACGGTTACCGGAAATGAGTGACGTAATCTTTTCAGTTTTTCCAAGTGAAAATTTTGTCGATTTAGGACTGTATCAGTTCGGATGGGAACAGTGTGACCCATCCCATTCCTTTGGCCCGGCCGCCAGAAATCATTATCTCTTCCATTATTGTCTATCCGGCACAGGAACTTTATATGCGGAAAATACACAGGGAGAATCTATACAGTATCAGATAAAAAGCGGTCAGGGATTCATGCTTTTCCCTCATCAGATCTGCACTTATATAGCAGACCATGAAATTCCATGGGAATATGTCTGGCTCGAATTCGACGGACTGCGCGCCAAAGAAGCTGTCGAACTAACCGGACTTAGCCGCAATCAGCCTGTTTACAAGGCACGCTATAAAGATATTGCAGAGACGATGAAATCAGAAATGCTCTACATTGTCAATCACAAGAACGAGTCGCCCTTTCACCTCATTGGGCACCTCTTCCTCTTTATTGACAGCTTTATGCGCTCCGCTTCTTCTTCCGAAATTAGCAAAGGAAACAGCTTGCGTGATTTCTATATCAAAGAAGCATTCTCTTTCATTGAGGAAAATTTTCAAAATGATATCTCCGTGGAAGATATCGCTGCGGCCTGCGGACTGAATAGAAGCTATTTCGGTAAAATATTCCACGAAAATACAGGGAAATCGCCTCAGGAATTCCTGATTTCCTATCGTATGTCCAAAGCCACCGAACTGCTGCGGCTGACCGAATTTTCAATAGCGGACATAGGAAATGCAGTCGGTTACCCGAATCAACTGCATTTTTCCAGAGCGTTTAAAAATGTATACGGGATCTCGCCAAGACAGTGGCGGAATGAACATATAATGAAATAAAACAGACAGGACAATCCTGATGCGGCTATAATTATCTCAGGCGAATCCCTGGATTTCACTCAGTCCCGAAGCTGTTCCAGGATATCCTGTTCCAGAACATACAACGCGCGTTCATTCTCTTCCTGGCAAAAATCTATGATTTCTTCCTCGCCCTTGTCGGCGACAGCAGTCGTATCTGCCCCAAGCTGCACAAAGCATACATAATTATCGATTGTCTCCATCCTGGATGCCTTCGCCTTGCCAAGATTCTGAGGATGATCGCGGTTTTCCTCTATGATAGCCGAACGATACTCTTCCAGCGCCTGTTCCACTGCTCCCACATAAGCTTCCTTAGCCTGAATAATAATCATCGTGTCAATATGAGCGTCCAATACCTGCTTCTCAGCCAAAAAATCCACATACATATCTTTCGTGATTCCAACTCTCTGGGCAAGCTCTTCCTCCGTCAGATTTACTTCCGGCCAATAATTATCGCCCAACAGCTCCTTGACGTCATCCTTCAGATCTGCAAGTGGTATGAATTTTTCCTTATTCAACATAGGAAAATTGCTTGCTTCCAGATCGTCCACTACTTTCTGCATTCCAAAAGCCTGTCCGTTATTCACCAGATCATCCTCCGGCAACTGATCCTCACATCCTGTCAGCAGAAAGATTCCTCCTATTATTACAGTCGCAATTAATTTTTTCATAATGACCTCCCTGATCATAATTTCATTGTAACAATAAACTATTCTTAATTGTTTCTTTATTGTATCCTGCTTTCCTATTTGATATACTTACTCTGTACTATTTTTTGCCTTTATTTGTAAAATATGTAAAAACGAAAGGATTTCCATTCTTCTTAAATGATTCATGTACTATATGTGCTATTATGGGACATCAACGTATAAACCTGTGAAAGAATAAATTGTTATTAAATCGCCCATATATAATAGAAACGAAATTTCCAATGTCTTTCACTATAGAAAGGGACTTTTATTACACATGTTATTTAATTCCTATATCTTTATTTTTATATTTCTTCCAATTGTTCTTCTCGGCTGGTATGGATTGAACCATTACAGCCAATACAGATTGGCCAATCTTTTTCTGGCTGGCATGTCCCTGTGGTTCTATGGTTATTTTAACGTATATTATCTTGCTATCATTCTGGTAAGTATCGGACTGAATTATCTGCTGAGTTTCCTTCTGACTCTGATTCCGTTAGGTTCCACACACACGAAGCTCTTTCGCCGTATCGGCCTGTATGCCGGAATCTTTTTGAACCTCGGCATTCTGTTCTACTTCAAATACTATGATTTCTTCATTGAGAATATTAATTATGTTTTCCATACGGATTTTACCCTGAAACATATATTGTTGCCTCTCGGCATCAGCTTTTTTACATTTCAGCAGTTATCTTTTGTAATTGACAGATGTCTTGGAAAATCCGATCATTATTCTTTGTTAAATTACATTACATTTGTTACTTTTTTTCCTCAGCTGATTGCCGGGCCGATCGTATTATACAGCGAGATGATTCCTCAGTTTGAAGATACTTCCAAGCGGCGTCTTAACGTCTCCTCTTTTTCCCGAGGTATCTACTTGTTTATATTGGGCCTGGCGAAAAAGGTGCTGCTGGCAGACACTTTCGCTCTCGTGGCTAATTATGGATTTGCCCAGACTTTTTCTCTCGACAGTATTTCCACCGTAATCGTGATTCTTTCCTACACATTCGAGTTATACTTTGATTTCAGCGGTTACTCTGATATGGCAATCGGTCTTGGCAAAATGTTCAATATTGAACTTCCAATGAATTTCAATGCTCCTTACCGTTCCTGCAGCATCAAGGAATTCTGGCAGAGGTGGCATATTACTCTGTCCCGCTTCTTCATCACCTATGTCTATATTCCGTTAGGCGGCAGCAGAAAAGGCAAAACACGTATGTTATTTAATACTTTCATTGTCTTTCTTCTGAGCGGACTATGGCATGGAGCGGCATGGACCTATGTAGCATGGGGCGCCATGCAGGGGCTTCTGGTCGTCTGGGATAATCTCGGCATCATAGGCATAAGCGGCCGTGAAGAAAAGAGACCTGCGCGCTTCCATATTCCGGCTTGGCTGGGATGGATTTTTACATTCACGCTGTTCAATCTGTCTCTCTTTTTCTTCCGGAGCCAGAGTATGCTTGGGGCGATACAGTTATTCAAGAATCTTTTCTCCGGCGCCTTTACCGGCAAAATCTTTGAAATTGCCGCACAGCTCGATATCTCAGAGTTGTATGTGATAAAACAAGTACTGGACATAGCAGCGCCGGGTCTGATCAACTATATGTATCTGGCTTTCCTGATCCTTCTGCTTGCATTCTCTTTCTTCCTGGTCTTTCGGCCAACCGCCTACGAGCGTGCAACAAAAGGTGAACTCACCTCTGGAAAATGCTGGATTATCTGTATCCTGCTTGTATGGTGCATAATTTCGCTGTCACAGGTCAGTACATTTTTGTATTTTAACTTTTAATAATGGCTGATATGGTATCAATGTCATTAAGTTAAGTCGGACGCACCTGACATTGTGTATTATAGTAAACGACATAACAAATTTCTGTTTCCGGCTCTTGCAGAAGCCATATATGGGAGCGTCTGCAGGGCCGAAAACGAAATTTCTAATGTCGTTAACTATAGCATAATTTTCTTAACTTAATAGCATTGGTATGGTATCATGTCATAAAATTTTAATGTTATGGATAATATTCAGGAATAGGAAATAATGGAAGCTGACAAGAAATTTTTGAAATCATTTTTTATAAGAACACTGATTCTACTGGCGGCGGTAATCGCCGCGGTGGCAATTTTCGACCCTTTTTACCAGTATCACAAGCCGCTGCCCGGATTAAAAGCAGTGCTTACGGACAAAGAATATCAATGTATCGGAACGCTGCGCACCTTCGACTATGACGCACTGATCGTAGGTTCCTCCGTCTGTGAGAATTACAATAATCACTGGTTTGACGGGGGATTTGGCTGCACCACAATCAAGGCGATCCGCTCTTACGGAGCCACTGCAGACTTATGTTATCTGCTGGACAACGCTTATGAAAAGCACGATCTGAAATATGTTTTCTATAATATTGATCCGTCGTCTCTGTCAGCGAGCACCGAACCTACTTACGAGTCTACCGGATGTCCGATGTATTTGTATGATAAAAACCTGTTTAATGATTATCCTTACTTTCTGAATAAAGATGTCCTGATGGAGAAACTGCCTTACATGCTTGCCTATTCTTTCATCGGCAATTATGATGAAGGTGATTCTTACAACTGGGCACAATGGAAATATTTCGGCCGGGACATGGCGATGGGACTGTATACCCGTCTTCCTTCCATCAAAGACATGCAGCCGGAAACCATGAATTCCGAAGAGCTTTCCGGCAATATTGCTCTTCTTACTGCCCAGTTGGAAGCACATCCCGAGACCACCTTTAAGTTCTTCTTCTCGCCCTATTCCATGTTATGGTGGGATAATGCTTATCGAAGCGGCGAGCGGGACGCCGTAATCTATAATGAGAAGCAAGCCATTAAGACATTGCTTGCCTATGAAAATGCCGAAGTCTACTTTTATCAGGATGACAGGAAAATCATCACAAATCTGGACAATTACATGGATATGGTCCACTTTTCCAAGGACATCAATTATTATATCTATGATAAACTTGCTAAAGGTGAAGAGAGGCTGACTCTGGAAAATTATGAAGAACGGTTGGATGGAATGTATAATCTTTCACAGGAAATTGTGGATGAATTGATTACGGAGTATTATGATTAGAACATCATTGAGAATATGTGAATCTGGCTATGAGGGAATCAGAACAATAATTATACCAAAGAAAGGAATCATATCATGAAATTTATATCCTGGAATGTAAACGGCTTAAGAGCTTGTGTCGGCAAAGGCTTCACGGACTTTCTTCTTGCGCAGGACGCCGATATCTTCTGTGTACAGGAGACGAAACTGCAGGAAGGACAGATCAATCTGGAATTGCCCGGCTATCATCAATATTGGAATTATGCGGAAAAAAAGGGCTACTCCGGCACCGCGATTTTTACGAAATATGAGCCTGTCTCAGTATTTTACGGAATAGGAATCGAAGAACATGACCATGAGGGACGCGTAATCACTCTGGAGTATCCTGACTACTATTTTATAACGGTCTACACTCCCAATTCCCAGAACGAATTGGCAAGGCTTGACTACCGCATGCACTGGGAAGAAGATTTTCTGGCCTACCTGAAGAAACTGGAAGAAAAGAAGCCCGTCATCTTCTGCGGTGACCTGAACGTAGCGCACAAGGAAATCGATTTGAAGAATCCGAAAACCAATCGTATGAACGCAGGATTTACCGACGAAGAGAGAGCAAAGTTTACAACACTGACAGAGGCCGGATTTATTGACACATTCAGGTATTTCTATCCTGATCTGGAAGGAGCTTATTCCTGGTGGTCTTATCGATTCAACGCCAGAGCCAAGAACGCAGGCTGGCGTATCGACTATTTTCTCGTCTCGGAAATTTTGAAAGACAAGCTGGAAGATGCCGTTATTTACAAAGATATTCAGGGTTCGGACCATTGTCCTGTTGGTTTATTAATTGCACTATAGTGAAATACCCCGCAGCAAGCTATGGGACATCATATCTTGAAAGCGCAGCAAACTGCGGAGTACTCCACCCTCGCGGCAGTCTCCAAATGCCCATGTAAACATGGTCACTTGGC
>CAYXKS010000049.1:4186-6635 GCA_964465725.1 uncultured Bacteroides sp. | reverse complement strand
AATTATTACGTCGTCGAAAAGATTGAAATCAGCAGAAACCGACTTCGAATCTCGGATCTCGAAAAAACCACGGAATACGAAAATGAAAACACCGACCTGAGTACTTACGAGACAGCATGGACTGACAGCACAAAGGCAAAACAGATTCCCGAAAACCCGGATGATATCACCGGCGGCTATCTGATCGAACGGGATTTTGACAGTAGATTTTTAAAAGAAGTAGAAATTAACAACAGTTATTTTATCACCGAAGCCAAGGAATGTTTTATTGTCCGTTCTCCTGAATACACATCCGAGGCGCAGATTTCCTATATCAACGACTACATTCAAAGTGTAGAAAACGCTGTATTATCCGCAGAGGGCATAGACGGCAATACCGGAAAACCCTATCAGGATCTGATCGATACAGATTCTTTCGCACGCAAATATTTACTGGAAGAAGTCACTGCCAATTATGACGGCGGTGTTGCAAGTTCCTTTTTCTACAAAGATTCTGATACAGTAGACGGTAAATTATATGCCGGGCCCATCTGGGATTATGATGTTTCTTGGGGTAACTCGCCAGATTATCTTGGTCAGATATCCACATCACCGGAAAGACTCTCTAAACTGGCTTCTCACAGTGACGCCTCCGTGTGGTTTCAAAGCTTGTATGAAAAGCCTGAATTTTATCAGGAAATAATTTCCTGCTACCAGAATGAGATCAGTCCTTATCTGCCATTGTTAGCTGGTGAGATACTATCGACTCTTGACGAGATAACCGCTGCCTCTGCCGCAATGGATCAAATAAGATGGGAAGACCAATATATAAAAAACGGATACAATGGTGACAGAAAAGAACAAATCACATTTTTATCAGATTATATCACTGAAAGAAAAAACTTCCTCGATCAAGCATGGATCAATCAAGTTCCCGTGCATAAAATTACACTGTTGATAGAGGGAAATGTCTATGAAACGCTGTATGCCCTGGATAATGATATTCTCCCGGAATTTCCGCAGGTACCTTCCGAACATGCAGTGGTCACTGCATGGGTGTCCACAGAAGATGGCTCTGTTCCCGATCCGAATATGCCAGTGACCAGAGATATGACTTTTCAGGCAGTTTTGCAATGACTCTCTACTTCGAAACATCTATCTCCACCAGCTTCACTTTGCGTTTCCAATCCCTGGAGTAATCGTAGACCAAAGTCAATTCATCTCCGACCATCAAGTTCCTGTCTTTAATTTTCGAATCAATATTCACCTCCCTAAAATCGTCAAACGGTCCAAACGGGGAGGCTGAATTTGTTGTTTCCCCATTCGAAAATTCAAACAAGAAAAGATGATCCGGAACTATGCTGTATTCTCTAAGAATTCTATGCCCCAACGTCTCAAAAGTTTCATTTGCATTAATAATGATTTTTTTCCCACGCCCTACTCTAAATAAATACTTCACGTCCTCTTCTCCTAGTATGCAATAGTATCCACAATTAATATTATTTATTATATTTCAGACTGAAAAAATGTACAAGAGCTAATTGTTTTTTCCTTTCACTTTCTATTATTGATAAATAATAATTATTTATTGAAATTCGATAAATTTTTATTGACATTCATTTTTTATAGTGTTACAGTAGGCTTACAGATGTTACCAGAAAGCAATAATATGTACGATTATCGTAAATTAAACTCTATCATTTACAGAAAGGATTCAACCCTATGAAAGACAAATTAACCCTATTTACCAAGTACTTGCTGGACTTCATGTTTTATTCAGGAATTATTGTCATCGTAACTTTGCCTCTGAGCGTTAAATTCTACGGCAGGTACAGTACTTATTTTGCAGAGAATTACTATTCCCTCTGCGTAGTCCTTTTTCTGTCCGGCATATTTGCCATATTGATTGTTCAACAACTGCGCAGAATGTTCCGAACTGTCATAGGCGGCGACTGTTTCATCAGAGAAAATGTTAAAAGCTTAGAGAAAATGAGCATATACAGCTTTTTCATTGCAGTGATTACCGCATGCCGCCTTTTCATCTTTATAACACCTTCCATATTTATCATTATACTGGTATTCGTAATCGCTGGATTATTCAGTAAAGTGCTGGCCGGCATCTTTGATAAGGCTGTTACTTATAAACTGGAAAATGATCTGACGATTTAGACTGTTTACAACAAATCCGGTTTTATTAATGATATTGAGTCCGGACTGTTACTTAAAAATAAGGAGGCTATCTATGGCGATTATCATCAATCTGGATGTTATGATGGCAAAGCGCAAGAAAGGACTGACCGAACTGGCAGGCGAAATTGATATAACCCTTGCGAATCTTTCCATCCTGAAAAATAATAAGGCGAAAGCTATCAGGCTTTCCACATTGAACGAAATCTGCAAGGCGCTGAACTGCCAGCCAGGAGATATTCTGCAGTATGTGGAAGACGAAGATTCTCCGGAAGAATAAAAA
>CAYXKS010000049.1:0-4086 GCA_964465725.1 uncultured Bacteroides sp. | reverse complement strand
AAAAGATATTCCAAGGCGTTTAAAGACGTCATTTAAAAAAATTAAGGAGGTTTACTATGGAACAAATAAGACAACAGACAGATAACACAAGCGCAGATCAAAATCAACCGGACAAAACAGCAAAAACAACTGTCAACCCTGCTGCCAGCAGTTCTTCTTTAAATACCGGAGCGCCAACCACACCAAACAAAATTCCTGCTGCTTCAAACAATCCTTATAATTCACAGCAGCCATATTCAGCTCCAAAACCTGACACCGTTTACACAAAAAACATGAAAGAACATTTTTCCTTCTTCAGCGCAGGAAGTCTGCTCTATGCACTCTTCTATACTTTCTGCCTGTATAAGAACGCATCCGGTATTACCTACCCTTTTTTCGTCGCAGGAACCCTCTTCTATTTTTTCTTCTCTATGCAAAAGTTAGGGGTTCCTTACAAAAAAAACAGCATCTTCTATATTATCAGCATCATACTTCTGGGGATTTCCAACTGCCTCACTAATTCCCCGCAGTTGCTTGTCATAAACAAATGCGGCATTTTTCTTCTCGCTTTCATCTTGATGTTGCATACAATGTATACTGATAATGAGTGGGATCTTCCTAAATATTTTACGGCCCTGTTCCAGATAATCGGCACAGCTGTCGGCTGCCTGTTCCGTCCCTTTTCAGACACGGTGTCTTATTTTGATGCCCAAAAACAAAAGAAAACAGGAAAAAAGAGCTATTTCTTACCTGTCATGATCGGTATTATAATTGCAATTCCTCTGCTCCTGGTTGTGACCATGCTGTTAGCCAGTGCAGATGCGGTATTTGCTGATATTTTTTCCAGAATACTGAACTCCATTAATTTCAGTACTGTATTTGGTATTCTTCTGATGATGGTTCTGGTTTTCTTCTCCTCCTATGCAATTTATGCTGCACTCTGCATGAAAAACATCAAAGAAGAGCTGACCAATCACCGTACACAAGAACCGATTATTGCCATTGTTATCACAGTATCACTCTCCATCGTCTACCTGATATTCAGTGTAATACAGATCCTGTATCTCTTCATCGGAAATATGCGCCTTCCAGAAGGTTATACTTATTCCAGTTACGCCAGAGAAGGATTCTTCCAGCTTCTGACTGTCTGCATCCTGAATCTGATTATTGTTCTGATCTGTCTTTATCTTTTCAGAGATAATATTGTGTTGAAAATCATTCTCACGGTCATCAGCGGATGTACTTTCATTATGATACTTTCGAGTGCATTGCGGATGCTTATGTACATCAATCGTTATAATCTTACACTCCTGAGAATATTGGTTCTATGGGCGCTGGCAGTAATCTTTCTGCTAATGATGGGCGTAACTGTCTTCATCTATAAGAACAGCTTTCCGCTCTTTACTTACGGCATGGCAGTGGTCACTATATTTTATATCTGCCTGTCCTTCGCGCATCCTGACTATTGGATTGCCAGATATAATTTAAATCCTGTACACCTTGACTATCTGGATAACTACGATGTCCATGACAACCAGGACTATCTCTCCACCCTCTCGGCGGATGCGGCGCCCATCCTGCTCAACGACGAGATAAATTTCTACATCACGGATATTAACGAGCATATCCGTCAGGCAGGTTTCCCGGAATCCTATGAAGAAGTCAAAAACTATCTGGACCCGGAAGGAGAACATGTTGATGAATTATACTGGATACGTCATTATTATCTGAAAATTGATGAATTATCAGAAAACATGCATATACGGAATTTTAATTTTTCTGTTTTTGTTGCTGAGCAGTATTTATGGCAATAATTTTATTATCAAACTAACTTTTAACTTTAACTACAAAAATATGGAAATTATGCATATTATAATTGATTTTTTAATATAAATGGCATATTATAATATCAGAAGGAAACTTCTTGAGAAGCAGACTCATAAAATGCTTTCGCCATTGAAGTGCAAGCCGTGATGGAGGGCGGTGAACATGGAGGCTCACAAAGGTGGCAACTTACCATAATCCATCTAGCGTAAGCGAAAGAAAGTTGTTAAGAAGACTATAAAGCCTTGCCACGATTAGTGCAGGGCTTTATTTTATGCAATAGGATAATGAATATGAATAAGATACAAAAAGCGGCTGTTCATTTTTTGAACTTAGTCAATACAACCTCATACGTATTTCATTTGGCAAATAGAAATGTACGGGTAGTTTCACTGAATTTTATGCTGAAAGATTTTCATCATATGGCAGGATTTCAATACCTTACAGATATCAATATTCCAAGAAATAAAAAGAAGACTATATCATGGATCTTGAATGAGGATAATCCAATTACAGATGAATATTTGGCACAAAGTAAATTTTATCAAGGAAAACCTAATGATGAAAAGGATGTAGAAAATAGAATAGTGCATCTTCAATTTCTTGAACAATATTTAGATGAAAATAATATTATTCGTATATATTCCCCGAAAGATGGTCCACAAAATAATTCACTTATTAAATGTGACTACATAATCGAAAGTCAGCTGCCAGGTTCGATTACTACAGTATACATATTCTTGAAATATCGTGATAGGATAGGCTCTCCATGTACAATTATTTCCTTTGTAGTAAAGAAAAATGTAGCATATGGGGGACAAAATCTATATTGGATGTTAAAAGATAAAATTATAAATGGAGTCAGAAAAACAATATTTCAACATCCCAAATATACATTAGAGCAGAAATTAGAAAATGAACCTGATGTTGTATCAACATCAAATATATGAATAAGCGCGGGTGTAATCTATCCGCTCTTATTCTTGTTGCTTCCTTATAATCATGATAAAATAACAAGAAAATTTTATATAATACCAAAAGGAAATTTATCTTATGAACATTTTACTCGTGGCCATCAATGCCAAATACATCCACTCCAATCCCGCCGTATTTTCCTTGAAATCCTGCACAGGTGAATATAAATCTTATGTAGATATCATAGAATTTACGATCAACCAGCAACCTTCATTCATTCTGCAGGAAATATATAAAAGGCACCCTGATGTGATCGCCTTTTCCTGCTATATATGGAATCGCAGCATGATAGATGCCATCATCCCTGATCTGCACAAAATTATGCCGGACACGGATATTTGGGCCGGAGGACCAGAAGTGTCCTATAATGCATCCGAAATAATACAGAAATGGCAGCTTCGGGGAATTATGTCCGGTCCCGGAGAAGGCTCCTTCTCCTATCTGGTATCTTCTTATGTAAATGATACTATGGACAACCTTCCTGCTATTCTTGACAGTACGAATACACCTAAGCTATCACTTAATGATATTCCGTTCTGGTATAAAGACCTGGCACAGGAAAATACCGCTGATTTTAATCATCGTATCATCTATTACGAGAGCAGCAGAGGCTGTCCGTTTTCCTGCAGTTATTGCCTCTCCTCTATTGATAAGACCATGGATTTCCGTTCTGTAGAGCGTGTGTGTGAAGAACTGGATTTCTTTCTGGAGAAAAAAATACCTCAGGTCAAATTTGTAGATCGTACATTCAACTGCAAGAAAGACCATGCTCTCCCTATCCTTAGACATATTCTGAAACATGACAATAAGATTACAAACTTTCACTTTGAAATTGCTGCAGACTTACTGGACGAAGATTACCTGGTATTACTTAAACAAATGCGTCCCGGCGCTGTTCAATTAGAGATAGGCGTACAATCAACTTTTCCAAAAACTATCACCGAAATCGACCGCAGAATGGATCTTATGAAAGTTGCCGCTGTAGTCAGACAGATTTCTTCCTGGAATAATATTCATATTCATTTAGACCTGATTGCCGGACTTCCCTTTGAAGATCTGAAAACCTTTCAGAATTCCTTTAATGACGTCTATGCTCTTCGTCCGGAACAACTGCAGTTAGGTTTTCTTAAAGTATTAAAAGGGTCCAATATGGAACTGCGCGCCTCCCAATATGAACTCATATATACCACTCTTCCACCTTATGAAGTACTTTCCACCAAGTGGCTGTCCTATGCGGACCTCTGTCGTCTGAAACAAATTGAAGAGGTTCTGGAACTTTATTATAACAGCGGACAATTTGTACATACG
>CAYXKS010000048.1:0-16012 GCA_964465725.1 uncultured Bacteroides sp. | reverse complement strand
TATCCCGCTGACAATTTTCCATATGCTCCCGGCACTTTCATCGCCTCCCGTAACCTTTCCCGACATATCCCGACATATTCCTGATAATCTCTTCTCTTCTTTGCCGGAAGCATGGCAAACTTCCCCGCAGTGAGCATAATCCCAATCATACACAATGCCATGACCTGCGGTTCCAGATCAGGTTCAATCCTCATTATCTCTTCTCTCGCAAGCTGCCAGCAGGTAATCTGATCCATATATCCGGGCGTAAACTCTCTGTTAATCGCCCCCGTTGGATTCCTGTAATATCCATAACCCGGATAATCTATTTCCGCAATCTTATCCACAACAGATAACATTTTGATTAAAAAGAGCATATCCTCACCAATGCTGAGACCTTTTTGAAAATGCACCTGTTCCACAACTGCTCTTCGGTACAACTTGCTCCAGCACCTGTTGTTACCCTGAAGTACGGCTTCTCTCAAATATTGCGTAGTATCATAGATCTTTGTTTCGCCGACTACTGCATCCGCAACGATTTCCCGTTCCCATTCTGACTCTCTGCTCCATAGGAAAAACCGGCATCCGGTAACATCACTCCCGCTTCTGACCATACTATTATACAATATCCTCAGCATTTCGGGACGAAGCCTGTCATCTGCGTCCACAAAAGTGACAAAATCTCCCTCTGACGCCTCTATCCCGGCATTCCGGGCAGCGGAAACACCTTCATCATTCAATGTCAGAATTTTAACATTATCATAAGAGACCTGCAAGCTTTCGCAAACAGCCATAGTTTGATCCGTAGAACCGTCATTCACAACGATAATTTCCAGATTCTCATAGGTCTGCTTTTCAATGCTGTCAATGCAGTCGGCCAGACAATTCTGTCCGTTATATACCGGAACAATCACACTGATCAGCGGTTCTTTATTTCCCATGCTACTGCTCCCCACAGCTGATTGACTCATACACGACAAGAAGCTGCTTCATATTGTCTTCTATTGAAAATTCATTCTCTGCTTTCCTACGGGCATTTTCCCCCAGTCTTCGACACAGCCCAGGGTCTCCAAGCAGTCTGTCCAGCCCTGCTTCAAGCGTCTTGGTATCCCGCGGCATCGCAAAAATCCCCGTCTCATCTTCCACGATCATGTCAGGAATACCTCCGGTTTTTGATGCCACAATCCCGCAGGCGTTTGCCATAGCTTCAAGAATAGATACAGACTGCCCTTCAAAGTAGGAAGGCATAACAAAAATGTCACACTCTCTCAGGTATTTCTGCTTTTTTTCACCGCTGACCCAGCCCAGATCAGTCACACACTCTCCGAGTAACTGCGCCTTTTTCTTTAATTCATGATCTTCCCATATTCCTCCAAGATACAGATGCACCTTCGGATATTTATTCCTCAACATCGGCATAACCGTAAGCAGCTCATTGATACCCTTTGCCTGGCACAGTCTGCCCAGAAATAAAATTTTTTGAGTTCCATATTGTTTGCTGTCTATTTTCGGAATCTGTATGGCATCAGGCAGTACCATGATCTTATCCCGCCCGATAATAGTGCCGAAAAAATCCTTCCAAACTGTACCCAACACGAGAAAAGCATCGCCCATGGAAAGCACTTTCTTCACGCTTTTTCTTCCCCGATCACTTAATTCCTTCTCATAAAATTCCGTAAAATTGCCACCATGCTGATGAATAACAATCTTTTTGTGACAGTGTTTCGCTGTTCGAATAAAAAAAGATTTCCGATAGTAGCTGGCATCGGATGCCATATTGACGTGCACAATATCATACGTTTTCAGTTTCTTTAAAAAAAGAAGATACGCTTTCATCGCACAGATCAATTTCGTCCATTTAGCTCCTTCCACCATCGTGCCAATATAATACAAATCGATCTGCTTGTCCAGACCCGCAGCATAATAATTGTTGACCACACCTGATATCCCACCATGAACACTTCTATCTGGACCAATCATCAATACTCTTAGTTTGTCTTTCTTCGTCATTTTTAATCTTTCCCTGTCAACAGTCTTTCAAGAATCCGTTCCAATTAGTCTGCGGACAAACGCCTCCCTGTGAAAGCCCAGAAACTGCTTATTCATATGAATACCATCCACAAACTCTTCCGGCTCAATATAAAAAATACTGCCCACATATTGATTCATCAGATCACCCATTCCGTCTGCCACCATTTTTTCATTCATTCTGTCAATTCGTTCCTGGTCATAATCTGACGGAAGCGGTGGAGACAATATAATAAATTCTATGTCCCTGTCCATACATGTACGCCACATTTTGGCGATATAGTCTATAGACATATCCGGCATTTCCTGCGCATGAATACGATTTCTGAATGCCCATATTTTTTCTGAACCATCATTATACGATTCCAAAAGCTTGGGATATTTACCGAGCATCCACTTCACAAATTCGCTTTTTGACGGAACAAAACCGAATATCTTTACAATTTCATCCGCTGTCTCCGGACCCAGATACTTTGTAAAAGTCTCCGTATACAGCGGCGTCACAAAATAGCTGTACGTATAAATAAAATTAATACTCCCCTGTAAGCTCTCAGGTCTGGCAACATAGTACACCGTCTCCAGCTGAGGATTATTCCGCAGAAAATTTTCCAAAAGAATATAATTCCCCGCCGGCATAATTGCCTGATTCGTTGCCAGATAACAAATCTCTTCGCTCTCTTTTTGAACATCCGGATTAAATATCTGTCTGGCAACGCTGTCTCCTAATATCAGGGCTGTATATTCGGTCTGTTTTGATGACCTGTCAATCGCATCATATACTTCAAACGCTGTTACCCGTGAATGATTGGCTGTTTTGTAGTATATCGCATTAAATCCAACAAAAAGGATAATCACCATAAAAATAACAAATCCTGTTTTTTGTAAAAAACTCTTCATAAACGACCATCCCACCTAAAACTGAGAATATATGAATGTCCCCGCATCTGTTCCATATCGGAGAAAATAGAACAGCGCAATAACCGCTACACCAACAACCGCCAAAGAAGCTGCAGCTTTTCTCCCCCTCCGCTCTATATAAATGTCCGAGAACACCAGAAATACAATAAAGAACAGCAACATCGCCATCTGTAATCCCGTCATATTAAGCGCCGCAATCCCCTCTGAAAAATAACTTCCAACGGAGCCTGCCCCTGTAAAGCAATGCGACAGGACATACCATGCATCTGTCATTGTATCTGCCCTGAAAAACACCCATGCGATACTGATTAAGATAAATGTCCATGCCCCTTTTACAAACCCCGGAACTTTGACTCTATACTTAAAAAATCTTTCAGCCAGATTCTCCATGATCTGAAATAAACCATGCAGCGCGCCCCAGAACACAAATGTCCATGCCGCTCCATGCCACAACCCACTCAGTAAAAAAACAATCATAATATTTCCGAGATTTCTGCTTACACTCACCCGATTACCACCAAGTGGAATATACACGTAATCCCGAAACCATGACGTCAACGAAATATGCCATCTTCTCCAAAAATTTTTGACTGAACATGCCAAATATGGTTGTTTGAAGTTCTCGCCAAGTTCTATCCCAAACAATCCTGCCACACCTATAGCAATATCAGAATATCCGGAAAAATCACAATAGATTTCAATCGAATATAGAATCACGGCCAACAACAGTGCGAACCCTGTGCTGCTCCCCAGATTAGAATATATACTGTTTACATATATGAAAAGGCTATCCGCAATGACCATTTTCTTGATATATCCCATCAAGATCCTCTGAAAAGCCATCCACCCCTTCTCCTCGGAGAAAAACTTTTCTTCCCTGAATTGCCGTAGCAAATTCTGAACTCTCTCAATCGGTCCTGACAATATAACAGGGAAAAAGGCAACGCTGACAGCCAGATATCCCAAATGTCTTTCAGCAAGTATCTTTCCACAATAAACATCTGCCACATAAGCAATCGTCTGAAAAATATAAAACGAAATTCCAACCGGAAGCAACAGCTCAAACACAGGAAACCGGAATGAACTTCCAAACAGATGGGCGACACTTTCCACTATTTCAGAAAAGAAACCAAGATACTTAAACAATATCAGAGCGCCAATCTCAAAAATGATAAATATGCACAGCAAAACTTTTTTGTTGCGAACCTTTTCCATTCCAATCGCTGTAAAATAAGTCGCCACCGTTACACCAACCAGAAGAAACAGATACCAGATGTTCCAACATGCATAAAAAAAGTATCCAGCAGCAAGTAATAATCCCCATCTATATTTATGAGGAGATTTCCAATACAGAGAAAAAACGACTATCAGAAATATAATAAAGTTAAATGATTGAAACTGCATATTTTTCTCCTCAGCCGTAGAACTTTATTCAGGTATCGATTCGTCTCCGCGATCAATCCCGCTTTATCCACATGGATGTGCCCTGCTCTTTTCACGCCTATCTTCTGCCCGGTATATCTCTACTAACGTAAATAGTAACATAGAATCATGTTTTTCGCAAATAAGCAACGTGTACCAGAGCAGATTCCGTAACAGTGAAACCAAAGGCTGAACTGTTACAGATTCTTTATTGAGATTACTCATTGCAATATTCCTGAATTCTGCTAAAATTGAGAAAGACACAAAATCTGGGAAAGACCGCAATATGAAGCCGTAGATCCGGCTTTCACTGCGTATAATGGTATTCTTATGGTTTTCCACTCCTTTGCCTATTTATTATTTTTTCCAATCGTATATATTATCTATTTCCTGCTGCCAGGCAGAGTAAGATATCTGTGGCTGCTGGCTGCAAGCTGTTTTTTCTATGCCTGCGCAGACATCCGTTATCTTCTCCTGCTCGGCGCGATCGTACTGCTTTCCTACGGTTCTGGTATTCTGATTGCCAGGGTGCGGGCCACCGGGCGTTCCGTCGTGGCTAAAACCGTCCTCATTCTTACGGTACTATGCAACCTGGGTATCCTGGGCTACTTTAAATATACGAATTTTCTGCTGGAGAACCTGAACGGCGTTATGGCTATGCTTCATTCGGACAGGCAGTTTGCACCGATTAACGGTCTTTTATCTCTGGGCATTTCCTTTATTCTGTTTCAGTCCGTCAGCTACACGGCGGATGTATACAGGGGAACCATCGACGCCGAGAGAAATATCCTCAAATTCTCCCTGTATCTGGCCTTTTTCCCGAAGCTGATCTCAGGCCCTATCGAGCGGGCGGGCGATATTCTGCCTCAGATTCATAAAGGAACCCGCTTCTCACTGCAGAACCTGAAGGAAGGCTTATGTCTGATCCTGCTGGGACTTTTCTATAAGCTGGTACTCTCTGACAATATTGCGGCAATCATCAATCCGATCTTTGCTTCTTATACGGAATATTCCGGCTTGCAGATCGCGCTTGCGTTCATTCTGCTACCCTTCCAGATCTACGGCGATTTCGGCGGTTATTCTTATATTGCCATAGGCAGCGCCAGGGCTCTCGGCTTCCGACTGTCCGATAATTTCGAGGCACCGTTTCACTCAGAGAACATCGCCGAGTTCTGGCGCAGATGGCATATAACGCTGAATAACTGGTTCAAGGATTACCTTTACATTCCTCTGGGCGGAAGCCGCAGAGGATTCGCCCGCACCTGTCTGAACACGATGATTGTATTTCTCCTGAGCGGTCTGTGGCACGGTGCGGCGTGGTCGTACGTTATGTGGGGCGGACTGAACGGTCTGTTTATCATAGCTGGCAATCTGCGCAAACGCCTCCAGTCCCGCTCTTTTGTCCAAATACAATCAGACAGAGATTCAACCGTTTTTCATATGAGGCGCAGACTTGCCACTTTCGTTCTGTTCGACTCCACGCTGTTGTTTTTCGGCATGCCAAGTGTGCAGGCGACTCGCGATATCGTTATTCGTGCGGTCACACAGCCTGGAATCCGAGACTTATTCAGTCTGGGTTTTCTGGACATTTTCCCGGACATTCCGACCTTCGCTCTGATTGCGGCGGCGCTTATTGTACTGCTGTGGATCGACACTGTTATTTATAGAACGAAATCGTCTTTTACCGTCTTCTTTTTCCGGCAGAGTTCTCTTTTTCGCTGGTTGTTTTGTATCGTTATCCTATACATGAGTATTTTCTTCGGAGCATATGGTGAAACCTATGAACAGACACAATTTATTTACTTCCAATTCTGAGACAAGTCCCGGCACCAGACAAGCGGGACAGACACGTGCCACCTTGTTCTTCCTGGCGAAGCTTCTGGGGCTGTTTGTCGTGCTGCTTCTTTTCTTCGGGAAAGTGATTATGCCGCAATACCTCTACAGCTACAACGCTTCCCTGTTAGATAAGGTGGAACGGCTGACATCTTTATCGGAACCTAAAATCGTCCTGATCAGTAACTCGAACCTGGCCTTCGGCATGAAATCCGAACTTCTGGAAGAAGCTTTCCATATGCCGGTCGTGAACGCAGGCGTTCACGGCGGTCTGGGCAATGCCCTTCAGGAAGAAATCGCCAAAGTTAACCTGACAGAAGGCGATCTCATCATCGTATGCCATACGGATTACGATGACGATGATACGATTGTAGATCCCGTAATTGCCTGGCTGACGATAGAGAACCATCCCGCCCTCTGGAAGCTGATTCGCCCGAAGGATATTCCAGACATGTACTTTGCTTATCCCGATTATGCGAAAAGAATTATCGCCCTCTGGACTTCCAAGGAGGGAAACGAGCAGGATCACGGAAGCGTCTACAGCCGTTTGGCATTTAACGAGTACGGAGATGTGAGTTTTGAGCGTTCTAAGCCACAATACGAGAAGGAAGAATTCTTTGAACTGTTCACGCTTCACGCCCCGGCTATTGGCGAAACCTGCGTAAACCGATTGAATGATCTAAACCGCTATGTCACTGAACACGGCGCTACCATGCTGGTAGCCGGTTATCCTGTCATGGACTGCGAATATACGCCGCCTGTGGAAGACTATATTCGATTTCAGGAAGAACTTGAGAACAGCCTGGACTGTCCTGTGATTTCTGATTATACGGATTATTTCCTAGATTATGAATATTTCTATGATACGCCTTATCACCTGACCGATGAGGGAGCCGTCTTGCGGACCAGACAACTTATCCTTGACCTGCAGAATTATCTGGAATCGCACTGAAAAAATAACTCCCCATCACCATAAACAAGAAATTTCTTCCAATATATACCGAAATCAAATGCGCCTCGACCACGGTGTAAACCGCCAATATGGTAAACATAATCAGGCCGCATGCGTCCTTACGTCTATAAAACTGCCTCCACAGCGCAAGCTGCGCCAAAAGGTATACGATTCCGGGTATAATGCCATACCAGTAGAACAGCTTCACCCATCCCATATCGAAATAGTGCTCCATATTGTCCGGTTCAGAGAAAAGGGACCAGGTCTGAATCATGCCATCATTTTTCTCCGTGTCCGTCAAAGATTTAATCCTGCCGCTGATGTGCCGGTCGATTTTCGCCAGTGCCACAATATGTCTGTTATCCCTCGCATCGCCATAATAAAACTCATTCCACTGTGCGTCCCGCACTCTCTGGGCACATACCGCCGCGTCCACAGAAAATCCGATACACAGTATAAATACGATCAGTCCGCCCAGATAGACCATATTTTTTTTCCGCAAGGACCTACAGTAAGTCATCCCAAAGCTCCCCACCAGAAACGCAGTGGTGATCAGCATACTCGTCTTGGAGTCCGCAAGCGCATAGACGCCTACATTCAACAGCATCAGAAACAGATACAGATACCATTTCATTTTGTCAAACCAGACATAGACCCCCATCACGACCAGCATCAGAAACATGCCAGCCAGCGCGTTAGGATGGCCCATTCCAAGAGTGTACCTCATCTCCTCCTTCGGCTGCACGCCAATATAAAGCGTCGTCTCTGCCGGTTCCCGTCCATATACCTGACTAAGGCTGATCTCCCCATAGATTCCGGTCACGGACAACAGAACGATTGCACTGCAGCCTACCAGCGTCACATAGAAAGCATATTTCATCATCTGTTTAAGCGGAATATTCTTGCAGGCCGCCACGAAAGTAACTACTCTTATCAAATCGTTGGCCCCTGTCACCAGGTAGGATACAAGCGCTAACAGTTCCAACGGCACAATCATATGCCACTCCGCTCTCGTATAGTCCGTGAGCAGCAGCTTCAGGAAAAAGAGAAGGAAAGTGACCTGAAACAGTCTTCCCTCAATCGGATTGGTATAGTTGCTCTTATCGATAATGACAATGAGAAGTTCGATCGTCAGCCCTATGTAGAAGAGAAACCAGGGCAGTCTGCTTTTCTTGATATTTCGATATAATTCCATCTCAATCTTCATCCTTTCTGGTTCGAATCGTGATCGCCCAGACTTTTCAGCCCCGCCAAAGCGCCATGCACTCTCCTCATCCATTGCATACAGATCAGCTTCACCCTTTTACATAAAATCTGGACTCCGCTTAATTCGGGAGCAATCAGGAACGCATATTCCTCCCGGTGCTTACGCAGATACTCCGGATAGCTCTCATCGATGGGAACTCTCACGAATCTGGCATTCCGCCCGAAAATATCCTCACCGCACAGCAGCCTGTCCACCGCTTCATTCAAATATCTGGCTTTGTTGTACTCCTGATGGGCCGCCGCCTGCACCTTGACGCCGATGCGCTTCGCCACATCCCGCTCACCGTCGCCGCCCATATATCCAAAATGCCAGCCGCCGCCAGACACACGCACGCTTCGAGGATCTTCGGGCGAGACTTCCCGCAAATAGACAATTCCCTCCTTAGGCAAATTGCCGAAGCTGCATATTTTCGTACCCAGCCACTGCTTCTGTTCCACCCCCGGAAATTCTCCGGTAATGGACAACAAATTCCCTGAAATCTCTTCCATATTCAGGAAACAATAAAACATCCTCTGCGCCAGGTGATAAATTTTATCCGGATCAAAATTCTCTAAAATTCTCTGCAAAGTTTTGGGATCGGGAATCTCGTCCACATCACTAAAAATGACAATATCGTCATTCTTACACATTTCCATCCCCCGGATTAATTGGTTCTTCTGAAACTTATCTCTCTCATGGGTCGTCACGCCACTCATCGGCGAATTATCCACGGCCACATAGATAATCTTGTCCTCGAATTCCCGAAACATCTCCCGGTTTTTGGCGAAGATCATCTCCTTCGGTTCCCCGGAAAAAGTCACCGTGGACTCCTCCAGCACGAATTTATCCACATAGGGCGACAATATCTGCATTCTGAGCTTCAGAATATCCAGTTCATTAAAAAAGGGGATGCAATCATATATCATTTTTCGTTCCTTTTTCACTTTCATATTTGCAAAAGCTTCCATATATACGGCCCAAACAAGGGTCACTACCTGCGCCATCTCCTCCAGAACAACAAAGGCCGCAGAGTATCCTTCACCCTCTGCCATCTGATCTTCCACGGATTGACAAACTTCGGATACTGCGCATTCCTCCCCCGCCACTTATGAAAAAGAAAGGGCTTTTCCACATCCATGACTTCCGGAATCATATGCTCATGTCCGAAGTATTTGGCCACCTCCACCGGTGCAAACCTCATCCCGGCATCCTCGATCACGTTTTTATACTTGCAACAGAGAAATGTATCCTCATTATAGTTATCATCCTCCATCTTCTCCCATTTCAGACCGGCTTTCTTCGGAAATTCCAGCAGACGCTTGCTGCGGATGGAAACGCTGTTTCCCACTCGGCAAATCTGCCCCTCGGAATCCCGGTAAGCATAATCATTGGTCGGCATCGGCCAGGGAGAACCTATATAATCATAATCCAGAAACTCATCCCGCCAGCTCTCCGGATGCACCACAAAGCCGTCTGCATGTACAAGAAGCATAAAATCCGTGTGAATATGCTCTCCTAGTTCATAGACCATTTTATAATTAAACTTATCTATGTTGTCCAACTTGGAGGTATGTGAATACCGTATTGATTTCGGCAGTGTGAGCGGTTTCCTGTGTGTGATCAGCACCACATCACCGAATTCAATTCCCCGCATACTATATTCCATTGCCTTGATTGTCTCATAAATATCCACGCTGGTCATCGCGGCCAGCGTAACGTTTGGCAGTTTTAATTTATTTGGCATATCATTTAACCACCTTTACATAAGCCTTGTGATAGTACTGCATAACCGCCAGATTCAACCAGTTTCCTGCATCCTCCGTCAGGTCGTGACCGTCAAAGATCGCAGGGCACGCAGAATAGGGCTTCAATTCTACTTCTGCAATGGTCTCGTCCGTATAGATCGCATGGCGCTCCATTGCCTCCTCATAGAAAGTCTGCGCCTCTCCGTTTAACACTGAACGCAGTGCAGATATACTTGTATAAGTATTCTTGTCCGCCGTACAGATCCACATAACCAAAGTTAGGAGCGCACACACCGCTGTCATCCTGCCTCTTGTCTCCTCCAGGAAACTGCCAAACAGCGCGCCCGCAGACATTCTCTCTTCCCTATGGGAAAAATACCCCAGCCAGTAAGCAGTCACCATAACCAGACACAAATAGTACACCATCTGGATAATATTATCCACCCTGGAAAGCCCCACCATTCCCAGTGCAAACAGTGTTGGCGTAAACATTGCCGAAAGCACACAGAACGCCCCCAGCGTTACCCATACAGGATGCTTAAACGTCCTGTCCGATTTTTTGACGATCTTCCACAAAACCGGCAGCAGCAAAAGCCAGATCAGGATCACGAATGTGGGAGTCCACTTAATCACATACACTACCCCGTTATAAAACGAGAGCAGAATCGACATCACCGCCGAATATCCGGTATCCATGTCCAGTTCACTCCGCTGTGTATTGCCCGGTGCCAGTATATTAAACAGAAATCCAATGCTGCCCGTCAGAAACGGGATTGACACCGATATAATCTTCTTCCGGTTTGTCACGGCCGCGTAAAAAATCAATAGCGCCATAACGATCTCCGCCTGCAGTCCCGTCACCAGATTGCCGCCGCCCACGATCACCGCAAGAACCGCAGCTACCGCACACCAGGCTGCCTCCCTTGCTTTTGTGCGCGACCACAGGCTCATGGAAACAGCCGTCAATGTGAAAAACCATACAGACTGCATCAGGACATAGTGAGTGGAGCCGTTGTACCAGTAGATCCCTTCAAAAGGCGCCTCCAGAACCTGATAAAACATAAAAAGCAGCACGAACATCACGAAGCTTCCCCCTGCCTTTTCCACCCCCAGCCATGTGTGCAGAATATGTCTGCCCAGCACGAAAGTGGAGACCGCAAACATCCCTATCATCAGGACCGGCACCACATAACCGATTTCATAATTGAAATTCATAGGGCACAGCGCCATCAGGAAACATGAGATATATGTTCCCTGCCAGTCCCGGTAAAAGCTCATATTCTGCTGCCACGCCATCTTGACTGACTGTCCCAAAGATCCTGTTTCCATCCAGACATCATGTACGCGTCTGCCGTAATCATAATCATCGACACACATTACATTGTATCTGCCCAGCCATAGAAGCGGAATCAACGACAAGATAAACAAGATACCCGCATACAATGCCATCCTTTTCATGGGAATACATTCGATGCAGTCCGTCAGCCTTTTACAGACTCCCCTTATTTTCTGTGCAATTTTATACGTTGTTTTATTGCCCATGTTTTCCTAATCTTCCCGCATTACTTATGCTTGCACCTCATGTCTTTCCAGACACTGTGTTCTTTATATACTTGCACCTCCATATCTTCTTGGACGCAAATTCCCATGAAAAGTACGGTGCAAGTATCAGCATATAAGTTTTCTTTTTATACTTTTCCTGCCAGCCTGCGAATACGTCTTTTGACTCCGCGGGCAATTTTACACAGATATGCTTTCTTATAAATATACTGTGCATGCAGCTCCATGAATTTTAGCTTTATCCCCACAGGACGCACATTGACATTTTTATATTTCTTTGATACCTGCTTATAAGCTGCCAATTCCTCTTTACACTCCTGCGCGGTATATACCACTCCCGAACGGTCCATATAGTGCCATCCTTCGTAGATATTCTGCTCCGACGCCCAGTAGCCATCAGACACATTATGTCTCGCCCAGTACTTAGGCGCAAGGATATATTGCACCGTATCGCTTGTAAAAGCCGGAAAATAAGCGAAAGAAGAGTTTGCCAGCAGAAGATATTTCGCGTTTTTCAACACGCTGTAATCCTTCGCCAGGTCAAAATTGTAAGCCGGGATTCCGGGCAGCATCTTTCCTGCTTCTTTCACATCATTGGTGATAATCATGAACTCCATAGCCGGATTGATCTTCCGCATCTGCTTCATGCCCATAGTCCAATATTTCTTCCTGAGAAAAAGTTCCGGCGATCCCATATAGTCACTGCACCGAAGATGAAGAATGCACAGATTATCCCGGCTGTATTCCCGACAGTCATACTCCGGTTTGACTGCCAGCCACTGTTTGATCTCTTCCTTGTGCGAGATAAAGTAATCTTCCGACTGCAGATTCCCATAGAGCAGCGTATTGTCCTCGATCTCAAACACTGCCTCATCGGTGTCCGTGACATAGACTCCATGGGTCAGATCATGCTTGGAATTGCCTGCAAACAATCTTGTCTCTTTCTCCCGAAAGATCTTCTTATAATCCTCCCTGCACGAGGGCACCCCCATATCCAGATCCATGAAATATAATCCACAGTCACTGTGCATATTATTTGCAAAATGCTCCGGGTCTAACACGCTGAATTCATATCCCTTGTCCAATGCTGTACATCTGGTCGTAACATAGAAAAACAGCTGATTCCCCAGTCCAAAGCCTTCCTGTGCCTCGATTCCTAACATAAAAACCTCCGCCCGCAGTATTTCTATAATGTTGTCTCCGTAATTTTCCCGTCTTCCACCTTGTAGATCACATCACATTTTGCTATCGTATTCAGCCTGTGGGCTATAATCACCATAGTCTTTCTTCCGTGGAAACTGTTGACCGCGTCCATAACCGCTTTCTCCGTATCGCCATCCAGTGCGGAAGTCGCCTCGTCAAAAACAAGAATCTCAGGATTGTGATAGAGCGCTCTGGCTATGCCCAAGCGCTGCCGTTGTCCGCCCGATATTCTGACACCTCTGTCACCTATGGTTGTATCCAGTCCTTCCGGCAGTTCTTCCACGAATTCTTTAAGCTGTGCCTCCTCCAGCACCTCCCAGATCCTCTTATCATCGATCTTATCCGCATCGATACCGAAAGCAATATTGTCACGAATCGACTCGTCAATCAGATAGATCGACTGAGGAATATATCCGATCTTGCCAAGCCAGTCCGCATAGTTATCGAAAATATTCCTGCCGTCGCAGGTGATCGTTCCCGACTGCACACGCAGCAGACCCAGAAGAATGTCCACGATCGTGGATTTACCGGAACCGGAGGGACCCATAATGCCAACTGACTGTCCCTTTTTTACTTCCATGTGGGCATCGGTGAAAATATTCTTCTCCGTATTCGGATATGCGTATGTGATATGGTCCAGCACGATCCTGTCCTGCAGTTTGGTTCTCGTCTCCGCGCCCTGTTCTTTTCCCGCCAGTCCGGTCACACTGCCGTTGACATCCATCTTCATGTTCGCCGTCAGGTTCTCATACAGATAATCCAGACAAGGCTGGGAATATGCGATCTCTGACAGATACGTATTGATGCGGTTCGTCCCCGGCATTACACGGATCGCCGCCACCGCAAAAGCCGACAGCTGCGGGATCAACACGCTGATATTGCCGCCGCGCAGCATATAAATCATAATAAAAAGAAGCATCGAGACCATGAAGATTGTCTCGATCAACAGCCTCGGCAGATTGTTGAATACCGCATAATTTCTCGCCACATCTGCGCCGATGGCGCCGCTCTCATAATAATTGCGGACAAAAAACTCTTCCCGGTGCAGCACCTTCACATCTTTTAACCCATAAATAGATTGAATCCTCCACTTGGCAATCCGCGACTGAATCATCTGATTTCTGTGCCCGATAGCGTTAAGACGAGGTTTCAGCACTTTTGTTATCATCAGCGTCATCCCCAGGAAAATACATAGAATAAAGAGTGACATGGCAGGACTCACCACCACCAGCACGATACACAATGATCCCGCCACCACGATCTCCGTCACCATCTGAATCAATACCAGAATCAACTGGAAAGCGTTGGGAATGTCGCTGTCCGTCAGTCTGAACACTGTCGGGATATCTGCCCCCAAATATTCCTCGTAGGGCCTGTTCAGAAACTCCCGCATTACCCGGCTGATCATACGGTTGCGGTTGCGTGTGACAAAGGTATTCTGCACATAAGTCTGAAACAGCAGGTACGCATTTTTGATTACGTAAAGCACAATCAGAGAGCCCATCATCAGAATGATCAGCTGTCTGCCTGTCTGAATCCCCAGAAAATCCATTATCTTACCTACCAGCTCATTTTCCATAAGCTTCTCAGGTTCCATAATCGCCTGCACCACCGGCAGAAGCATTGAGACTCCCATTGTCTCCAACAGGCCGCCGATCAGAATAAGCACCGCCAGCCCCGCTATCTGCCTTTTCTGCTTTTTGTCAAAAAGATAGCCTACCTTGTGGAGCATCGTGACTTTCTTTTCCTGATTTTCTTCTGATGTATTCTTACTCATGGAATATTATGTCCTTTCAATCTGCATGGCACAACCCGTCGCTTTTAATATTGATGCCCGACAACAGTTCAGATGTAAAAACTCAGCCCTCGGCTTTGCTGTTACGTTCAGGTATACCCGCTGTCACAATCTTTATCATATCTTCCCTGTAGACGTCCGTACAATCCCATCCGTTCAGCCATCTGTCCGGTGCAAACACCGTCTTGTTTGGATTCCTGTTCAGATATGACGCCCACCAACTGAAACTGCTGTTTGCCAATATGTTATGCCTGCATCTGCTCATCAGGACAAATTCCGCATAGTCTCTGTCTGGTCCATCGTCTTCGATATCCGTCATATCCACAATTTCTATTTTTGCTTCCTCCATGCAGGCACCAGCACCGGGCGTATTTACTATACCGCTTCCCTGTTCACCGCCAATCAGGCTTCGCGTCCACTGCTGTGCCCACTGCTTATCGTTGGTAAAAAGATAAAAGACACATCCCGGATACCTTTTCATCATCCGTTCCATGGCCGTCCGGTAATACGCTTCCGTACAGATTCCGCCGAATAACTCCTGATTTTCCGGCAAGAGATAATCTCCCCTGCGGATATGGACACTGACCGACTCGGTGGAATCGATTCTTTCAAGCCATTCCTGCAGAGTCCTTCCGCCTGTCAGGCTGCTTTCGTCTTCATCTGTCTCGATTCGTTTCCCTGCACTTTCCTTCCGTGTGCTCTCTTCCTGTGCACTTTCCTTCTGCGCACTTTCATCGGCAAAAGAACAACGTACTTCCTTCCGGATATACTGCAGGAGCCTGTCCGTATCAAAGACATTCCTCACCTGTTCCGATATTGCCCTGAAATATTTTTCCGTCTGCCAATACCCTTCCAGATAAATGTCATCCCACTGCAGGATTTCCGGTTTGTAGGATTTATCCGCCTCAAAGTAAGATTTCTTTTTCCTTCCGCAAAGTTTCCTGTGTATTTTGTGATACAGAAGCGGGGAAGAATCTAGCATCTCTTCCAGTTCCTTCCGGGACGGTCGCTCATACGTTACGCCAAAGCCGGCAAGCGCCGGCACTCTCTGCTTATCCTGGACAAATCCCGACTCGTCATCGATCTTCACGGTCCTGCCAAGATTCTTTAGTTGTAAATATAAAGCATACTGGAACATCTGATTGCCCAGCCCGCCTGCAAGCTGTATGATGATCATATTACGTCTATTCTATCCATTTCTTTTTCTTTGACACTTGTAAAGCCTATTCTCTATGGTAACTTCCCAACATAATATTGCTAAAATATAATCGTGAGGGTATCTGAACTAATGCTATCTACTTAGAAAATTGTGTCAATACACAGCGTCTGGC
>CAYXKS010000047.1:0-16154 GCA_964465725.1 uncultured Bacteroides sp. | reverse complement strand
TATTGGCATAATTATCCTGACTTATTGATATTGTAGGATGAGTTGTTACCATATGGTTGACTATAGAAGGAATAAGATTAAGTATCATAATAAAAAATAACGGCAGAAGCCGGAGAAAGGAGAAAAGAGTATGTTTGATGAGAAGGTATTGCAGTGTTTCCTTGAGAATCAGTCGCAACTTTATTCGGAGCCGGTAGCGGAGACGCTGGAGGAGGCGGAAGCGTTTCTGGAAGACTGCATGGCGGTGGTAGTGGACTCCGTCAGGGAAGTGTGGGAATTCTTTGAGGAGGAAGGGATTGACACGGAGGATGCCGATGAAGACAGCATCCTTGAGGCCGATGAAGTGTTCGAGATCGGAGACGGAAGATTTCTGATTGTGGAGGGGTAGTGAATTAATGTCAATCAATTAAGCAGGACGCATCCGGCATAGTTATTTTTTATTGATGGCACTGATAGCAGGCCTGGAAAAATCACAAAAGCTTCTGCATCATTTCCGCCAGCCCGTCATGATGATTGTCAAGCTCTGTGATGACATCGGCGGCTTGCTTGACCGAATCGGAGGCATTCAGCATGGCAATGCCGGTTCCTGCAGCCTGCAGCATGGAAATGTCGTTATCCGCGTCTCCTGCGGCGTAGGCGTCTGACAGTGGCACGCCGAAATAGTCGCACAGGAAGCGGAGTGCATTTCCCTTGCCGGCGTCATGACGGTAAAGCTCCAGGTACATATCGTTGGAAAAGATAGTTTCGATTTTACCTTCGGCCCAGTCGGCGATTCCTGTCCGGAAAGCCTCCAGTCTGCTATGGTCATGCAGGTTTATGGCGATCATCTTGTAAGGAGCGTCTGTCAGGGCGTCCTGAAGAATCGGAGAAATGATGAGGGGCAGATGAATCCGTCTGCGGTAAAAGCGGACTTCTTCATTATCGGCCGGGGAGACGATCGAGTCTTCTGTGTAAGTATGAATATGGATACCGTAGTATGCGGCCTGTTCCTGCAAGTAGGAAATATAGGACATTGGCAGCCTCTTCACCATGATGGAGCGACGGCTGTCGCAGTCGTATATCTGGGCGCCGTTGCTGCAGCTTAACAAGATGCCGGGCTGTGTCAGCCCGGCATCATTTTTAACTTCCAGAACGCTGTCCTTCGGACGTCCGGAAGACAGAATGAGCTTGTTGCCTGATGCAATAAATTCATCCAGAAAGGCCTTGGTACTGGGAGACACCACGCTGTCATTATTCAGTAGAGTTCCGTCTAAGTCGGTAAATAAAAGTTTCATATTCTATTCTCTTTTCTTACAGCTTTCTTGATCTTATCTAAAAATTCCTCAGGAACGAACAGTTTTCCATAGCCTGTTCCCAGATCCAGCCCGGGCTTGTTGACGCCGTGGAAGTCGGAACCGCCGCTTAGGAGCAGATCGTATTTATCGGCAAGTCTGCGCATGTCCCGTTCGTCCTGCTGTGTGTAACTGGAGTAGAGTGCTTCAATTCCCATGAGTCCAGCGGCTTTCAGGTCAGAAACAAGCTTGTCCAATTGGTCATTTTCCATGTGATAGAGAGGCGGATGGGCCAGAATGGGAACACCACCAGCCTGCAGGATCAAGGATACGGCCTGGACGGGAGTCACTTTCTCCCTGGGCACGAAGTATTTCGTGTGGTCGCCCAGGTATATGGCAAAGGCATCCTGCCGGCTTTTCACATAACCGTTCTCGAAAAGATAGGAAGCATAATGGGCACGGGTGATTACGGCGTCAGGATTTCTTGCCTGCAGTTTCTCATAAGTAATGTCGATTCCGGCTTCCTGCAGATTACGGCACATTTTAATATTCCGGTTTATGCGTGAATCCACGAATTCACGGAGCTTCGCCTGGAAAGCCGGAGAGTCATAGGCGATATAGAGTCCCACAACGTGGACATCCTTTTCCTCATATTTTGTGGAAAATTCTATGCCTGGAATCACTTCAATGGAGGGCTGTCCGGCCTGCATGAGAGCCCTGGCATGGGCCACGGCTTCGTCCAATCCATCTATGGTGTCATGATCGGTCAGCGCGACGGCGGCGAGTCCCTTGGCGATAGCATAATCTACCAGTTCGGCAGGGACGAGGCTGCCGTCGGATTTGTCTGAGTGTGTGTGTAAGTCTACTGCTTTCATATTTGCATCTCCATATCTTCCCTGACACTAAGGAACTGTTCATCAATAACTTGTGAATCCTACTTGTTTAAATCTCCCTCTGCTTCGTTGGTCTACACTCTGTTTCAGTCTGCGCTGAACATGTGCCACTGGCACATAGTGCCGTCAATCGGCGTATTCCAGTACACCTCATTTCTCCGCATAGGAAGATTTATCCTGCGTATTCTTCACAAGTTATTTTCGAACAGTTCCTAATCATCTTCTTCTTCAGTGGCCGTACTCGTATATACCGTACGCTTTCTCGCCATTTCGTCGCTGGCAAGATATTCGTCATAAGTAGTGATCTTGTCGATCAGGGTGCCGTCCGGCAGAATCTCTATAATACGGTTGGCCGTGGTCTGTACGACCTGGTGGTCGTGGCAGGAGAACAGCTCCACACCCTTGAATTTTTTCATGCCTTCGTTCAGGGCGGTGATAGCTTCCATGTCCAGATGGTTGGTTGGTTCGTCAAAGATCAGACAGTTGGAGCCACTGATCATCATCTTGGAAAGAAGGCAGCGTACCTTCTCGCCACCGGAGAGGACCTTGACCTTCTTCACGCCGTCGTCTCCGGCAAAGAGCATCCGGCCCAGGAAACCGCGGACATAGGTTACGTCCTTGACAGGGGAATAGCCCATAAGCCATTCGGTGATGGTGTAGTCGTTGTCGAATTCTTCGGTGTTATCCTTCGGGAAATATGCCTGAGAAGTGGTGACTCCCCACTTATAATTCCCCTCGTCGGGTTCCAATTCGCCCATAAGGATCCTGAAGAGAGTCGTCTTGGCAAGTTCATTGCTGCCCACAAAGGCTATCTTGTCATCGTGACCGACAATGAAGGAGATATTGTCCAGTACTTTCTCTCCGTTTATCGTCTTGCTGATGCCTTCCACGGTGAGGACCTCATTGCCGATCTCGCGCTCCGGACGGAAGTCGATGTAAGGATACTTCCTGCTGGAAGGACGGATGTCATCCAATTCGATCTTCTCCAATGCACGCTTTCTGGAAGTTGCCTGTTTGGACTTGGAAGCGTTGGCGGAGAAACGGGAGATAAATTCCTGTAATTCCTTGATCTGTTCCTCTTTCTTCTTGTTGGCTTCCTTGCGCTGCTTGATGATCAGCTGGCTGGACTCGTACCAGAAGTCGTAATTTCCTGCATAGAGCTGGATCTTGCCATAGTCGATATCCGCGATATGGGTGCAGACCTTGTTCAGAAAATAGCGGTCGTGGGAGACCGCGATCACGGTATTGTCAAAGTTGATCAGAAATTCTTCCAGCCATGCGATGGCATCCAGGTCCAGATGGTTGGTAGGCTCGTCTAAAAGTAGGATATCCGGATTGCCGAAAAGCGCCTTGGCGAGAAGGACTTTGACCTTTTCATTGCCGTTTAAGTCGGACATCATGCTGTAATGCAGTTCGGTACCTACGCCCAGGCCATTTAGGAGCATGGCGGCGTTGGACTCTGCGTCCCAGCCGTCCATCTCTGCGAATTCTGCCTCCAGTTCACTGGCGCGGATACCGTCCTCGTCCGTGAAATCCTCCTTGGCATAGATAGCATCTTTCTCTTTCATGATCTTGTAGAGACGTTCATTGCCCATAATGACGGTATCCATGACAGGATAGGAATCATATTTGAAGTGATCCTGTTCCAACACAGACAGACGCTGCCCGGGAGTGATGCTCACGTCCCCGTTTGTGGTCTCTAGCGCGCCTGAGAGAATTTTCAGGAATGTGGATTTGCCGGCACCGTTGGCACCGATCAGTCCGTAGCAGTTGCCTTCTGTAAATTTAATGTTAACGTCCTCGAAGAGAGCTTTTTTTCCTACACGCAGTGTCACATTGTTTGCTTGAATCATGTTATTCCTCCATAGTCAGAGCAAATCTCTTTTTTCCTATTTATTATGTTGTTATAAAGTCACTCTTTTCATTATACACAACACTGTTGTTTTTTCAAGCACAACTATAGAAGCATTTGGTCAAAAACGGGTATAAAGATAAGTGTATGTAAAAAAGAAATAAAATATTCGTAAAAAAGATTTGCATCCGAGATTAAAAAAATAGTATTGACATTGCCATTAAAAGAGGTTAGAATAATGTTTGTTCGCAGGAATGGCGGAATTGGCAGACGCGCACGGTTCAGGTCCGTGTGGTAGCAATACCATGAGAGTTCAAGTCTCTTTTCCTGCACGATGAGAGAGATATCGCGAAGTGTGGTATCTCTCTTTTGTTATCCAAAAAGTTCTTTTGCTTTTTTCCTATGAGTATGATAGAATATAAGCCGGTTTAGGCAAGCTGGTGACAGCGAGAGTCTGGGAGGGGATTGGAATTGAAAAAGGTAAGAAGAGCAGTGTTATTGACGGTTACCGCAGCGGTGCTCCTGGCAGCCTGCAGCGGTGCGGCAAGTGAAAAAGTAGATTCGGGTGAGATTGTGGTGCCGGAGATGTCTTCAGAAGAACTGCTGGCCAGTTCTTTGGAATATCTTCTGCAGGATGAGACAGATGAGACGGAAGAAACCGAAGCTATTTCAGGAAACAACGAAGATAAAACGCAGGAAGAGGTATCAGATGATAAAGAGGAAGCTGGGAAGATTCCGGTTGCGGAGGAACGTGTTCCCAAAGAGAACGAGGCGGTGATTTACTATGGCAATGCGGGGTCTTATGACTTGAGCCGGGAGCTTGTAACGGTAGAAGAGAAGACGGCGGAAGAATTGCTGGATGCACTGGCAAGACATAATATCGTGTCGTTAGACACCAAAGTACTTTCTTTTGAGGAGAAGGAAGACGATGGTGTGAAGGTGCTGTATCTGGAACTTTCCAAGGCGGCGGGTGAGTATCTGAAGACTATGTCCAGAGAGGCAGAGTGTATCATCCTTGCCTCGGTGGTGGATACCTTCCTGGAAAATTTCGGCGCCGACAAGGTTTATATTGCTGTGGATGGGAAACCGTTGAAGACTAAGAATGCAGAGTATGAGGAAGCATTGACGAGGTGTACGCCCGAAGAACTGTTAGAGCAGCTAGGAGCGAATGCCGCAGAGAATGTTGATACGCAGGAAGAAGAGGAAACAAAGGCAGTTGAGAAGGTTTCTGTGCAGGAGGATGGCACGGAGTGAGAATCACAGAATGATAAAAAGCGGAATTGTCCAATTCGCAGGTTAGGCAGAAAAGGGGGAGCAATATGGCAGAAATCAGTGAGCGGGAGCAGCTTATATTTGATGTGACACAGATGGAGTGGGATATGTTTCAGCATGTCTACAATACCGGCGGCAGGGCTTCCTGTCAGGATGACCCGGACACTTTCTTCAAGATGCGAATGAGTCAGTGGATGGTATACTCTGACGAAGTGCTTCGCAGTTATCAGGAGGATTGTAAGAGGGCCTGGGAGGAGGGCAGAAATCTCCTGTTTGAGAAATACGGCAGGATGATGGAGAGTACTTTCCCTGAGGAGTACGAAGGGATTAAGGATCATCTTCCGGATGTGACAGACAAGAAAGATATTGTGGAGAAGATCGTCAAGGTTAATCTGGAATGGGATGCCGCTATGCTGAAAGAGTACCCGAATCTGCGGAACAGGGGGAGGGTGCTCACAACGGCTGAGGATGGAATCATGGCTGGTTCTTCCATGGAGAGCTATTTAAGAGGTGAACTGCTGACTTATTCCATGCATACGCTTAAGCTGGTCTGGAAGGAGACGAAGGAAGCCTATGAAAAAGGCGAGAGCCTGCTTAAGCAGACCATCGCCAACGAGACGCTTTTCTATGGTTACAAGTCACTGGAAGAGGCGGAAGCGAAACACGGAAAATAAGAGATGAGGATATCAGAAATGCAGGCGTCTGCGCACTTCGTTGCGCAGGCGTTTTTTGGCCAATATGGTAATCAGGGCGAAATCAATAATCACGCATACGGTCAGGACAACTGCAGACCAGGTAATGCGGTAGGGACGGTCAAGCAGGTGCCTGATCAGAAGTTCCAGGGATACGCAGAAGACAGGGATTTCCACGAATACACATAGGGAGCCGGACAGGATCGTCAGTGGGAAGAAATGGGCCAGCAGCGGAAAACATTCCGCACCGATGGTAAGCATCACGACGATGGGAAGGCCAAGCTGCCAGAACCATGTGGCGGAGGAGGTCAGGAAACTGATCAGAAACAGGTATACGGCCACCGATATGCCATCGGCTAACAGCGAGACGTAGATTGGAGTCTTACTGTAAAAGATTACAGGGAAAGTAAACACAAAAAGACAGATGCAACACCCGATTACAACCAGTGACCAGCGGGAGGAGTTAAACACCAGAAGGTTCAGTAGAAGACAGGTTCCGCTGGTGGCGGACAGGACGACAGAGAGCAGAATGCCCAGGTCCTTTCTCTTTACTACCTCCACCTGGCCTTTGGCGGTGGGATAGGGGGAAGGCGGAAAATCTCTGCTCAGTTCATTTGGATTTATAACAGGTGTATTGCAAAGAGGGCACTCCTTCAGGGATGCTTCCAGTTCTACACCACAGTTTACACAGTAGGACATAGTAGTCTCCTTTTTTATTTCATTCCATGTTAATTTGTTCTTCACTTGCGGTTCGTGCAGCCATAGGCGGCGCAGACGATACATGAACTGTCTTAGAAAATATTTGTCTATTTCCCTTAACTTCGGTTGCTTTCGATCTTCACGTGAATGCCGTCCTGCACCAGTCTGCGGAAAAAGTACCGCTCCACATCGGCCTCCTTGATGCTGCTGGCAAAGTTGATGGTCAACACATCCTCGAAACTGATGATGGCGCAGTTGGTACGGGAGGAGAAGGGCTGGCCCATGTAGATGTCAAACCGCTCGATATAGGGTTTCATATCTGCGGGCACGTGCAGCGCGCCCATATTGGTCAGACCTGCGGAGGAATTTTTGTCTTGTACTTTCGTGTAAAAGGTACGCACCACCAGATCCTTGATAAAGAGAGGCACTATCCGGATCAGCGGATTTCTCTGGGTAGCGGCATTGGTGGTGATATCGCCCCGCAGGAACTTGTCATTAATATAATAACGCATGTAATGATGTATGTGTGTCACGATTTCTTCGAATTTATATTCGCCGAGCCTTGGATCGATGGAAGGATATACCATGGTGATAAAATTGCGCAACGTCTTGGATGGGAAGAAGCGGCGCAGATTGACCGGCATGGCGATTCTGACCGGGCGAAGCCGTATATGGAAGTCGGTGTTCTGTTTCTGAAGCAGTGCGTAGAGCAGGACTGCATTCAGGTATTCCGTGATGCTCGCATCGTATTTTTTGGCAACGGCCATGACTTCCCGGACGGACAGAATGCCGTCTATGATATTCAGTGTATAGAAAGGCTCCTTCGTGCCGCGGACACGGTAAGTTTTCTCGGCAGGGCGGGGAGGACATACCTGCGCGTTGGCATAACGCATATAGGCATCCTCCAGCTCCTCGGGATCAGGCTCGGAGGCGATATCAAGTACGAATCCCTCCGGCTGTACGGGGTGGCCAAGTAGTCCGAGATAGGAGGCGGTCAATGTCTGTAGTAGGCACATGCCGCCTGTGCCGTCGCCGAGGCAGTGATGAGCTTCCAGGGAAATACGCCGTCCGCAATAATATACTCTAATGAGATAACGACTGTTACTCTTAAAAGGCATAGGCATACAGGGATTTTTGATATCTTCCATGACATAGGGGCCGGATCTGTTGTTGGGTTCCAGATAACGCCAGAACAGGCCCTTTCGGATGGCCACTTTGTAGGTGGGAAATCTGGGCAGAGTCTGGTCTAGAGCCTTTTGCAAAAGAGCAGGATTTATCTCATCCTTCAGCACGACGGAAAGGCGGTAGACGGACGAAAAGTCGCGCCTCTGCAGCGTCGGGTAGACGATGGCAGATAGATCTAGCTTATACCAGACGTCTTTCTTGTTCCTGCCGGGTTTGCCGGGCTGCTTTGGTATCTGCGATTTCGCGTGCTGGCGTTCGTCTGCCATGATGATGAAATCCTCCCGTTGGGTTTTTGTGAAAAGGTTCTTCTAAAGTATCATACCATAGATGTGAAGTTTTATGTTAGAATATTTATATTTACTGAAAATATAGTGTGTGGTTACTATTCACGATTAGTATTCCGCGAGGGTTTTTTGTGAGTGCAGCAAAGCGAAAGTCACAGAAAACCCGAGGGTAGCAGCGCCAAAATGCGACTCCGGAGCATTTTGTGTGCATCATGTTACTATGAGCGGCTAGGCCGTGAATAGTAAGAGTGTGTGGGATAGAATCCATAGGTTTGAGTAAATGAAGGAGGAAGTAGCTTTATGGCGATCGTGGACAAGAGAAACGCGAATCTGATGCATTTGATTAAGCGGGTGCATGGAGTGGTGGAAAATACGGACATTGAGAAGCATCGTCAGTCACAGAATCATTTTGGGGTATTGCTGGGCAGTAGTAAGGATGTGCTGATTGAGGACGTGAGTATTCGGGATCACCCGACAGAGGGAGAGATTCTACAGGGAGAGTGGGTTTATGTAAACCGTGCCCATATGAAAAAGTATGTGATCCTTTACTGTCACGGAGGAGGGTACTCTACGGGAAGCAGAGTGTATGCTAGGACATTGACGAGCAAATTGGCGATGTCTACGTCTATGGACGTACTGAGTTTTGATTACCGTCTGGCGCCGGAGCATCCCTATCCGGCGGCTACGGAGGACGCCATGAAGGTGTGGAATTACCTGATGCTGTTGGGATACGGCGCCAGAGACGTGATCCTGGCGGGAGATTCTGCGGGCGGTAATTTGGCTCTGACGCTTGCTTTAAAGCTCAAGAAAGAGAAGAGACTGTTGCCACGGGGACTGATTCTGATGTCTCCCTGGACGGATCTGACTTCTTCGGGAAGATCTCATGTGACAAAGGCAGAGATTGATCCGGTGCTGAATGCCGGATACCTGGCAGAGATGATCCAGAATTATGCGGCGCAGGAGAAGCTGAATAATCCTTACATTTCACCGCTGTTTGGCGAATATGAAGGCTTTCCGCCCACTTATATCCAGGTGGGGGAGAATGAGATTCTTCTGGATGATTCGGTGATGCTTTACCGGAAACTTCTGAAAGCGAATGTGTCTGTCAGGATGGATGAGTTCCCGGGAATGTGGCACGTCTTTCAGATGTCGCCGTTTAAGACTGCATATGAGGCGATGGATAAGAATGCGGAGTTTATCTATGATATTTGCAGGTAAAATGCCTGGATAAATATTCATATAAAAAAAGGATTTTTGGAATTGACCTAGAATAATAAGAGTAGAAAGACAGCGGATAAGTTTGGGTTTGTGGCTGCGCAGGAGTCGATCAGCGGGAAAGGCACATCATGAATATACGGGAAAGTCTGGAATTATGGGAGAAAGAGTACTTAAGTCCTTATGCCATGCTCAGCATGGATTCCAAGGGAAGACTTAAGCCGGAAGAACAGTGCGATATCCGGCCAGTTTTCCAGAGAGACAGGGACAGGATCATACATAGTAAGTCTTTTCGCCGCCTGAAGGATAAGACGCAGGTGTTTCTAACGCCGGAGGGTGACCATTACAGGACGAGACTGACCCATACGCTGGAGGTCAGCCAGACGGCCAGGACGATTGCCAAGGCGCTTAAACTCAATGAAGATCTGGTAGAAGCCATTGCGCTGGGGCATGACCTGGGGCATACGCCTTTCGGACATGCCGGAGAGAGGGCGCTTGACAGAGCCTGTCCCTATGGATTCAGGCATAATGAACAGAGTGTACGTACCGTGGACTTGTTGGAGAAGGATGGACAGGGGATCAATCTGACTATGGAAGTGCGGGACGGGATATTGAATCATCAGACAGCTTCCATGCCCGCCACGTTGGAGGGCAGGATCGTCAGGCTGGCAGACAAGATAGCCTATATTCATCATGATACGGATGACGCCATCCGGGGCGGTATCATGAAGGAGGAGGATGTGCCTGACGAAGTCAGCTCTATCGCAGGGCACAGTTGTACACAGCGGTTGGATTATTTTATACATAATATTGTGACTAACAGCAGAGAAAAGAATGATATTTGTATGTCCAAGGAAGCGGAGAATACTATGCGGACGATGCGTGAATTTATGTTCCGCAATGTCTACCGCAATCCGGTTGCCAAGGGACAGGAGAACAAGGCGGAGGGGCTAGTGGTTACTCTGTATGAATATTACATGAACCATACGGAGAAGCTGCCGAAATATCTTTACAGGCTTATGGAAGAGGGAGAACCACTTGAGAAGGTTGTGTGCGATTATATCGGGTCTATGACAGACAGATTCGCCATAGCGCAGTATCAGGAGATCTATATTCCCAAGACGTGGCACGGATAGCCGGGAGGCGGGACAGAATGTTTTATCCGGAAGAATTGATTGAAGAAGTCAGAACAAAAAGTGATATCGTCGATGTGATTTCGGGCTATGTCCGTATGCAGAAGAAAGGGAGCAACTTTTTTGGGCTGTGTCCTTTTCATAATGAAAAATCTCCTTCCTTTTCGGTATCGCCGTCCAAGCAGATTTTCTATTGTTTCGGATGCGGGGCGGGCGGCAACGTGATTACATTTCTGATGGAATATGAGAACGCCACTTTTCAGGAAGCGGTGAAGATGCTGGCCGATCGGGCGGGAATCAATCTGCCGGAGATGGAGTACAATGAGGAGGCTAGGCAGAAGGAGAGCAGGCGCGCGAAGCTTCTTGAGATTAATAAAGAGGCGGCGAAATACTACTATTATATGTTGAGGAATCCCAGAGGGAAGGTCGGGTATCAATATCTGGCAGGTCGGCAGTTGTCCGGGGAGACTATGAAGAAGTTTGGTTTGGGGTATGCTGACGGTGCGAGCTCTGATTTGACGGCATATCTTAAGTCCAAGGGATATTCGGACGAGCTTCTGAACGAGTCCGGCCTGATTGCTTTCGATGAGAGGCGGGGAATTCATGATAAGTTCTGGAACCGGGTCATGTTTCCGATCCAGGACGGGAATCATCGTGTGATCGGTTTTGGAGGACGTGTGATGGGAGACGCCAAGCCAAAGTATCTGAATTCCCCGGAGACCATGATCTTCGATAAGAGCCGTAATCTGTATGGGCTGAATTTCGCCAGGACTTCCCGCAAGGGGAATATCATCCTGTGTGAGGGGTACATGGATGTGATCGCCATGCATCAGGCAGGGTTCACACAGGCGGTGGCCTCTCTGGGGACTTCCTTCACGACGGGACAAGCCAGTCTGCTGAGGCGTTATACAGAGGATGTGCTGCTCGCCTACGACAGCGATGGCGCCGGAGTCAATGCGGCCATGCGTGCGATCGGCATCCTGAAGGAGTCGGGGCTGCGTGGGAAGGTTATTGATATGAAACCATACAAAGACCCCGATGAATTTATGAAGAATCTGGGAGCGGAGGCTTTTCAGGAGAGGATCGATCAGGCACAGAACAGCTTTTTCTTTGAGCTTGGTGTGCTGGAGAAAAATTATCATATGGACGATCCGGAATCCAGGACGGATTTCCACAGGGAGATTGCGAAGAAGCTGTGTAGTTTCGAAGAAGAGGTAGAGCGGGAGAATTATATCGAGGCGGTGGCGCAGAAATACCATATCGGGTTCGATAACCTGCGTAAGCTTGTGAGCGGCTATGCGGCGAAGACGGGACTGGTGCAGCCAGTGCTGCGTCCTAAGAGCACGGTTTCCCGCAAGAATACGCCCGAAGAGAGCGCGAAGAGATGTCAGCGGATGCTTCTTACCTGGATTACGGAGGAGCCGAAGCTGTATCCGAAGATCAAGCCCTATATTACACCGGAGGATTTCACGGAAACTCTTTACCGGGAGGTGGCGGGTCGGTTGTTTGAGGATTTGGAGAAGGGCGTCTATCAGCCGGCGGCGATTATTAGCGCCTTTGAGGACGAGCAGGAACAGCGGATTGTGGCGGAGATCTTCAACACACAGATGGAGGAGATCACGACACCCAAGGAGCGGGAGAAAGCTTTTCACGACATTATCTACGCCGTGAAGAAGAATAGCTTTGAGTATTATTCAGGCAGGATGGGAAGCGATATGAATGCCTTAAATCAGGTGATTTCCGGCAAAAAAGCACTGGAAGAACTTAGCAAAACGCATATTTCCCTGTAATACGGGCAAGCTATTCGCAGATGTCAAAACGTGGCGATGAACAGTGAGCGCTTATATTAAATGCCGACAAGGTATAATTGAAATAATAATATGGAAGCTGAGGTTTGCAGATAATGAACTGCAATAAGGAACTGTCACAGTTCCTAACTGGAAACATAGGAAGGATGGGCCACATAATGGACGAAAATGTACAGGCAAAGTTTGAAGAGCGCCTCAAGGAGCTCCTGGCGGTTGCCAAGAAGAAAAAGAATGTCCTGGAATATCAGGAAATCAACGATTTCTTTCAGGGAATTGCGCTGGAGGAGGATCAGTTTGACAAGATTCTGGAGACATTGGAACAGAATAATGTAGATGTGCTTCGAATTTCTGACGACGATGTGGATGATGAGGAAATTATCTTAAGTGAGGAAGACGAGGTAGATGTGGAGAATCTCGATCTGTCCGTCCCGGATGGCATCAGCATTGAAGATCCGGTAAGAATGTACTTAAAGGAGATCGGTAAGGTGCCGCTCCTTAATGCGGAGGAAGAGATCGAGCTGGCCAAGAAGATGGAGATGGGCGACCAGGATGCGAAGAAGAGGCTGGCGGAAGCCAATTTGCGCCTTGTTGTCAGCATTGCGAAGAGATATGTGGGTCGTGGAATGCTTTTTCTGGATCTGATTCAGGAGGGAAACTTGGGGTTAATCAAAGCCGTGGAGAAATTTGACTACCGTAAAGGATATAAATTCTCCACCTATGCAACCTGGTGGATTCGGCAGGCGATCACAAGAGCGATCGCGGATCAGGCGAGGACGATTCGTATTCCTGTGCACATGGTAGAGACAATCAACAAACTGATCCGCGTGAGCAGGCAGCTTTTGCAGGAACTGGGAAGGGAACCTACGCCGGAGGAGATCGCCGAGCAGATGAATATGCCGGTGGAGCGCGTGCGCGAGATCCTGAAGATTTCTCAGGAGCCTGTGTCCCTTGAGACGCCGATCGGCGAGGAGGAAGACAGTCATCTGGGCGATTTCATTCAGGATGACAATGTGCCTGTTCCGGCTGATGCGGCGGCGTTTACTCTGTTGAAGGAGCAGTTGATGGAGGTGCTGGGAACACTGACAGAGAGGGAACAGAAGGTGCTCCGGCTTCGTTTCGGCTTAGACGATGGACGCGCCAGGACCTTGGAGGAAGTGGGCAAGGAATTCAATGTGACCCGTGAGCGTATCCGCCAGATCGAGGCCAAGGCACTTCGCAAGCTGCGTCATCCCAGCAGAAGCCGCAAGTTAAAGGATTATCTGGACTGATGAGACCTGTAGCGTTATCCGGAAGGCTGCGGATGGTAGTATCGATGGTCACTCAGGGAAGCCGAGTCTGCGATGTGGGCTGTGACCATGGATTTGTGTCGATTTATCTGGTCGAGCAGGAGATCAGCCCGCATGTGCTGGCGATGGATGTCAGGGAGGGACCGCTTGGTGCGGCGAGGAAGCATGTGTCAGAGCGCGGCCTGGGGGCTTTGATTGAGACAAGACTATCGGATGGTTTACATAAATATGCAGTCGGCGAGGCGGACAGCCTGATCTGTGCCGGAATGGGCGGCAGTCTGATGATGCGGATTCTGGGGGATGAGAAGGCGAAGACGGAGTCTTTCCGGGAACTGATTTTGCAGCCGCAGTCGGAAGTAGAGCAGTTCCGAGCATGGCTGCGGGAACAGGGATATCGCATCACGGATGAAAAAATGGTCGAGGAAGACGGGAAGTTCTATCCGATGATGCGGGCGGTGACAAAGAACATAGACAGGTCAGGGCGAGGTTCGGCATTCCGTGAAAAAATAGCAATGGATGCTGTGATACAGGAGGAGATGGCGGATTTGCCGTGGATTTGGGAGTATATAGATATTTTGGATAGTACGGATAACATGGATATTTTGAACTTATCAAAAGCCATAGAGTTGTTGGGAAGTGGCAAGATAGAAAAAGATGAGTTATGTAAACTGTTTGACCGCTACGGGGCTTACTTGCTTCTGCGGGGAGATGCTACGTTGAAAGCCTGGCTGATGCGGGAAGAGAGGATTTATGGAGAGATCCTGGAACAGCTTAAGAAGCAGGGAATATATAGTGGCAGAAGGAAGCGGCGATATACGGAAGTAGAGAATCTTCGGGAAGGATGCAGGATAGCACAGAAGATTATGGGTACTGGAAATTAATGTATTCTACAGATTGGGAGGTGCCTTATGGTTACGATCAAGATTAACGGAAAAGAGAGATTCTACGAAGACGGCGTCCAGTATGAACTGATTGCCGAACAGTATCAGAACGAGTGTACCAGCCAGATCGCGCTTGTGGAGATCGATGGTAAGATACAGGAGCTGATGAAACGAGTCAGCCACGACTGCGAGCTGAAGTTCATTACCTATGAGAGCGATATCGGTCACAAGACTTACGTGCGCTCCGCGATCATGCTGATGATGAAGGCCATCAAGGACGTGGCGGGCATGGAGATGGCTGTCAACACGAAAGTGGAATTTACCATTGGGCCGGGTTATTACTGCGCTTTCCGGAATGGCTTTAAGATGGATGCACAGACCATAGAGAAGGTGAAGAATCGCATGGGCGAGTTGGCGGATCTGGATCTGCTTGTCACCAAGAAAGCGTATCCGGCTGAGGAAGCGGTGGCGCTTTTCAGGGAACTGGGTATGAAGGATAAGGTTTCTCTTTTCCGGTACCGCAGAAGTTCCAATATCAATGTGTACTGTATGGGCGATTATTATGATTATTATTATGGTTATATGCTGCCCAGCACAGGATATGTCAAATATTTCGATCTGTTCCCCTATGAGGAGGGAATGATACTGCTTCTCCCGGAGAAGGAAGAACCTGAGAAGCTGCCTGAATTTGTGCCGAAGAAGAAGCTGTTCCAGACGTTGATGATGACGAGCGAGTGGAGCAGGGAGATGGGAATCGATACGGTGGGAGACTTAAACAACCAGATCTGTCAGGGCAATATTGCAGATATGATTCTGGTGCAGGAGGCGCTGCAGGAGCGCAGAATCAGCGAGATTGCAAGAGATATCGCGAGGCGGGAAGGCGTGAAATTCGTCATGATCGCTGGGCCGTCCTCTTCCGGTAAGACGACCTTCTCACACAGGCTGTCCATTCAGCTGCGCACCTATGGATTGAAGCCGCACCCGATTGGACTGGACAACTACTATCTGAATCATGACCAGACGCCGCTTGACGATGAGGGCAAGCCGGACTATGAATGTCTGGAGGCGCTGGATGTGGAGCAGTTCAATCAGGATATGAGTAAGCTTCTTAAGGGAGAGAGTGTGGAACTGCCCACCTTTAACTTCAAGACCGGCAAGAGAGAGTATCGCGGTAAGATCACGACGCTGGGGCCGGAGGACATTCTGGTAATCGAGGGTATTCACGGACTCAATGAGAAGATGTCCTACTCACTGCCCGCGGAGAGCAAATATAAGATCTATATCAGTGCGCTCACCTGCCTGAACGTTGATGAACATAACAGAATACCGACCACAGACGGCCGTCTGCTTCGACGTATGGTCAGGGACGCCAGAACGAGAGGCACGTCAGCCGACAGGACCATTGCCATGTGGCCTTCTGTCAGACGTGGGGAGGAGAAATACATATTCCCGTTCCAGGAGGATGCGGATGCCATGTTCAACTCTGCCATGATTTATGAGCTGGCGGTTATCAAACAATATGCAGAACCACTGTTATTTAATATTAAAAGAGGAGAACCGGAATATCATGAAGCGAAGAGACTGCTGAAGTTCCTGGAGTATTTCCTCGGTGTCAGCAGCGAAGAGTTGCCAAATAATTCACTGTGCAGGGAGTTTGTGGGCGGAAGTTGTTTTGATGTCTGA
>CAYXKS010000046.1:13861-16218 GCA_964465725.1 uncultured Bacteroides sp. | reverse complement strand
AAACCTATAAAACGCACGCGCGAAGAGGCTGTTAAGCGGCTAAAAGAGCTGGGGCAGACGAACCCTGTTATTGCCAAAATAAGCCAGGATAGCTCGCTTTATCCGGAAAATATGTTGACAGCTTTGGCCAACAATCCGGAGATGGCTGAATTTGTATCGGGATATATGAACGGTAATAAGGCTGCTGTAGGAGGGTTAACAGAATCAGAGAAGAAAGAGGAATTTCCATTATTTTTACAGTGGGACCCGAGATGGGGATATGTTTCTTATGGAAAAGACAGCAATATCGGTCTGTCCGGATGTGGTCCGACGTGTATGTCGATGGTCCTGTATTATCTGACAGGTAATGAGACGCTCACTCCCGATAAGATTGCGGATTACGCTATGGCCAATGGGTATTATGTGGAGGGAACAGGGACAGCATGGGCTTTGATGAAAGATGTTCCCGGCCTGTACGGTATCAGGGTGACTGAGCCTGAGATGTCAGAATACACATGGCGGGAAGCCCTGGGAAGGGGACGCATCCTGATCTGTGCGATGGGTGCAGGAGATTTTACGGCGGCGGGACATTTTATCGTGATATATGGATATGACGAGGACGGGTTTATGGTCAATGATCCAAATTGTGTGGCGAGGAGCAGGAAGAGGTGGGGATTTGATGAGATTCGCAGGCAGGCCAGGATGGTCTGGGCATACGAACTACGCGGAGAGACGCAGCCTGAGGATGAGCAGGTGATTACTTTTGTTGATTTTGCCGGATAAAAAATTTTTCCCTCTGCCCTGAAACATGGCAGAGGGATTTGAGATTTACTTTACTTCAATCTTTCTGACTTCTTCCTTCGCAGCAATTTCTTTCTTAGGGAATTTTACTTCCAGGATACCGTTGTTGTAGGAAGCATCAATATCACCGGGTTCCACATCATTCACGCGGAAGCTTCTGGAGTAAGAGCTGTAGTAACGCTCACGGCGGATATATTTGTTCGTGTCATCTTCATTCTTCTCTTCCTTGTGGGAAGCAGAAATTGTAAGAAGATTATCTTTCAGGTCGATGTTGATATCAGACTTGTCGAAGCCGGGCAGTTCTGCCTGCAGCAGGTAGCTGTCTCCCTGGTCGATTACATCGGTCTTGAACGCATCGAAGGTTGCCAGTTCATTATTCCCCCAGAAGTTCTTGAAAGCGCTGTCAAACATTTGATCGAAAGAATCATCAAAAAATGCAGGTCTGTAGTTACGGTTGTTAAATAATGCTGGTCTTAACATAAAAATCACTCCTCTTCTTATTATATGCTATGCTATCAGTATGACCGAATTGAGAAATCCGATTCATATTTGATAGTTTGTTTACTGTTTATATATGTTATACAATAACTATAACAAACAATCAATTATAGAAATATAAAGGATTTATTAACAAAAAATAAACTGGATCAATTATTGCGGTGGATAAGAATAAATGCCTGAAGATAAGTGCTAAAAAATAAGTTTAAAAAAAGTGAAAATATATAGGAAGAATGCTTATATTATGGTAGCATAGAGACAATATAATATAACAAGCGCAAGGGATAGCGCAGAAAAGGGGAAGACTATGAGACTTGGAGCACTGGAAGCAGGCGGGACAAAAATGGTATGTGCTATAGGAAACGAGGCGGGAGAGATATTTGAACAGGTTTCCATTCCGACACAAACGCCGGATATCACAATGCCGAAGCTGATTGATTATTTTAAAGAGAGGAATATAGAAGCGTTGGGGATAGGATGTTTTGGTCCTATTGAGCTGGACAGAGAATCACCCGAATACGGACATATTACTACTACTCCCAAACTGGCATGGAGGAATTATGATATTGTAGGTGATTTCAAGAATGCTCTTGGGTGCCCGGTAGGCTTTGATACAGATGTAAACGGTTCCGCTCTCGGAGAAGTGACTTTTGGACAGGCCAAGGGGAAACATTGCGTTATATATCTTACGATCGGAACGGGCGTAGGCGGTGGCATTTACATAGACGGTAAGCTTCTGCACGGTATGCTTCACCCGGAGGCCGGGCATGTCTTGATCCGGAAGAGAAGTGATGATAATTACGAAGGAAAGTGCCCTTATCATAAAACCTGTCTGGAGGGTTTGGCAGCAGGACCGGCTATTGAGGAGCGCTGGGGTAAGAAGGCGATAGAGCTTGCAGATAAGGCAGAAGTATGGGAGTTGGAAGCGGATTACATTGCACAGGCCCTTGTCGGATATATTCTGACACTGTCACCGGAGATGATTATTTTAGGCGGCGGCGTTATGCATCAGGAGCAGCTTTTCCCGCTGATCAGGGAGAAAGTAACGCAGATGCTGGGAGGTTATATTCAGACGGAAG
>CAYXKS010000046.1:12132-13761 GCA_964465725.1 uncultured Bacteroides sp. | reverse complement strand
CCGCTGATCAGGGAGAAAGTAACGCAGATGCTGGGAGGTTATATTCAGACGGAAGAACTGGCGGATATGGAACACTATATCGTGCCTGCAAGCCTGCATGACAACCAGGGCATCATGGGCTGCCTGGAGCTGGCGAGAAGAGAGAAAATTGCCTGCGAATGAGATGAATTCCTGATGGAACGAATATGGTAAGGGAATATTTTAAGACACTTCTTAATTATGTTGTTTAGATCAAGGGTAGCTGCAATATAATTAAGGAGTGTTTTTTATGGGAAAAAGATGCTGTGTACTGGCTTAATTCCCGCGAGTAATGAGCCAGGTGGCTGCTTAAAACCAACCGAGGTTGGTTTGGACATATTGGCGATTGCCGCGAGGGTCATATACCCCACAGCTCTGCTGCACTGCAAGTTGGATGCCCCGTCAGCTTGCTGAGGGGTTGTTGCTAAATGACTCAAACTTCCCATAAGGATTTCCGATGGAAATTCTTATAAATACTGCGAAATTTAACCATAAAAATGGTATATTGACAACAAAAAGGCACTTGCCTTTGGTATAATAAGATCAGCAAAAATCAAAATCACACCGAAAGGAGTGCCTGATCTTATGATACAGCATAACAGAGCAAAAGAAAACCCCTGCAATGAACTTAATACGAGTTTTATTGCCGCTATCAAGGAACTTGATATAAGCGGGCTGTTTTTCCGCTGCGGTATCCGCAAGGACAGCCGTAAGCTGAAAGGTGAATCCTCCAACGAGAAACGCACTGCGTTTGAAATATTCCAGTTCCTCCTGCTGATGGCCTTTCAGGGATGTAACCTGTATCGGTATCTTGGCTCCAAGAAGCAGGATATCGCCTGTTCAAAGAGCACATACCACCGTTTCCCCGGCAACGAGCATTACAACTGGAAACGCTTCCTAACGCAGCTCGCCGCAAAGGTGACGGTATTTTTCGACACACTAACCAAACGCAGCCGCTTCAAAGCATTAGTCCTTGACGATTCGGTCATAGGCAGGGGACGCAGTAAAGCCGTAGAACTGCTGGCATTTGTATTTGACCATGTCATCGGCAAAAGTGTCAGGGGGTTCAACCTGCTTACACTCGGGTGGACGGACGGCTTCAGTTTTATCCCCGTTGCCTTCAACATGCTTTCATCCACAAAGCAGGAAAAGCGCTTCACGGAAATCAACCCTAAGATTGACAGGCGTACAAATGGCTACAGAGCAAGGGTATCCGCAACCATGCATAAGCCGGATGCCGCCATCGCAATGATACGGGAAGCGCTTGCCGCCGGCGTTCCTGCGCAGTACATCCTTATGGACACATGGTTCACCAATGAGCCGTTCATCAAAAGGATACTTGGCTGCGGGCTTGATGTCATCGGCATGCTTAAGAACAACAGGCAGATGTACCATTTTAACGGGGGCTTTACAACCTTGACAGCCTTGCGGCGTACTTTGCGCGGATGAATGCCCCCGGGGATATCCTTGGTTCTGTCCTGGTAAGGACAAAAACAGAACGTATACCCGTAAAGCTTGTGTTCGTGCGCAACCGTAACAACCGGAGTGAATACATCATCCTCCTTTCCACGGACTGCTCTTTACCTGATGCAGAAATAATCCGCAGGTATG
>CAYXKS010000046.1:0-12032 GCA_964465725.1 uncultured Bacteroides sp. | reverse complement strand
TGCACCGCTGAAGCTTATGGGAAGTTTGAGTATGTAATTGCATTATATTCTAAGAACTGTTATATTCTAATGGTAGAGAATGAAATATTGGAGAAAATTAAGAATGGTTACTTTAAAAGAAATCGCCCGGGAATGCAGCGTTTCACCGACAACCGTATCGAACATTCTAAATGGCAAACCCAAGGTCAGCGAAGAAACAAAAACAAGGGTACTAGACACCGTTAACAGACTGGGCTACCGCCCCAATTACATTGCGCAGGGATTACGGAACCAGAAAACAAAGATAATCGGTATCATCGCCGAAGATATTTCACAGTTCACGACACCCGGGATTATAGAGGGTATCATGAGTTATTGCGAGGATAAAGGCTATCGTTCTATCGTCAAGAATCTCCGTCTCTACGCCAGGTGGAGCGATTCCTGGTACAATAACGAAGCAGATTATCATGCTATTCTGGAACCGGCCATCAGGGAATTAACTTCGATTATGGTAGACGGCATCATATATATCGCCGGGCATGCCAGGGTAATCCACTGCTTCCCGGAAGATTTTTCCAGACCGGCTGTAGTTGCCTATGCTTTTGACAGCAATCCGAAAATACCGTCCGTCGGAATCGATGATCAGGGGGCCGCATACGAAATTGTAAAGCACCTTATTTCTAAAGGCCATCGCAAAATTGGCGTCATCGGCGGAAGAGAGGATAATATCCACACGCAGCAGAGACTCTTAGGATACCAGAAAGCACTGTTTGAGAATCAGATATTATATAATCCGGAATGGATCCGCTATGCCGCATGGGAAGAAAAAAGCGCCTATACGGCGGCGAAGGAACTTCTGGCGACAGAAGTCACGGCGATTTTCTGCATGTCGGACAGAATGGCCGGTGGACTTTATCGTCTCCTGGATGAAAACGGCAAACGAGCAGGAATAGATTTAGCTGTGGCGGGATTCGACGATCAAGAGATTGCAAATTTTTTTATTCCGGGATTGACTACAATGGCACTTCCGCTCATAGAAATCGGACATGTATCCGGCAAGATGCTGATTGAGCAGATCGAGTGCGAAGACAGCAAATCCCAACCCGTCCTTATATCCGGAAAAACTTTAATTCCCTGCACTTTCATAGAGCGCGAGTCTGTACATGAGATTTAAGAAATGCAATTAAGCAATTGTTAAAAAATAAACCTTGATTGACAAGAAAACGGTAAATATATATAATTATTTCATTGGTAAAACGTTAAATAACAGAGAGGATATAAATGCTATGAAAATTTACATTAATGAGAACCAGAAAAAAGGGACCATCGCCCCTGAAATTTACGGGCACTTCAGTGAGCATTTGGGCAGATGTATCTATGACGGCTTGTACGTAGGGGAAGAATCAGAGATTCCAAACGAAAACGGAATGAGAAGCGATGTGGTGAAGGCTCTGAAAGACATCAACATTCCGGTATTGCGCTGGCCCGGGGGATGTTTTGCGGACGAATACCACTGGAAGGATGGCATCGGCCCTAAGGAAAAAAGAAAGAAAATGGTCAATACGCACTGGGGCGGTACAACGGAGGATAACAGCTTCGGTACCCATGAATATTTCGAGCTCTGCAGACAATTGGGCTGCAAGACTTATGTATGCGGCAATGTCGGGAGCGGCACGGTACAGGAAATGAGCGAATGGGTAGAATATATGACTTTCGACGGTGTCTCTCCTATGGCTGAACTCCGGCGCGAGAACGGCCGTGAACAAGCGTGGAAACTGGATTATTTCGGCGTCGGCAATGAAAACTGGGGATGCGGCGGCAATATGACCCCGGATTATTACGCACATTTGTACCGAAGATATCAGACTTATGTGAGAAATTATCAGAAGGAACAACCGATTTTCAAAATCTGCGGCGGTGCGGATTCTACGGACTATGCATGGACAGACACCGTGCTTCACGAATGTTTCCGGCAACCGATGCCGGCAGATGCGCACGGATTTATGGACGGGCTTTCCATACACTATTATGTAGGGACAGAGAAGGGAGAGCACAAAGGAAGCGCTGCGGATTTCAGTGAAGAGGAATGGAACGCCAGTTTAAAGCGGGCCTTGGGGATGGATGAGTTGATCAAGAGGCATGGAGCGATCATGGACCAGTATGATCCGGAAAAGAAGATAGGAATGATCATCGACGAGTGGGGATGCTGGCATGACGTGGAAGTCGGTACAAATCCTGGTTTTCTTTATCAGCAAAATACTATGCGGGACGCAATGGTAGCGGGCGTAACCCTGAATATCTTTAATAAACACTGTGACCGTGTAAAGATGGCCTGTATCGCACAAGTTGTAAATGTATTGCAGTCTGTTGTTCTGACGGAGGGAAAACGCATGCTGCTGACTCCTACCTACCATGTATTTCACATGTACAGGCATCATCAGGGAGCTGAACTGCTTGAAAGTTGTCAGGAAACAGATGCCGAAAGTAATAGCGCCGTGCAGGAATCGGCTTCCGTTGATCACAACGGTGTCATCACAATAACACTCGCTAATTCCTCTCTGCGGGAATCGCAGAACATAGAAATTCTGCTTACAGAGAAAAAACCGGTCTCCGCTGTAGGTTCTATTGTGTGCGGCTCCATGAATGCTCACAACACCTTTGATCAGCCGGAAACTGTCTCAGAAAATGAATTCACGGATTTTAAATTGGAAGAAAGAGGACTGTCTCTTGTTATTCCTCCGTGCAGCATTGTTATGTTCAGAATCCAATAAATAAATACTCTCTGAAATCATGTAATAAAATCAGAAAACCAGGAGGCGAAAATGGAGTTAAAAGTATACACACGAAAGCCGGACAGCGCGAACTATCCGGCAGGATTAGCTTACAGCATCCACATAGCATCCCGCGTGGGGGAGGAGGATTTCCGTCCGTGGAATAAGAATTACGGAATCCTTTTTGCAGAAGCACAGATTCGTGAGAATGACACCCTCTTTACGAAATCTCTAAAAAACCCAAGGATCTTTATTATGGAGGACAAGAGTTACGGTATTGCGGCGGTCAGAACCCTGGAGGATGGAACAGAGGACCTTGACAGTCGGGAAAAGGTCTTGCTATGGAAAACCAATGATTTCATCACTTTTGACAGTCAAGGACTGGTTGATCCGGTAAAGAGCGGCTGGGCGGCGGCACAGGACAGCATCTTTCTGGAGCAAAATATTCTGGAAAAGGCGATTGAATATTGGAATCCTGTTTACAATACGGAGGTTACTGTTCCGGAGACCGTTACAATTTCTTCCGAGGAGGAACTGGACCGTCTCAGAGCCAAAGTCGTCTACTCTGACGGTTCCTGCCACTGGAAGAGCGTCCGATGGGACAAATCCGGAATTGATTTCGCAGCAAACGGCACTTATGAAGCGGAAGGCACTGTCATGAATCAGCATTTTCCTTTTCCTGTCGCCGTAGGGTACGGTGATCCAGTGGTCTTCCCCTGGGAGGGAAAATGGTATTACATTTCCACCAACGACAATACCAACGATATCGGTCTATATGCACGGGAAGCAGACCATGTAGAAGAACTGTTTCTTGAAAATACAGTGGAGCATCTTATCCTTGCCCAGGATGAAAGACGGGAACTGATACAAACTTTCTGGGCGCCGGAATTTCACGTAATAGGCGGTGAACTCTATATTTTATTCGCAGTAAGCGGGTCGGTATGGGGACCGCAATGCCATATGATGAAATTGCGGAAAGGCAAATCCATTATAGACGCAGACAGTTGGGAAGACCCGGTCCGGGTAGTGCGGGCAGACGGGAGCTTTCTGACACAGGATGGCATTACGCTGGACATGACATATTTAAAGACAAGCAGAAGCTCCTACGTCATTTGGTCCTATCGGAAACATATCGGAACCGCCCTGGACAGCGGTTCGATGCTTTATATCGCTACCGTCGATGAAAAAGAGCCATGGAAACTGTCAAGCGACCCTGTACTGCTTTCCAGGCCGCTTCTTGGCTGGGAGAACGTAGCCGGAACAATCAACAACGAAGGACCTCATTCTTTTATCAAAGACGGAACTGTCTACCTCACCTACTCGGGAGGATCAGCAAACAGTTATACCTACGTTCTGGGACTCCTGACCGCGCGGGAAGAGGACGATTTGCTGAACGTATCCTCCTGGATTAAAAGGTGCTCACCGGTACTTTCCTTCTATTCGGTAGCCGGTGAATACGGGCCCGGCCATAATTCTTTCTATACCAACGAAGAAGGAAATCTGATGATTGCCTATCACGCGGAAACCGCCTTGGATCAGAATGTAAGGTGCGACGGCATCCGACGAGTCCATTTCAGAAAAAACGGCCAGCCTGATTTCGCTCTGTCCGCACAGGAAGATTTAGATCCGTCACTGCAGCGAGTTAAGACCCAGATTATCCTGACAGGTTGTCACAAGCAATAGCTTCGCCAGAGAACAGCGCTTTCCCAGCGCTGTTCTTTTTTTGTTCAACAAACATCTGTTTCTCCATATTCTATTTTTCCTTCTCCTTTGCGCTATCTATGGTTTAACGATATTCATATTCATTTCTGAATATATTCAGTATTTGTAAGTAAATTAAATATGGCATTTTCCACAAAAAAAAAAAAAAAACGCAAAATTATAGTGATATTCGCATAAAAATTGATTGACAAGAGAGAGAAACAGTTGTATTGTTTGTATATAAGTAGTTAAACGTTAAACTATCAAAGAGAGAGGGTGGATAATGATGTTAAGTAAAATTGATAAGAAGAAATGGTACTCTTTTAAGCTATTTCTTTATGTACTGCCATTCTTGGTCCTGGTACTTCTGTTTTCCTACTATCCGCTGTACGGATGGCTGTACGCATTCTATGATTACAGGCCGCCGAAGCCATTTTCGGAGGCGGAATTTGTAGGATTGAAATGGTTTAAATCCCTGGTGGAAAACCCGGTGAAGATCTCTCAGCTGCTTCAGGTATTGAAGAATACCTTTGCCATGAGCGGTATCACGCTGGGCACCTCCTGGCTGCCTATGCTGTTTGCCGTTTTCCTGAATGAAATCAGGTGCATGCCGTTTCGGAAATTTGTCCAGACAGTTACGACACTGCCTAATTTTATCAGTTGGGTATTGGTTTACTCCCTGGCATTCAGCTTGTTCAGCAGTACCGGCATGATGAATACGCTTCTGATGAATCTTGGACTCATCAAGGAACCGGTTCTGCTTCTGCAGTCTTCCAGCCACGTCTGGCTGACACAGTGGCTGTGGCTTACCTGGAAGAATCTTGGATGGGCAGCAATTATGTATATCGCAGCAATATCCAGTATTGATGATGAATTGTTCCAGGCGGCCAAGGTAGACGGTGCTACGAGAATGCAGATGATCCGGTACATCACAATACCGAGCCTGCTTCCGACCTTCTTCGTTCTGTTGATGATGAATATCGGTAATTTCCTCTCGAACGGCATGGAACAGTATTATGTCTTCCAGAACGCATTCAACAAAGACTATATTCAGGTATTGGATCTGTATGTCTACAATCTGGCAATGGGAAGCGGAAGTTATTCTGTATCGGTTGCCCTGAGTATGTTGAAAAGCGTTGTCAGCGTGGTTCTTTTGATCGGCGCCAATGCATTTTCCAAGATGACACGCGGCGAAAGTTTCCTGTAATGACAAGAGAAGGAGGATTCCATGAGTAGAGAGATTGCTTTAAAGAAAAGACACGAAAGCTTCGGAGACCAAATGGTCAGCGTGGTATGTTACATAGTTTTTGGAATTTGTGCGCTTCTGTGCCTTTATCCGTTTTATTACATGTTTATCAATACAATCAGTGCAAATGATTTGAGTTCCAGGGGCGTGATCCTGTTCTGGCCGCGTGGAATACACTTCAAGAATTACAGCAGTGCCCTCGGGATCGACGGTCTTTTCCAGGCTGCTAAAATTTCGTTGATGCGTACTGTTCTGGGTACCTTCGGGACTGTAAGTTCCTCAGCATTCCTGGGATTCATGTTTTCTCAGGATAAGATGTGGCACAGAAAGCTGTGGTACAGGCTTGTGATTGCCACGATGTACTTTAATGCCGGTATCATTCCGTGGTTCCTGGTTATGAAGAACATGCATCTGACAAACAATTTCTGGGGCTACGTTCTCCCTATGATCGTATCGCCTTTTCATATTGTCCTGACAAAAACATTTGTAGAATCTATCCCAAAGGAATTACAGGAAGCGGCAGAAATTGACGGTGCAGGCATCCTGACAATCTTCTTTAAGGTAATGATACCGGTTATCAAGCCGATTATGGCAACGGTCGCTATTTTTGCGGCGGTAAACCAGTGGAACGCCTTTCAGGACACTCTGCTGCTTGTCACGGATACGAAACTATATCCTCTTCAGTTTGTATTGTACCAGTATCTGAACCAGGCTAGTTCTCTGTCGGCTTTGGCTAATACCAGCAGTTCAAGTTCTCTGGCTGCAGCAGCCGCGACGACCCAGACAGCTACCAGCATTCGTATGACGATCACGATCATCGTAGTGCTTCCAATCATGTGCGTATATCCTTTCTTCCAGAAATATTTCGTAAAAGGTATTATGGTCGGGGCAGTCAAAGGCTAACGGTGCTCTGCTTCTGAGACGGCACAATGGATAAGATAATAAACGGAAATTTTCCGTTTGTTATAAAGAGTAACACAAATCAATTTTTTAAGGAGGTAAGTAATGAAAAAGCGTATTGTATCAACACTGCTTGCGATCGTATTGACGACTTCCATGGTTCTGAGCGGATGCGGAAACGACCAGCCGGCAGAAACAACAGCGCCGACAGATGAGACGGCGGGAACAGACGAATCTACAACATCGGATGACAGCGAGGCTGCCGGCGGAGATGATTCTTCTGCAGAAGTAACGCAGGCACCTACAGTTTCCCATGACGAGGAACTCACCCTCGAGGTTTATGATGTGGCAGCTAATTACCAGGGACTTCAGAGTGGATGGTATGGCAAGATCCTGAAAGACAAATTTAATATTGTCCTCAATATTATTGCACCACAGGTATCCGGCGATGGGGAGGCACTGTATCAGACAAGAACAGCTTCCGGGAATTTGGGCGATATTGTCCTGTTAGACAATGCAGATATGCTGGAATGTATCGACGTAGGCCTGATCGCCGACATGAGCGCGGAGATCAAGAGCTACCCGAACCTGATGCGTTACTGGGAGCAGATCGAGAAATTCAATTCCGATATCGGTGATGGAGTATGGGCAATCCCGACCGAGATGAATACCAACGGCCCTACTGCATACATGGAGGATACTGTTGGTTCCATGCCCAGAATTCCGTGGGATTTCTATTCCGAGCTTGGCAAACCTGATTTGAACACTCTCGACGACTTGCTTCAGGTTCTGGCGGATATGCAGGAAGCGCATCCCACCAACGAAGCAGGCGACAAGGCATATGGTATGACTCTGTGGAAAGATTGGGATGGCACCTCTATTGAGAACGTCAACCAGTTGACAAAATGGTATGGACAGGAAGTAAATGGTTCTGTTCTCATTGGTTCTGATCATTCCATCACTCCGCTGACCGATAAGGATGGCGCTTACTATAAGATGCTCCATTTCTTCTTCGATGCAAACCAGATGGGAATCGTTGACCCCGATTCCGCTACACAGGACTGGACTTCAGCCAACGATAAGATGAAGCAGAAGAGGACTTATCTGGTATGGAATAACTGGATGCAGGGATTTACCAACTCTCCTGAACTCGGCGAAAAGGGCGCTAACTATATGGGTATGCCGATTGCTGACATGACGGTATTCCAGACTTCTGACTACTATTATGGCAGCGGCCGTGTGTTCGGTATCGGCGCCCAGGTAGATGAAGAGACAAAGGCACGTATCATGGAATTCTTTGACTGGCTGGCATCCCCGGAAGGATGTACGGTTCAACATGCCGGTTCCGAGGGCATCATCTATACAGTAAACGACGACGGTACTTATACACTGACAGAAGACGGCTATAACCGTTTTACTTCCGAGATCATGATACCGGAAGACCAGGGCGGCGGAAACTGGACAGACGGAAACAACCAAGTAAACCAGTGGATTGTCCAGGGCTATGATACGAACCCTGTTACCGGCGAAAGCTATGTCCCTGATCTCTGGGCATCTTATCTTGAAAAAAATAATACAAAGACAAACAAAGAATGGCGTGAAAAATTCGGTGCAGAGAACGAAGTAAAATATCTCGAAGAAAATGGCATGATGAGTCCTGTACCCAGCGTTAATATCAGTCTCGCCATCGATACCACAGACATTGGACTGATCCGCAGTCAGTGCAAGACAATCGTGTGCGATTCCTCCTGGAAAGCAATCTTTGCTACAGATGAGGCCGCATTTGATGCTATTTGGGATGATATGTGTTCCCAGCTGGACGGTTTCGGATGGAATGATCTGGTTGCATTTGATACGGAAAAATATCAGCCCGTTATCGATGCGAGAAAAGCTGTACAATAGACAAGAATAATTTTACACAGCAAACGGGAGACAGCGAAGTCTGTCTCCTGTTTGTATCTGAACAAAGGAGTAATCTGATATGGAGTTATTAAGTTATACGAGAATGCCCGAAGAAGACATCATTTACGGCAATCGAATGGCATACAGCATGCATCTTGCCTATCGGGAATCCGATGGAAAATTTCATCCTTTTCATCACAATGAAGGAATCCTGTATGCCAAGGCTCTGCAGAACCCGTACGACGGTACATTAGATGCCAGAAGTTTACAGAAACCATGGATTTTCCGTCTGGGCAGAGACGACCGGAAGAATGACAGCCAAAACGTTGTTAAAAATAATAATGGTTGCCGTGATGCACAACAAGATCATAACGGTTATGGAATCTTAGCCATTCGCACAGACGCTAATGGCTTGCCTGACCCCGAAAGCCAGGGCTGCGTGCTCTTTTTCACCAGTAAAGATCTGGTCCATTATGAAGAAAAAGGATTATGCCGACTGCAAAAATCCGGAGTAATCACCGAGATTCGCTGCACATATGACTCTGAAAAAAATGCATACCGAATCTGCTGGAAAACAAAGACCGGACAATGGCTGGAAGGTCTGGGTACTATTCAGACAAGTTCACAGAATAATCCGAAGGAATGCCTGCAAATAGAAAACGATTCTGTAAAAGAAGCCATCGAGCCCACCATCCCGGCGCCAAATTTCACGGAAGACGAACTGGAACCAATCAAAGGAGTCGTACCCTGCAACACGATTTCCGTTCCGGACGAAACCGGCGACTATCTTTTAAAAAAATTGCTGGTTCCTGTCTGTATCGGCATGACACTGTCCGAAGAAGGTCCATTCTCCTCTATAGAAAATCTTGCGGATGTAAAAGCCGTCGCTCTGTACAGCGATGGAACAACGGTCACGCGCAAGATCGACTGGGAAGAACCGACAGGCAGCAATCCTTGCACGGTTCGCGGCAAAGTACACCAGGAACATTTTCCGACGCCTTTTGCGGAATATCGAGCGGATCCGGTCTGCATGTACCGGAACGGAAAGTACTATTTTATCGCCACCAACGACGCGGATGATAACCATACGCTCTACATGCGCTGTGCCGATACTCTGGAAGGAATCTCAACAGCAAAAGAAGTACTTTTCCTCGACTCCAATACTTATCCTAATATTGGCGGCCTCCTGTGGGCACCTGAATTTCATGAAGTGGACGGACAGCTCTATGTATTTCATGCAGCTACTTCCGGAGAATTCTATCACGAGGAATCTCGTGTGCGGGTACTTCGGGAAGGCGGCGACCCAATCCGCAAAGAAGATTGGTCAGCCCCCATTATGGTTGTCAAGAAAGACGGCTCGCCGCTATGCGAAGAGGGAAAAGTGATCTCACTGGATATGACTACCTTTTCTTACGAGGGAAAAACTTACGCCATGTGGTCTCAACGACAATTCCTGCCTGTGGACCAGGGAGCATGGTTATATCTGGCGCAGATTGACGAGAAAGAGCCATGGAAACTGACCACCGATCCTGTATGTATTGCTAAACCGGAGTACGGATGGGAGAACAATCATACCTATGTAGTGGAAGGACCCTATGCGCTGGAGCGAGACGGCCAGTTGATGGTCACCTATGCTGCAGCAGCCGTGGATGCGACCTACACCGTGGGCCTGCTAAAGCCCATCATGGGCACCGATATCCTCAACCCAGAAAATTGGTGCAAGAATAATTATCCACTGATGTCCTCAGCTTCCGTGGAGGGCGAATACGGAACCGGTCACAATTCTTACCTGACCGATGAAAATGGGCTGGTGTGGAACTTTTACCACATGAGAGCCGGTGTGGACGGCCCCCGTTCTTCCGCCGCGCGCAGAACACACTTTGATATCGACAAAGAACCTATGCTGGATGTGACAGAAGAAAAAGATTTACCAGAAGAATTCCGAACCGTAGAAGCACGGCTTTTATCCATTTGAACCCAACAGGATATTGCCATTCAGGCAATATCCTGTTCTATCTACTCCCCAATCGCCGGTACATCCTCCGTATAGACTTCCTCTCCCAGTTCATTGATCGTAGTCTTCCCGGCCTTACCATACTGGTAGAGCTGATCCAGGAACTCAATGGCAGCACGAATCTTCGTCCGAAGCAGATAACCGCCCGACTGCGTCGCCTCGGCCAATGAATCAATGGAAAGATTTGGCGTCCATTCATAGGCCCTTCCATGGAAATCCTGTATCTTATACAGAATCTCATGAATCTCATCTCTTGTCAGGGGCAGAAGCTGCGGCGCCCTCGAAAGAAGATCCAAAACTGTCCGGGCAGGTTCCTGCTCTTCCGGATAGATCAACGCAAGATTTTCATACTCATGCTTCGCCTCGATCACATCTTCCGCATAGGAAGCACTGAGTGCAAAAATACTAAACGTTGCTTCCGGGCATCTGTCTGGAAGCAGAAAATTCGCCATATTGCGATATGCATTCAGACGGGCCTTCTTACTCAGACGACCCATTAACTCCGTCTCATCAATCAGAACCACCCACCCATGATATCCCATCTGTATAAACAGATGACTCATGAATGCAAAATAATCACTGCAATGTTTCGTCTTCGTGAAATTTACATTATATTTTACAGGCTGATTAAAAATACGCTTGTAAATCTTCTTCAGAGGAGCATTCGCAATAAAATCTCCCTCCAAATCTGCCTGCAGAAGGAATTTCTCATCCGAATCCTCCGTGTTCAGATAAGATCGGAACAGATAATACAATTTATCTGTTTCCAACTGCTTGGCTGCATACAGAAGCATCTCATTGGCAACGGGACTGTTTGCAGAAATCTTCTCCAGCTCATGCATGAATCCGGGCTGCTGCCTTTTCGGCAAATAAGTATTCTGAATCAGTTTCTGATAAACGAGATACAATTTATCCACAGGCGTCTCTTTGCTGAGCGACAGATAAGAAACCACCATGTTATTGGAATGTGCCAAATTAAACACAGTATTCAGCAGATGAGTCTTCCCCTCCCCGTATTTTCCACTGATAATCATTCCGTTTGATTTTCCCTGCTCACATACCATATCCAGCCGGTCGGATATCTCCCTGATGACTTTAGGCCGTGCCTCCGAAAAGTACTGCCCCACTGCACGGGACGGAATCCCGGAGCGCAGCGCCTCAATAATATGTCTGGCTTCTATATCATACATTGACCTTTCCCTCCCGCATAAAGTCTTCCTCTTCTCCCCAAACCGTTTGCCCAACAGCCGCAGGATCATTCACGCTGCAAGAATCCTTGCTTCTCATGACAACCTGAATAAGCCGGGGAATCCCCACCGCCCCGGTGCGTGACTGAGCCAGGATCTCCTGCGCCATGTCCATGGTAAGCGGCAAAGCGGGATTGCTCTGCTGCATGCCGGCAAGACTCTCAGAAATGGCAACGATCACTTCGGGAGAATACTCTTGTGCCGCCAGACGATCCAGATCCACCATATCCGTAAAGCGATTGAAACGTTCTCCCACAATTTCATTTTGAATA
>CAYXKS010000045.1:14353-16453 GCA_964465725.1 uncultured Bacteroides sp. | reverse complement strand
TCGCAGTCGCCATATAACTAACCCCATATACCACCACAAACAAAACAACCACGAAAGCCGTGCTCCAAAACAAAATATCCAGCCTGAAAAAGGATATCACCGCCAGCAGCCCTTTTACCATAACCATCCCCGCAGCAGTATGACAAACCGCCCCGGCTAACGGCAGCCCGAATACCATCAGGATCTGTCTGTGTACCGTCCCTTTGATTTCCGCATCGCTCATTCCAACCTTCTGCATGATATCAAAATTATTCCTGTCCTCATACCCCTCCGTAATCTGCTTGTAATACATAATCAGGATCAGGCACATAAAGAAAATCAACCCAAATACCACACCAAGGAACAGCAGCGCGCCGTACATCGTCTCATCATTGCGCCTGCCTTCCGCTCCGTTTTGCAGCCTCGAGAAACCCGGACGGCTTTGGCACCACTCTCCGAATTCATTTAAGAAATCTTCCTTCGCCTCATCCGCGCCCTCCAAAAGTATCTGGACATATTGTGTTCCACTGTTCAAAAAGGCATCCATATCTTCCACACCATTTACCTCGGCCCATGTCCGCACACACATATCCTGAACCTGCCCGTCCCTGACTACCATAAGGTAACGCCCATTAAATGTATTTTCCTCCGCCTTCGGGTCCGGAAAGAAGTTGTCAATCTCCTTTTGCACGCGAAATTCTTTTCCAAAGAAGTCAACGGTTTCATAACCATAGTCTTCACCGCTGAAATAGATCAGCACCTCATCCTCTGCCAGACTGACTTCCTCGTCTTCTACGGCATTAAAATCATCCTGCACCATAATCCCCAGAATATAATCATCCGCATAGTAGTCTATGCCGGCCGAACCAGGCTCAACGTTCTGCCGCATTACGAAACGGTTCCCTTCTTTCCTGACCTCCAAAGCTATCTTGTCATAAATATCCACCCTTTCAGCCTTAAGTCCATATTTGTTCTCCAGGTTCTCTATCTCCGAAGCAATTTCCTCCGGCACTATCTTCTCCTCCCGATATTGCACCGTCATATCATATGGAAATACAAAATGTACCAGACTGTTCATCCCCGCAGAAAGCGTAATCGTACAAATCAGCGTAATGATCACCATAGTAGAGAAAATACAGATATTGGAAAGTCCCGCCGCACTCTTTTTCATACGGTATAGCATCCCCGAAATCGTAATAAAATTCCCCGGCCTGTAATAAACAGACTTTCTGGATTTCATCCACTTAAGGAACGCAATACTACCGGATGTAAACAAAAGATACGTTCCTATGACAACCCAAAAAACCGCCAGAAAGAAATTCATAAATATCATACTGTCGATTTTCGAGGTAATGGAACAATAGTAACCGAATCCCAGTGCAGCAACGCCCGCCAGTGCATAAAACCACAGAAACTTTGGTTCCTTCTCCCCTTTCCGGCTTCCACTCATCAGCTCGATCGGCTTCGCCTTACCGATCTGTACAAGCCCCTCCACAAAATTGATTGTGTAAATACACAAAAAGTAAGCTCCCGTCTCCCAGAATGCATCCGGATAAAAAACAAAGCTGACATCCACCGGCAGATTACACATGCGAAGCAGCATCATAAAAAGCAGCTTCGAAAGCACCATACCGAAAATGACTCCTCCCGCCAGCGCTCCGGCGCAGAGCAGTATAGTCTCGAAAAACATCATACTGCCGATATGTTTCTTCTCCAATCCCAGAATATGATACAATCCAAATTCCTTCTGGCGCCTTTTCAGCAGAAAGCTGTTGGCATAAATCAGAAAGAGCGTCAAAATAAATACAAGCAGACTTTTCCCGATTCGCAGCATCATCCACGCATAACTGCTTCTCGGCAGCAGCTTGATGATATCATTCTTCAGAATCGACACATACACAAAGTAAGTGAAGACCGAGAAAATCCCTGCCGCCAGATAAGGAAAATAAACGTTTCCGTTCCTGATAATGCCGTTCCACGCCATGACGGGCAGAATCCTTTTCACCGAAGACCGGCCTTTACTGATGGACATATCTCCTCCGCCGAACCTGTTTTCCCGCACTCTGTTTGTGGACAGTTCCCCTGTTTTACTCATATAAATCCTCCATTCCTGCCTTTCTT
>CAYXKS010000045.1:0-14253 GCA_964465725.1 uncultured Bacteroides sp. | reverse complement strand
TTTGTGGACAGTTCCCCTGTTTTACTCATATAAATCCTCCATTCCTGCCTTTCTTTCATTCTCTTTCCGTCTCCGTCTGAAGCACCGTCAACGCATCAGATATCATCTTATACATTACATCATTACTCTGGTTTCCCTTGTAAATCTGATGAAATACACAGCCGTCCTTGATAAAAAGCACCCGCCCCGCATGACTGGCCGCCTGAATGCTGTGTGTCACCATCAGGATCGTCTGTCCTTCCCGGTTTATCTCTCCAAACAATTTCAGGAGCTTGCCTGACGCCTTGGAATCCAACGCCCCGGTAGGCTCATCCGCCAGAACAATATCCGGCCCGGTAATCAGTGCACGACACACTGCCGCACGCTGTCTCTGTCCGCCGGAGACCTCGTAAGGATACTTTTCGAGTATTGCCGAGATTTCGAGCTTTTCCGCAAGCGGCTTCAGTTTATTCTCCATCTCCCTGTAATCCGCCCCGGCAAGCACCAGCGGAAGATAAATATTGTCTTTCAGGGATAATGTATCCAATAAATTGAAATCCTGAAATACAAAACCCAGATGTTCCCTTCGAAACGCGCATATTTCTCTGTGTTTGATCTCTGACAAATCCTTTCCATTCAGCCGGACCTGTCCGCTTGTAGCCTTATCCAACGATGCAAGTATATTTAACAGCGTCGTCTTTCCGGAACCCGATTCGCCCATAATTGCCACATATTCCCCCTCCTCCACGGAAAAATTCACATCGCAAAGCGCCTGTACTTTGACCGCACCCAGCCTTGTTGTATATACTTTTCTGACATTTTTTACTTCCAGCAATGACATGATATTTCTAACCTCCTTCTGTCTTCTATGTTTTTCGTAGTAACAATCCTGCTTTCGGCTTTCCTGTTACGGAATCATCCAATCCTGATTTGTTCTTTTCAGGTTTTGTTTTTACGCTGATTCTTCCCATGTACAAAACCATTATATAAAAAGAAGAAATGTGCTGCCATGCATACGGCTTACATTTCTTCCCTGTAATCTTACATTTTTGTCACATCCACTGACAATTATATTGTTCCCGGCATAAGGAACTGTTAAGCACTGCCCGCTCAAACCTCCTGCAGGAATCCAAGAATAACCTTCGTCCCCTTCCCCGGGGCCGACTCCACTCTGATCGTGTGAGACATTCTTCTCATGATCTGATGGCACAGATACAACCCTATTCCTGTCGACTTCCTATCCATCCTCCCGTTGTATCCGGTGAATCCCCTCTCAAAGATTCTCGGTAAATCGCTCTCCCGAATGCCGATTCCCGTATCTTCTATTACAAGACAGGACGCCTCTCCCTTTACCATATTTCCTTCCGCATCCGCACCGTAAATCGCGATGCCGCCTTTCTGTGTATACTTGAGCGCATTGGAAAAGATCTGCTCAATCACAAAGGACAACCACTTTTCATCCGTCACCGCCTTAATCTCCATCTCCTCCATCCGAAAAGACAATCCGCTGTGCAGAAACAAGACCGAATACTTCTTAACAGCCTGCTTCACAAGTTCCTGGATATCGCATTTTCTGAAAAGAAGGTCCGAGGAAAGACTGTCCAGTCTGGCAAAATAAAGCGCCATTTCCGCATATTGCTCGATCTTAAACAATTCCTCCAGCTTGGCCTGGCGCCTGTAGTCACTCTGCTCGCTCCTGGTATTGTCATTCTGCAAGATATTATCATCCTGCAATAATAAGCGCATAGCCGCAATGGGTGTCTTGATCTGGTGCGTCCACATGGTATAGTAATCGGCCATATCTTTTCTCTTCTCATCATATTCCGTGAGCAGCTTTCTCTTCTCCTGTTCCGAGTCTGCCAGCAAAGTCTGATACAATACTTCCTGCCAGCTTCTCGGCTCAGGCAGTTCCTTCATTCTCTCTTCTCCCCTCCGTATTGCAAGCGACAGAACGCGGCATCTCTTATAGTAACCTATATAATCCAGTGCCAGGAATATAAATCCAAAAAACAGGGTAAGCGCCACAGCATACAGCATATTTCTGTAAATCTGCTTATATCCGTACAAAAAAGCAACCATGAAAAATACTGCCACAATAAACAGATACGCCAGTATCGTCATTAATTTCTCTTTCAGGTAAGACTTTGCTGTCTGTTCGCCAAATTCCTTCTTATTCATCAAATTATCCCCTGCCGTAGCAATACACCCTTCGGCCAAACTGCTGCTTCCTGCTTATTTTTATTCCATCCCTGCTTAACAAACCCATGCAGCAAAATGCGCGAAGCTATTGTATCGTTTTTTCTTTCTACCCGTCACTCAACTGATATCCAACTCCCTTTTTCGTCAATATAAAATCCCGAATCCCTGCTTCCTCCAGCTTCTTCCGAAGCCGGTTCATATTCACCGTCAAGGTATTGTCATCCACAAAACACTCATTATCCCACAATCTCTTCATGATACTGTCACGACTCACTGTTCTCCCCACATTTTCATAGAGAAGCTGCAGAATGCGAAACTCATTTTTAGACAGTTCCAGCTTGTCGCCCTGAAATAGAAGGCTCATATCCGCCAGATTTAAAATGACCTTTCTGTGTTCCATGATCGTAGATTGATTCTGAAAAGAGTATGTCCTTCGCAGTATCGCCTGCACCTTGGCCAAAAGCACCTCAAGGTCAAAGGGTTTTACGATAAAGTCATCTCCGCCCATATTCATCGCCATAACAATATTCATATTGTCAGACGCCGATGAGACAAATACCACGGGAACCTGGGATACTTTCCTGATTTCCCCGCACCAGTAATATCCGTTATAAAAGGGCAGACCGATATCCAGCAGGACAAGCTGAGGATCAAACGCGATAAACTGGGACAAAATATTTTCAAAGTCTTCCGCACACGCGGTTTCATATCCCCATCTCCCCAGATACTTGCTGATCTGGTCTGAGATAGTTCTGTCGTCTTCAACAATCAGTATTTTATACATATCCGCTTCCATTCCCTCCCGTCCTGGTTTACACATTCTCACGGGCCTTGCAGCAAGTGCAAAGTCCCGGACCGAATCGTTACCAGACAACCACAATAATTCCTCTGAAATTCTATCACAGAAAGAATTTCAGAGAAAGCCCCAATCAGGTGCTGTCTGTCCTGGCCAGGCATAAATCGGTTTGTTCTCCTTTACATTTTTATCCCTTTTCTCTATAACACATTCCAATATCCAGCTTTTTTTGATCCTACTCTTTCAATATAGCCATTTTCACGCAGAAATGAAATATTGTTATCTACTGCCGTTTTACTAATCCCTAAGATTTTGCGAAGTTCTTCTGCCGTTATGTTGGGATTATCTCTCATTTCTGTCAATATTTTCCTTCTTCTTGAATTTAAGGGTTTTTTATTCCCAATTTTATTCCCAATTTTTTAAATCATAGCACGTTGGGAATAAAGTTGGAATAAGAATTTATATTATTTACTCTCTTTTTTATAAATGCAGGTACTTCTTAAAACATTTTGATATTGAATTTAAGTCTGCCATTTTATAATTTGTCAGCTCTAGTAATTAGGGCAAAAGGTGTGTTTATATATATCCGAAAGAATTTCAGAGAAAGCCCCAATCAGGCACTGTCTGTCCTGGCCAGGCATAAATCGCATTTGACAACAAAGAAAAAGGACAGCACAACCCTGATAACAGGATCACACTGTCCAATAAATCTCAATTCATCTATTCTGCTCTCGCCATTGTCGTCCTAAAATCTTTCTGGTCTGTAAAGATCTCGTTCGTATATGGATTCTTCTTCTGCTGTTTCGCTCGCCTAAGGATTATTGCAAAACCAACAATATTGACCGCTATGGAAAGGACGGAGATGATTCCCTGCGCTGCAGGATTGGCCGTCTGCGGCATCGACTCGCCCATCGCCACAGCCGCTCCGCCTGCCCCGTACACGAATGAGACCATCTCCGCTTACGGACAAGCCGCATCCTGAAGCACAAATGCCTAATACACTTCTATCTCCTTAATATTGAACTCATTCCCCTGTAAAAGCCATGTATCCGGGCTATGACAATAGGGACATATCTTCCCATGTTCCACTGTAGGATAAGTCTGCCCGCATCCCTCACAGTAGGTGACGGCAGGAAGCGACTCCACCACGAGCTCGGCCTCCGAAAACAGCTCACGCTTCTTAGCCGCCCATTTCCAACAGTTATGCAGATAGGATTCTATCACCGTTGACACCTCTCCCAATTCCAGCACTACCTTGGAAATACCCTCCACTTCATTCTCGGCCGCCACTTTCTCCAGACTGTCCATAATGTGAAACACGACACCTAATTCATGCATTTCATCTCTCACCTGCCATTTATTCTAAATACTTCACCATTTTCTTTTGTGCAATCAGCACGTTAAATACTCATATTTGTCTGAATGGCTAAATTCGCATTAATCACGCATTCTTTTCATTTTGCGCATTATTCTTCACATTACGTCTTCTTAAACTTAATCTTCATCGACTGCTTGATCATATTCGGGAGCACATATTTTAACTTATCCTCCGACTTCACCATCGTGGAACAGCCTGGCAGTTCCCGATGAAGGCTTATCGCATCGAAAACACACTTCGTAGTACAGATTCCGCAGCCGATGCACTTGTTCGGGTCCACCACCGATGCCCCACAGCCAAGACAGCGCGATGTCTCGGCTTTTACCTGTTCTTCCGTCAGGGTATGAGACAGATCGCGGAAGGAACGCATCTGTGCTTCCTCTGCCTTCTCCGGCCTCTGTCTGTCCGTATTGTCGTAGCTTGCAATGAAAATATTCTCCTTATCAAGCTCAATAAAGTCTCTTCTGTTCCTACCGATCGTCAGCGTGCAGTGCTCATGCACGAAACGATGCAGTGAGACAGCGCCTTCCCGCCCGGCCGCAATGGCGTCGATAGCAAATTTCGGTCCGGTATAAACATCGCCGCCCACGAAAATATCCGGCTCGGCAGTCTGGTAAGTCAATCCATCCGCAATCGCACCGCCGTTCGGACGAAGTTCCACTTTCGTATCCTTCAGCAGATCACCCCAGACGATTCCCTGACCTACGCTGAAAATCACCGCGGAACAGGGAACGGTCATCGTCTGTTCCTCATCATAAACCGGTGCAAATCTATGGTTGTCATCAAAGACACGGACGCACTTCTTGAATATCATGCCCACTGCCCTGCCATTCTCCGTCAGAATCTCTTTCGGTCCCCATCCGTTATTGACCGCAATCTTCTCTTCCGTCGCCTCCAGAATCTCCTCGCGGCTGGCAGGCATCTCGTCCCGGCTTTCCAGACAGAACATGGACACATTGCCCTGACTGCACCGGGTACTCACTCTGGCCGCATCGATGGCAACATTTCCGCCGCCCACGACAACGACTTCATCGCCTAAGTCAAACGCTTCCTTCTTCCCTGCTTCCCGCAGGAAATCGACCGCAGTATAGACGCCTTCCGCATTCTCTCCCGGAATATCCGGTTTTCTTCCGCCCTGACAGCCAATCGCGATATAGAATCCTTTATATCCCTGTTCCCGGAGTTGTTTGATGGTGATATCTTTGCCCACCTCAATGCCGCACCTAATCTCTACACCCATCGCCCTGATGACATCAATCTCCGCCTCGATCAGATCTTTCTCCAGCTTATAAGAAGGAATGCCGTAAGTCAACATACCGCCCGGCTTCTCACTCTTCTCAAAGACAGTTGGCTTGTATCCTTTCTCCGCCAAGTAATAGGCACAGGAAAGTCCCGCGGGACCTGCGCCGATAATGGCAATCTTCTCCTCAAAGCCGCCTTTCAGGGACGGCACAATTGCTTTCGGAATATAGCGTGTCTCGGCATGCAGATCTCTCTCGGCCACAAAGCGCTTCACCTCATCGATGGCCACCGCCTCATCCAGCGTGGCGCGGGTGCACGCATCCTCGCAGCGACGATTGCAGATGCGCCCGCAGATTGCGGGAAGCGGGTTATCCTTCTTGATCAACGCCAGCGCTTCTTCATAGCGCCCCTCTCTCGCCAGCTTCAGGTAACCCTGCACGGCGATATGCGCAGGACAGGCCGTCTTACAGGGCGCGGTACCTGTATCGTAACAGTTGATCCTGTTCACGTCCCGATAATTATGGCTCCACATATGTTCGCCCCACTTCTGCTCCTGGGGAAGAGGAATCTTCGGATATGTAACCTCACTTCCGTCTTTCCTGCACAGCTTCTGCCCCAATTTCACGGCGCCTGCCGGACAGGACTCCACACACTTACCGCAGGCGACACATTTCTCCTTATCCACCCTCGCTATATACGCGGAGCGAGACATATTCGGCGTATTGAATAACTGGGAGGTGCGCAGCGCATAGCATACGTTAACATTACAATTACAGATGGCAAATATCTTGTTGGCTCCGTCTATATTCGTTATCTGGTGAACAAATCCATTGTCCTCCGCCTGTCTGAAAATAGCAAGCGCCTCTTCCTTCGTGATATAGCGCCCGTCCTTCTGTGTCTCCACCACATAATCCGCCATATCTCCCACTGCTACGCACCAGCCCTCCGGATCATCCCCGCATCCCTCATCATGGTGCAGCCGGGAACGCCGGCAGGAACAAGGACTCGCAGCATATTTGTCCTCATACTTCGACAGCCAGTAAGAAATATGCTCCAGATCAATGGATTCATTCTCCATCTCGATCGCTTTCTCCACCGGAATGACATGCATTCCGATTCCATTTCCACCCTCTCCCACAAAGGGCGTAACATGCTCTAACGGCAATCTCGACATATGCTCAAAGAACAGCGTAACCTCAGGATGTTCTTCGATCACCTTGCTGTTCATATTGAAGAACTCCGCCGAACCGGGCACAAACATAGGCAGTATATACTGCTTCTCATGCTGCGGGTTCTCCCAGTTGTACTCCAGAATCCCCTTGACGGACATCTCCTGCAGCTTAGGCTCCAATTCACCAGCCGGAATCCCCGTAAGCCTTACAATCTCCGGCAGGGTCTTCGGCTTGCGCACCCCAAGCTTAAGCGCTATCTCCGCTTCTTCATCCGTCACCACACCGGCAAGTCCCCAATACTCCGGATCATCCCGCGTGATTTTCTTAATGCCCAGTTTCTGCGGAATCCTATCTGTCACCATCTTACCCAGCTTCACAATGCTCTCTCTCGTCGGTTCACTGTGATCGGGTTTGTGCTCCGGATACACGTAATCCGGATACTTCTCCTTGTCCAGTTTTCTCTCCATACCCATCTCCCATCCCTTCTGCATATCATATTCTGTTGCCGTAGTCTTTTTATTTGCCCATCCACAACCTGACTTCCTGAAGGAGCCACTCTGTCCATTCCTCAATCCCTTCTCCCGTCCTGGCGCAGATCGGAATAACTTTTGCATCAGGATTGCGCATATGTACATATTCCCTGCACTTCTCCATATCAAAATCAAAATATGGCAGAACATCTATTTTATTTACAAGCACCACATCACATACAGAGAACATCAGCGGGTACTTCAACGGCTTATCGTGTCCCTCCGGAACCGAAAGGATCATGGCATTCTTTACTGCCCCGGTATCAAACTCAGCCGGACAGACCAGATTCCCCACATTCTCCAGGATCGCCAGTTCCACATCATCCGTATTCAACCCATCCAATCCCTGCCTCGTCATCTCCGCATCCAGATGGCACATTCCCCCTGTATGGAGCTGAATCACTCTGACTCCGGATTCCGAAATTGTCCTGGCATCTACATCCGAATCGATATCCGCCTCCATAACGCCTATTTTCAGACTATCCTTCAGGATCTCAATCGTTCTCATGAGTGTGGTAGTCTTACCGGATCCCGGAGATGACATCAGATTAAGAAGGAAAATCTTCTTCTCCTTAAGTTCCTCTCTCAGAAGCTCCGCCTGTCTGTTGTTATCAGAAAAAACTCCCTGCTTAATCTCTAATATTCTGACTTCTTTCATTTTATTTTCCTTTTTGTCGATATAATTTTGTAAAATATGTCTTTATTTTATCATTGATAAGATTTTAAGGCAACCGGAAGAAATAAAATTTCATATGCTATATGATTAACGCATATATTTATTCAAGCAAATGTTTCAGGTATTCGAAATAATATCAATATTTTTGCCATTTCCATAAAGCATGAAAAATGTCAATAGGAAAAAGAGATAATTTTTTTCGATTTTTTTCTATTTTTTATATTATTTTCCATGATTATGTTGTATAATTTCTATATTAAGTTTAAAAGGAGGAATAGAAATATGGCAAAAGAAATGATTGCAATGCTTCTTGCCGGTGGACAGGGTTCACGCCTGTATGCTCTTACCGAGAAGCTTGCAAAACCTGCAGTTCCTTTTGGCGGCAAATACCGAATTATCGACTTTCCGCTTTCAAACTGCGTCAATTCCGGCATTGATACGGTGGGAATCCTGACCCAGTATCAACCGTTGGAATTAAACGAATACATAGGTAATGGACAGCCCTGGGATCTGGACCGTCTTCACGGAGGTGTGCATGTACTGCCGCCCTACCAGAAAGCACATGGTTCAGACTGGTATAAAGGCACAGCAAACGCAATCTATCAGAATATCTCCTTTATCGAACGATATGATCCGAAATATGTTATCATTCTCTCCGGAGATCAGATCTGCAAACAGGATTACAGCGATTTTCTTGAATTCCACAAGGCTAAGAATGCTGAATTCAGCGTTGCTGTCATGGAAGTTCCCTGGGAGGAAGCTCCCCGTTTCGGCCTGATGGTAGCTGATGAGAACGATAAGATCACAGAATTCCAGGAGAAGCCGAAGAATCCGAAATCCAATCTCGCTTCCATGGGTATCTATATTTTCAATTGGGATATCCTGAAACAATACCTGGAAGAAGACGAAGCTGACCCCAACTCCGAGAATGACTTCGGTAACAATATTATTCCCAATCTTCTGCGCGACCACCGCCAGATGTACGCTTACCACTTCAACGGATACTGGAAGGATGTAGGAACAATCTCCTCATTGTGGGAAGCCAACATGGAAGTGCTTGACCCTGAACACAGCGGCATCAACCTTTTTGATGATAACTGGAAGATCTACAGCCGCAATACCGGTATGACGGGACACAAGATCACTCCCGGTGCAGTAGTAGAGAACGCCATGATCACTGACGGATGCCGGATCAAAGGTACTGTCAAGCATTCAATTCTTTTCGGCGGTGTAAAGGTAGACGCCGGAGCCGTTGTCGAAGACGCGGTTATCATGGGCGGCACCACTATCAAAACCGGAGCTGTAGTAAGACATTGTATCGTAGCTGAAAATGTAACGATTGGCGAGAATGCTATAGTCGGTGCAATGCCCTCCAGCGATGAAGATGGAGTTGCAACCGTCGGTTCAGGTGTTACGATCGGTGATAATGCCGTGGTTGGACCTAACGCCATGGTCAGAAATAATGTAGAAGGTGGTGAAACGCAATGGTAAAATCAAACTCAAGTGTAGTCGGTATTATATTCCCCAACAGTTACGACGCTCTGATTCCGGAGCTTGTCAGTGTGCGTTTGATGGCTTCCATCCCTTTTGCCAGCCGTTATCGTATTATTGACTTTGCTTTATCCAGTATGACTCATTCCGGCATTGACAATATTTCTGTTATAGTAAACAAGAATTACCATTCTCTTATGGACCATTTAGGTTCCGGCCGTGAATGGGATCTGGTCCGCAAGAATGGTGGCCTGCATATTTTCCCTCCCTTTGCAGAGAAGCAGGTAGGAGGTCCATATGTCGGACGCGCAAGCGCACTGGCAAGTATTCTTGATTTCTTAAAGGATCAGAAGGAAAAATATGTGATCATGTCAGATACAAACGTAGTGGTCAACTTTGACTTCAATGCCATGCTTCAAGCACATATAGACAGCGGCGCAGACATGACGATTGCATATAACGAGCAGGAAATTCCTGAAGAACTTTTGAATTATCCGGCCAACGACCAAATATTCTATTATACTTTTGACACAGAAGACGGCCGTATCAGGAAAGTATATATCAATGCAAAATCAGACGGAGTTCAGAAAATGTCCATGAACATTTTCGTCATCGATCGCGAACTGCTGATTGACATCATAAATACCGCATATATGCAGGGACGCTCTTTCTTCATGCGCGATGTGGTTATGCCTCAGCTCGGCAAACTGAATGTACAGGCTTATAAGTATACAGGATATGTGGCCCGTATCAGCGGTATGAAGAGTTATTTCGAAGAGAATATGAAGCTGCTGGATGATTATAATTTGGATGCTCTTTTCTCCACGGCTCCCATCTATACCAAGATCCGCGGCGATAATCCGACTCGTTACACGGACGGCGCCAAGGTACAGAATGTAATGGCAGCCGATGGATGCGTGATCGAAGGCGAAGTAGAGAACAGCGTTATCTTCCGTGGCGTTAAAATCGGTAAAGGCGCTAAAGTAAAGAATTGTATCCTGATGCAGGACACTGTAATTGAGTCGGGCGCTGATGTAGAATATCTCATCACTGACAAAAATGTTACGATTACTGCCGGCAAGAATATGAGGGGAACAGATACTTTCCCGGTTTACATTGAGAAATTCAAAGTTGTGTAGAATTAATCCGAAGCTATGCATAATATGCCTGAATCAGGCACAATGAGTTATAGTAAACAACATAAGAAATTTCTGTCTCCGTCTCTTGCAGAAACCATATACGGAAGCTTTTGCAAGACCGATAACGAAATTTCTAATGTCGTTAACTATAAGTTAAAAGAGGTATCCGACACGGTTATTATCCTGTCAGATACCTCTTCTACCTTTCCCCCTCCTGTCCAAGGAGCCTTTCCAGCATCTCTACATATTCCCGAAATTGCTTCCTGCCAAAATCTGTCATGCTGCAGGTCGTCTGAGGTTTGCTGTTCACAAATTCTTTCCTAACCGTCAGATAGCCCGCCTCCTCCAGCTTCTTTATCTGTGCGCCCAGATTACCATCCGTCGCCTCAGTAATCGATTTCAACTCCCTGAAATTTTTCTCTCCGGTCAGTATCGCGGACAAAATTGCCAGTCTCAGCTTTGTCTGAAAAGCCTCCGGTATTGTATTTATCTCCATAATCATCCCCGTGTCTGAATCCATCAGACATACAACTGTTTTCCGCTTCTCTTCCACCGCAGATAAGCTCCAAGCACAATCATCCCAAAACTCATCAGATACCGAATACACACACTGCTCGCAGAAACCCGCGTTCCTACACCGCCCCAGGTACCGTAGGGTATTTCCTTCATACTCATAAACAGTATAAAGTAAAGAATACTGTAAACTGCCGTAAATACAGTGATCAGATTCCTTTTGGTCAGGATTCCCGTCATAAGAAGGGCAAATATGACCGGAAGCACTTCTATCAGTTCCCTGCCCCGATACAATATAATTATCTTATCATTATTTCCGGCTGGAATCAAACTGATATACAGATACATAAGAATTCTGGAGGAGATCAGTACTATTCCCCATATTTTTACCATACCCTCACTGATTCCGTTTCCTGACTTTCTCACTTTCCTGCAAAAGTAAACCGACAAAAACACATACCCGGCCAGTCTCAATATACGCCCGCCCCAACCAAATGCTGCCACTGCCGGATAACCATATCCCATAATATTCCTGACCAAATATGAGATTTCCTCCAGAAACCAAACCAGCAGATTCAGAATTCCAACCAGGATATAATAGAACGATATCCTGGAAAAATCCTGCTGTGTCTTTTCAATTACGGTCTTGATCAATGCGATATCATCCATCGCCATCTCCATTTTTTTGTCCATATTGTTCTCCTCTCCCAACTCTGTTACCCTGCTTATTTCCATGCCATCCCTGACACAGATAATCTGTATTCAAGCCTTCAATTTCATTAAGTTAAGCCAGTACACAGCGACTGGCATTATTTATTAATTCAGGCTATCCACTCTCTCATCGTCACTCGACTACTCTCCCCGCTTTAATATTGATTACCCGTCCACAAAAGTCAGCGACCTCTTTATCATGCGTCACCAATACCAGCGTTTTATGTAAGTCCTTCTGCAGCCTGATAAGCAGTTCCATCACCATCTGTCCGGAAACCTCATCCAGATTTCCCGTCGGCTCGTCTGCAAGTATCAGCTTCGGATCATTCATCAATGCTCGTCCGATCGCCGCTCTCTGCTTCTCTCCACCAGACAGCTCATGTGGATAATAGTCCAGTCTGTCGCTGATCTGAAGCATTTCCGCCATCTCTTCCACCTTCCGTACGGACATCTTCACCTCTCTGTGATCCAGCATAAGCGGCAGCAGCATGTTATCCATAATCGTCAGGTGATCCAACAATTTATAATCCTGAAACACAAATCCCACCTGGGTTCTGCGGTACTCCTCCATGCGTACCCGCCTGTAATCGGATATCTTTTCTCCCCTATAATAAACGGTTCCAGCCGTCGGTGCAAGCAAACCTCCCAAAATCCTGAGTAAAGTAGTCTTGCCGCACCCCGATCTACCCATAATGCACACAGATTCATTTTCTGTAATGCGGAGAGAAATATTTTTTAACACTTCGGTTTTCTCCCTTTTCATTGTTCTGCTATTCTCTGTATAATAGCTTTTCTCTAAATCACATACGTTCAATAACTCCATTTGACCCTCCTTTTCCTTTAAAAATTTTCCTGTTGTACCTTGTTATACCTTCATAATTATGATCCTACAGCGTCTCCTTATATCCCTGAAGTATTCTCTACAGCTTCCCTCCGTATCCTCGAAGTGTTCTCTACAGCTTCCCTTCCGTATCCTCGAAGTATTCTCTAAGCTTCCCTCTGTATCCTCGAAGTGTTCTCTACAGCTTCCCTCTGTATCCTCGAAGTGTTCTCTACAACATCTCTTCATATCTTCGAAGAATCCTCCTGCTAAGAAACAAATACCCACAGTATTGGATGCCCCAAAACACTACAACTGCACACACATATTTCAACAGTGTCACACTCCATATCCCGCTCACCGCTGTAATATCTGCCTGATAAATATAGTCACACAGGAAAAACACAGCACCCATAACAGAAGCCGCCGCCATCGGCAGGAGTACCATTCCTTTTATCTTCCCATCTATCAACCGGGTATATGTCTCCTCTCCAATTCCGATCTGAAATAAAATATCATGTCTCTCCTTTTCTTTCCGCAAGTCCAGAATCATTTTGCACAGAATAAACGACTGTTCCTCAAAGATAATGGCAAGACCGAGCAATGCTATTATCATCTTCAAAACCGTATAAACAGCCTCCTTTGGAAAATCTGAGGCGAACAAGCCTCCAAACAGAAAAACCATAATAAAATTGGCAGTATAAATGGAATAGATCAGATTGCCGTTCATCCGATATTCATGAATAAAATCATTCCATATGAGCAAATGCTGAAAATATCTTTCCCTCCGTATCTTCAGCACTTTTCTGATCAACCTGCCATTAATCTGCAAAAGAAAATAAGCGCCGGTCAGATGCAAAAGCGCTGCAACAATCATTTTCCCCACCGTATACTCAATCAGCAGATAAAAAGAACAAAACAGACAGAGTATAGACATCAGAATCTTCATTCCATAACTTAACCGAAACCTGTGCAGCAGCTCTTTTCCATGATTCAGATTATCCAGGTAATTCACAAGATCCTTTCTCCACTGCTCAATCATAAAGATCAATAGTGTTCCGGTCATTCCTGCAGCAAACAACAGAATAAGAAGCAAAGTGATTTTCACAGAAAACAGCAATATTTCCGCACTGATGACATGCAGCATCGCAATCATCAGCAGATTTCCCAAAATACTGCCAGAGAATGCCACGCATACCGTCACCAAAAGAAATGACGGACAATACTCAGCCGCAAGATTCCTCCAGAAATCCCTGTTCGAAATACCCAGCATAAGAAGAATACTGTACTGTCCCGATTTCTGTCTGATATACGCTTTCAGGGAATATCTGAAAACAGCCAGACAGATCAGCAGCAACATACATGACAACATCAGTAAAACATTGCCGAATCCACCGATATCCATCTCAACTCCCTCCGATAAATACAAAAGCATATGCGCCGAGAGACAGAATGGAATAATCGGGATACAGCATGTAATGTAAAAATCAAAATTATCTTTCATTTTGTTCTTTGATACCTCACAATTCATATTCATATTTCCTTTTTACTGCTTACTGCTTACTGCTTACTGCTTACTGCTTACTGCTTACTGCTTACTGCTTACT
>CAYXKS010000044.1:9857-16650 GCA_964465725.1 uncultured Bacteroides sp. | reverse complement strand
CGGCGCTTCTTGGACGTATGCCTTCGGCCGTAGGTTATCAGCCTACGCTGCAGACAGAGATGGGCGCTCTTCAGGAGCGTATCACATCCACCAAGAGCGGTTCCATCACTTCCGTACAGGCTGTATATGTGCCTGCCGATGACTTGACAGACCCGGCTCCGGCGACTACGTTCGCCCATCTGGATGCGACTACCGTATTGTCCAGATCGATCGTTGAGCTTGGTATTTATCCGGCAGTTGATCCGTTGGAGTCCACTTCCAGAATCCTGGACCCAAGAATTGTCGGACAGGAGCACTATGAGGTTGCCAGAGGAGTGCAGGAGATTCTGCAGAAGTATAAGGAATTACAGGATATTATCGCGATCCTCGGTATGGATGAGCTTTCGGAAGAGGATAAACTGGTGGTTTCACGTGCCAGAAAGGTACAGAGATTCCTGTCGCAGCCGTTCTTCGTAGCAGGACAGTTTACCGGTCTGGAAGGTAAGTATGTGCCGATTGCCGAGACGATCCGCAGCTTTAAGGAGATTCTGGAAGGTAAGCATGATGATGTTCCGGAGAGCTATTTCTTAAATGCAGGAAGTATAGATGATGTGCTTGCACGCGTTAAATAGAAAGAGCAGGTAATGTATGGCTGATGATAGAAATTTCACATTAAAAATTATTACGCCGGACAGGGTTTTCTATGAAGAAGAAGTTTCCATGGTGGAGTTTAACACGGTCGAAGGGGAGGTAGGTATCTATAAAGACCATATCCCTATGACAATGATCATCGCGCCGGGCATTCTTACGATCACCAGGGACGGTGAGGTATTGGAGGCCGCTTTGCATGCAGGATTTACAGAGGTTCTGCAGGATAAGGTGACTATTCTTGCCGAGATCATAGAATGGCCTTCGGAAATTGATGTATCACGTGCCGAGAGTTCCAAAGCCCGTGCGGAAGAAAGAATCAGAGAACATGCACCCGGAACGGATATGGACCGGGCAGCGTTATCCCTGAAGCGTGCGGTGGCCAGAATAGAGGCTGTTCGGAAATAAGAACATATGTTATAGAACGTGCGATATTTAATGCGCATGAATAATATTATGAAACAGAGGCGGGAGATTTCCCGCCTTTTCCATTGCGTGCCCGGCATGGGGAATTTGTTATGTCGTTTAATATAAATTTGCATATGATAAAATAAAAAGACAGAGTTGGTATCATATGAATCAGTCCAGAATATTACCATTCTATATGGCATATCCTCTTCCGATGTATTATCAGCAGGAAGACAGTGTGACGCGAGATCTGGAATATCTGCAGCAGATGTATCCGATGCAGGCAAAGAAATATCAGAAACTTATTGCGGAGACACTGGATCATATTGATTATGAAGGCAGCATGATCTATGATGAGTATCCGGATAAATGGCAGATCTACAGGATTACTCAGATAATCGTAGATAAGATCAGGAATGCAGAAGGAGAGCAGCCTGTGGAGGAGGATTGGAATAAAACTACAGATTTTGTCCAGATACTCTTATGCTATGAAATTTACAGAAGACGCCATTTGAACAACAACGGAATCTTAAAATTTTAGTTGAGGTTTTACGGTATTCTTATTACAATAGTAACAGGTTGTAAAAAGGGTAACAGGAAATTACAGGAAGAATATTGCAGGCTGCCGATCCGATTCCATAGCATAAATCGGAGGTAGCTGTATTCGCGGAGGCAACATGCAGGAGGCGCTCAGAGAGCTTCTTCAGGATACTGTAAATGACGGGCTGTACCGGATCACGATCAGTAATCCCAGAAAGAAGGACAAAGCATTTAAGATAAAAATACGGCCGGTCATGGTAAAGGGAGCAATTCTTTTTCAGGAGACATTGTATGATGGTACGAAAGTGTTTCATGAAAACCGGGAAGCGAAGGAGACGATCGACCGCGTAGAAGAGCAGCTTACTTCAGAATTCAGGCAGTGCGAGATCGAGCACAAGGAATGTAAGGCCGCTGTTCTTGTCAGTAAAAGGGGCAAAGTGACGATCAACAGAAAGAGAACAAAGGATATCGAAACAGGACCGGAAGAGACCGGACAGATACGGATGGCTCATAACAGAACAAAGAAGTATATTCTGGAAGAAGGAATTCCGGTCCCGTTTCTGGTCGATCTGGGTGTACAGACGAAAGAAGGCAGAATCGTTCGGGCACGCTATGATAAATTCAGGCAGATCAACCGCTTTCTGGAATTTATTCAGGATATTTTGCCAACACTCTCAAAGGAGAGAACGCTGCATATCATTGATTTTGGATGCGGAAAATCCTATTTGACTTTTGCGGTTTATTATTATCTGCATGAGTTGAAGAAATATGATGTCGAGATTACGGGTCTGGATCTGAAGGAGGATGTGATTGTCCACTGCAATCGGCTCAGTGAGAAATACGGATATAGCTCGCTTCATTTCAGACAGGGAGATATAGCGGAGTATGAAGGACAAGGTCCTGTAGATATGGTGATGACGCTGCATGCCTGCGATACGGCCACGGACTATGCGCTTGCCAAAGCCGTTGAATGGAAGGCTGGCGTCATCCTGTCTGTGCCCTGCTGTCAGCATGAAGTGAACCGTCAGATACGAAACGAGGAGTTGGCCTCCATTTTGAAATATGGTCTCATCAAGGAACGGATCTCGGCATTAATCACGGATGCACTTCGCGCCGAATTACTGGAGAGTGAGGGATATGAGACTGATATCCTGGAATTTATTGACATGGAACACACTCCGAAGAATTTATTAATCCGTGCGGTGAAAAGAGAGACTCCCGACAGTCGCAGACAGGAAGAGACAAGGCAGAAGGTCGGACGGACAACAGAATTTCTGCATATTGTCCCAACTCTGCAGAAGCTATTGCCGTAACGTCTTTTGCGGTGGGTCAAAACATCAGCGCATTAATGTGCAATGGAAACGAGGAATAGGATGAGAAGAGCAATCATAAAAGGCTGTCTGCTCGGCGTAATATTTGTGCTGGCATTGATATTGATCAGCAGGGTCATGAATCAGGGAAATACCGATATGACGACAGAGATGAGCGACGCGACTTTTCCGGTGATGACCATGGAAGTGGAGGGATATCAGGTAAACAATCTGCATGGATACGCGGAGAGTATGGACTGTGCCTACCTGAGGGATACGTTGCAGCCTGTCGGGAGTGACAGAAAGATCATGGCGAAACTGAATACTTATGGGAGGAACATCTCTCAGATTGCATTTGAAGTGAGGAGCCTGGACGGAGAACGTCTGGTGGAGAGTACGGAGGTAACCGAGTACGAACAGGAAGATGACGAGATTCTTCTGAATATCACATTGAAAGATTTGATTGAGTACGACACGGAATATATGCTGGTATTTCTCGTGATGCCTCAGGGAGGCGGAGAGATCAGGTATTATACCCGGATCGTATTGAGTGAATCTCTGCACATGCAGGACAAGCTGGATTATATCATGGATTTTCATGAGAGAACATTTGATAAGGAAGCGGCTGCGGAGCTGACCAAATATCTGGAATCGAATTCGGAGGGAGATAACACTACTTTTCAGAAGGTAACGATACACAGCAGCTTTAATCAGGTAACATGGGGAGATCTGACGGTGCATAGAGTTACGGAACCCGACATCTCGATTCAGGAGCTGACAGAGCAGACCGGCTCCTTCCGGTTGGAATACCTGGTATCTGTGAGAGACGGCAGGGAGACTAATCACTATCGGGTTAACGAATATTATCGCATACGCTATACACCGGACAGGATGTATCTGCTTGATTATGACCGGGAAATGGAGCAGATATTCGATGAGAAGGCTGATGTTTTTATCAATGATAAGATCATGCTCGGGATTGTTGGAGACGACGTGCAGATTTATGAGAGCGACGGGGGCAATGTATTCGTATTTGCGGTGGCAAACAAGCTCTACAGTTACAATGTAACAGATAATAAGCTGGCGAGGCTGTTCAGTTTCTACGAAAACACAGAGGGCCTGGAAGATGCCAGGGACATGTATGACAGGCACGATATACAAGTGCTGTCGGTGGATGAGACAGGGAATGTCAATTTCATGGTATATGGGTATATGAACAGGGGGCGCCATGAGGGATGCGTCGGGGTGATTATTTACAACTACAACAGTATGACCAACACCGTGGAAGAAGAAATCTATATCCCGTATCAGAAATCCTATGAAGTGTTGAAAAATGATATCAGCCGGTTATCCTATGTAAACAGATCCAATATTTATTATTTCATGATGAATGAAAGCGTATATGCCGTTAATCTGGAGACAGAAACTTGCCAGACTATAGTTAAGGGACTCAAGGAAGGCAGGTATCGCGTGTCTGAGTCAAACAAAATGCTTGTATGGCAGGAGGGAAATGACTTACATGCCGGCGATAGACTTGTGCTGATGAATCTAAACACGCAGGCGCAGACGAGTATTGAGGCGGGCGCGGGTGAGTATATTTCCATTCTCGGTTTTATGGAAGAAGACATGATCTACGGTCTGGCAAGGCAGGGCGATATCGTGGAGGACAATACCGGGTCGATGACGATTCCGATGTATAGTGTATGTATTCAGAGTGAAAATGGTAATGTGCTGAAGACTTACCACAAGGAGGGCGTATATGTGATCGACAGCATAATTGAGGAGAATCAGATCACATTGTCCAGAGTGGTGTGGGATGAAGAGACACAGGAGTATGAGCCGACTTCGGACGACCAGATTATGAGTACACAACAGGCGAGAGCAGGAATTAATACGATCAGCAAAGTCGTCACAGAAACCTATGAGACCATCAGCCAGATTGTCGTCAAGAATGAGATTGATGCAAAGGCATTAAAGCTGTTAACGCCGAGAGAGGTTCTTTTCGAGGGAAATCATAATGTTGCGGTGGAGGAACCGGAGGAGATGGACCCTCGTTACTATGTATATGGCAAAAATGGAATAGAAGGTATTTATGCTGATTCCGGCAGAGCCGTAGCCCTGGCTTATGCGTCTGCAGGCGTGGTGGTGGATGACGACGGCAGATATATCTGGAGAAGAGAAAATAGGAGTGCTAGGAATCAGATTATGGCTATTACGGAGGACGAGATATCTGAGACAAGGAGCTCTCTGGCAGTCTGTTTGGACGCTATTTTGAGGTTTGAGGGCATTTCCAGGAATACACAGCGGCTGCTCGAAAGAGGAGATACAGTCTTTTCCATTCTGGAAACAGATCTACAGGAGGATACCGTGTTGGATCTGACTGGATGCAGTCTGGACTCGGTGCTTTATTATGTGAATAAAGATATTCCTGTGCTTGCCTTGCTGGCGGACGGCAATGCAGTGCTGATTGTGGGCTTTAATGAACTGAATATCGTTGTAATGGACCCGACGACAGGTACGCTGTATAAAAAAGGGATGAATGATTCTACGGAGTGGCTGAGTGAGAATGGGAACAGATTTATTACTTATGTGCGTCAGAGATAAGGAAGGGTACGGATACGTAAATGATAAAGGGCAAGGCAGTAATTTTTGATATGGATGGGATTATTTTTGACAGTGAGCGATTGGCGTTTAGCTGTTGGAAGAAGGTAGCACAGGAGTATCAGCTAGATGGGATGGAGGAGGTGTTTCCGCCTTGTATCGGGGCGAATGAAGTTCGGACGCGGGAAATCCTGATAAATTATTATGGATCGGATTTCCCTTATGATGCATTCAGAAAAGATACTTCCGTGCTTTTTCATGAGATGATGAACAAGGACGGCCTGCCGGTGAAGAAAGGCGTAAAAGAACTGCTTGAGTGCCTGAAAACAAATGATATTCCGATAGGACTTGCTTCTTCCACGAGGCTTGCGATTGTGACAGAAGAGTTACAACAGGCAGGGCTATATAATTTCTTTCAGGCCGTGACTGGCGGCGACCAACTTAAGCGTAGCAAGCCGGAGCCGGATATTTATCTGATGGCCTGTGAGAAACTAGGCGTAAGGCCGAAGGACACTTATGCGGTGGAGGATTCCTATAATGGCATACGGTCGTCCTACAGTGCAGGGATGATGCCTATTATGGTCCCGGACCTGCTTCCTCCAACCGATGAGATGAGGCGTAAGAGCGTGATTGTGCTGGATGATTTACTGCAGGTTCGGGATTGGTTCATGGAGCAGTAAACGGCGATCTGGAGTTGCTGCGGGATATCCATTTTACAGGTGCAGTGGCCATAGCGGAAGGTAAAGCTATGAAAACGGTGTATTTGCGGGAATGGAAACCAATAGTTGCGTGTTTTCCACGGCGCGAGCAACTGATATTTCCGCGATTGGAAAGCAGAAGTTATGGCGAAAGTACGGATTTTTCTATATGATTACTTTACACTTACATGGAAGCGCTGTAATTGTATTGTGTACTAATGTCAGTTAGTAAAGCCGGACACGCCTAACAATTATGTAGTAGTTCGTAACAGTGAAGCCAAAGGCTGAACTGTTACAGTAGTTCTAAGGACGCTGTGTATTGGCTTGACTTAATGACATTGATTGTGTGCAGGAACGCTTCAGAACGGAGGAATTAATGAATCTTGAAATTGCAAACCGCCTTGTAGCATTGCGCAAGGAGAACCATTTATCTCAGGAGGCGTTGGCCGAGAAGCTGGGGATCAGCAGGCAGGCAGTCAGTAAATGGGAGCGGGCAGAGGCTTCACCGGATACAGACAACCTGATCGCGTTGGCAAAATTATATCATGTATCGCTGGATGAACTGTTGAGGATTCATGAGGAGGATGAGAGAGACAGTGCGGATGGCGG
>CAYXKS010000044.1:0-9757 GCA_964465725.1 uncultured Bacteroides sp. | reverse complement strand
GTCTGACCAGATGCCGATGCAGTTGGAAAGGATAGGAAGCGACATATCAGAGAATCAGACGAAGTACGGATACCGTAATGAAGCGGAAAATGAAACATCAGGGCGAACGGGGCAAAAGGAGGATGAAGTGCACATAGGGCTTCACGGTATTCATGTGAAGGAACGTGATGGAAATGAAGTACATGTCGGCTGGGATGGAATCCATGTGCACGATGAGAATAACGAGGTACATATTGACAAACATGGTATTTATGTGAATGGTGAAGAAGCCGAAGGGCATCTTTTCGGGCACTTTGGAAGAAATGTAGAGTTTCCTCTGTGGCTTCTTGCCATTGTAATTCATATTATTATAGGTGCGTGTTTTGGCCTTTGGTGGACGGGATGGCTGATCTATTTGGCAGTTCCGGTAATCAGCACTTTTATTCGTGCTGTGCGCTGCAGGAATCCTTATTTATTTGCTTATCCGGTTCTGGTGGTTTTAATATACTTGTATATAGGGTTGATTCATGGCATCTGGCATCCGACCTGGGTTATTTATTTGACGATTCCGTTGTATTATTCTTTTTTAGGGTATATTCGGGGGAGAAGAGATGATGATGACGAGGAGGAGAACAAGGGATAGCAATAAAGAGGCCATCACACAGGAAATCTGCCCCTCGCCGAAGACGATTCGGGATGGGCAGATTATAACAGCACATCATATTTTAGTACATTATCTATTGAATATCTTACCCCGGTATTTCTGCAGGGACAACAGCAAGATCATACCCAGGATGCCGCAGGAAATGATCTCTCCTGCGCCGACGGTCAGACAGTAATACCCGAAGCACTGTAGAATAGACATTCCTTCGATCAGTAATCCGTAGCCGTAGATCAAGATTAGAGGAACAATGATCGTGTTGGCGATGATCGGGCAGATGGGAGCACACCATTTCCACCTGCGAAGCGCATAAGTACCGAGGGCTCCGATCAGTGTGGCCAGACTGCCGAAAATGATGTCAGGCAGCGCACAGCCTGTCAGAACATTGCTGAGCAGACAGCCGATAAATAAGCCGGGAATAGCGGCGGGGGTGAAATAAGGCAGAATAGTGAGTGCCTCAGAGAAACGGACCTGCACGGCATAGTTGGCAAGCCCGAAGGCGCTGGCGATAAATGTCAGCACAACATAGATAGCGGCGATCATAGCCGCCTGAACCATAGTGACCAGTGAGATGGGCGCAGCAATCCGAACGGGGACTGCCTCGCTGTAAGATTGTTTTTTCATATGCAATTGTCTCCTTTAGTTTTGTTTTACGTCAGGAAGGTCTCGAACTGACGTGTATATTCAGTGATTTCAGCATGAACATTATAAAACATCCCTGCTGAATTACCCGACTCTCTATTATACGGGAAATCAGAGGGATGTCAAGAAATTTTTTATACCGGTTCACCGGCGTGGTAACGTGCCACTGCCGACTGAATCCTTTCCACTGGATTGAGCAAGTCGCTGATGGAAGTGTCATGGTTCAGCGTATCGATAATGTAGGCGATATATTTGCTCATGTTACAGCTGACATACCACTCGCGGCTTAGCAGCTCCGGCGTCTGATAGATCAGATTCGTTGTCAGGACGAGGTCGATTATATCGTCGGCATAAGCTTTATCGAAACGGTCCAGGCATGCTGTGAAGAGTCCGAAGGTAGCAAACATGAAGATCCGGTTGGCTTTGCGTTCCTTGAGGGCGTAGGCGACTTCCAGTGCGCTCTCACCGGAGGAGATCATGTCGTCGATGATGATCATGTCCTTGCCTTCTATACTGGAGCCAAGAAATTCATGCGCCACAATAGGATTTCGTCCGTCTACAACTCTTGTATAATCTCTCCTTTTGTAGAACATACCCATATCCAGACCGAGTACACTGGCGATATAGATAGCTCGACTCATACCGCCTTCATCAGGGCTGATCACCATCATGTGGTCGCTGTCGATCTGAAGATCCTTTACATGACTTAACAGGCCTTTGATAAACTGGTAAGCGGGCTGTACGGTCTCGAAGCCATGCAGGGGGATGGCATTCTGAATGCGGGGATCGTGGGCGTCGAAAGTAATAATATTATCCACGCCCATGTTGACCATTTCCTGAAGGGCAAGGGCGCAGTCCAATGATTCTCTTGCCGATCTCTTGTGCTGACGACTTTCATAGAGATAGGGCATAATCACTGTGATCCGTCTTGCCTTGCCGCCTACGGCGGAAATAATGCGTTTCAGATCCTGATAATGGTCATCCGGAGACATATGGTTTTCATGGCCGAAAAGAGAATATGTCAAACTGTAATTGGCCACATCTACTAGGAGATAGAGATCCGAACCTCGCACAGATTCCTTGATAATGCCCTTGGCCTCGCCAGAACCGAACCTTGGTACTGACGCGTCTAGAATATAGGAATCTCTCTGGTATCCGGAGAAAGCGAGGGAATCCTTGTGCTCGCTCTCGCGTTCAGTCCTCCATTTTACAAGATAATAGTCTACTTCTTTTCCCAACGGTTTGCATCCTTCCAGTGGAATAATTCCGAGGGAACCTACAGGAATGGTTTCAAGATTTCTTTTTTCTTCGCGTTTTGTCATGAAAGAACCCTCACTTTCTGTTCATCAGGCGTTTTCTGTACATGCGGATATCTTGTCCGGTCAGTTTGCAGATTTCATAGTGGCTGGTGATACGGGAAAAGATACGGTCAGAGTACCTGTTCCTCAATTCTTCCAAAGAAAGGTTGGTGGAGATGATGGTCGCTTTCTTCCCCATATGGCGCTCATTCAGAAGAGAGAAAAGTTGGGAGGTCACAAACTGATTTGTCAGCTCCGTACCCAGATCGTCAATAATCAACAGGTCGCATTGGTACAGATCGGCATAGGTCTCGCGCAATTCTTCTCTATTCTTATAATCAAAGGAATTCTTAGACAATAAATCAAACAGACCGGTTGTACTGAAATAGATTACAGAGTGACCACTCTCAATCAATTCTTTGGCAACACAGCCGGAAAGAAATGATTTTCCCGTACCCACTGTACCATAAAAGAAGAGATTATGGTAGTCAGAATTGAAATTTTTGATAAAGTTACGACAGGTTCGGACCGCGTTTTTGAAACGGGACAGATCTTCACCTTCATAGTATTCATAGGATAAAGAATCGAAATTCTCTGTGCGAAGCATTTCGCGTATATTGGACTGCTCATAGAGCAGCATAATCATTGCCTGGCGGAAACAATGGCATTTCTGCCCATCAATGTAGCCGGTATCCTTGCAGTCAGGGCATTCATAGACAGGTTCCAGATAGTCGGGCGCAAATCCAGCGTCTTCGAGGAGTTGAGCCTTACGTCCGGACAACTCAGCCAGAGAATCGCGCAGATCCTCCATAGCTTCCTCGTCACCGGACAGAAGCTTCTTGCCCTGGGCAACGGAAACTGCTGCCACCTGTTCCTCCAATTCCCTGTAGAGGGGAATTGTGTCGTAAACGTATGCAAGTCTGCGCTCTGCTTCACGGCGGCTTTTTAATTGCTTCATCTCATATTGATGAAGGATCATATCATATTGTGCATTTGTCAGGGACACAATGAAACTCCTTATATTTCGTTAATTACTGATTAGTTCCTGCTCTAAAGCATCAAAGTCATAATTGTTCTGTTTAAACTGATTAAATTTATTGCTGACAGCCGGTTTGGAGATTCTGGATTTGTGATAATGTTCATCCAACATCTGAATATCATTCCTGCAGTGGACACCGGCTTTGTGCCAACTGTTCAAAATCTTGTCCGCATACTCAAAACGATGTTTGTCCGTGGCCAGAACAGTACGCTCGCAGGCAGTAAAAATAATATCGATGGTAAAGCCGTACTCTCTGGTCCAACGTGTAATGTAGGAAATCTCGGCCTTCGTCGGAGTACCGTTTTTGCCGAGCGCCTTCATGATTTCATAAACGGACTTATCATATTTGCCGGATAGTGTGGCGGCTTGTGCGGGAGTAGAGACTCCTTCTTTGGCCCAACTGATTGCTACTTTTTCTATGTATCTAAGCTCCTTCTTGCCATGGTCCACACAGTATTGAATCAGATAGTCAATCAAGTCTTCCGAGAAACCAAGCTTGTCCGAAATAAACAGGATCGTCCGGATTTCGTTAGCGCTCAGAGTTTTTTTCAGGTACTGCTCCGCGACAAAAAGAAGCCGGGAGGTCGCTTCGTCAGATTTGAAAGCTTTCAATTCATCCAGGGTATAGTTGGGCTTCACATATATATTTTCTGATGCCGTGTCGATCTCAGGATTCTGGATGACTGATAAGTCTGTATCTTCCTGACGGACAGTACTTTCGGAGTCGATCGTATTTAGCTTGGAAGAGATAGATACAACAGAGGCTAACGGCGCCGCGGCAGGTGTAGATACTGTCGGGGCGGGCGCCCTGAAATCCATCAGGTGGATACCGGTCACATTCTTATGCTCATCGCAGTCTAAAGTTAGAAGATGGTTCTTCTCCCAATATTTCAGAGCACGCATGACATCTTTCTCAGTATAGTTAAAAATATCCGCAATATCGGATATGCTGGTAGGACGATTAGCGCTCATCATACGGAGAAGATACAGGTAAATCTTGAGCTGCGCATCGTTGGCAGCCTGCATATATTCGTCGATAAACCGATTCGATATAACCGTCGAATCAGTATAGTTATCCTGATAAATAGTGAAACAACTCATTACTACACCACCTTTGCTTTACCCCAGAAGCATGTTATGTGCCAAGAGAACACATTTCGCATTATAGCATAGCGTTTCCCAAAATAAAATAGGTAAACAGTAACAAAGAAATAATAAGAACAGATGTTTACCGAATGTGGATAATGTGGATGGCGTGTTGAAGCTCCCTAAAATAAGGGATTTTTTTACACGGGGGTATCCACAGAAGGCCGATGAAAATCTCGGGCATTTTCTGTGGATACTGTGAATAATTATTTCTGTAACAGGTCATCGCCGATTTTTACGACATCTCCAGCCCCCATAGTTATCAACAAATCATCCTTTGTGCAATTTTCTAAAAGGAAATTTTCTATTTCCGAAAAAGTTGGGAAGTAGTAGCAGCGATGCCCCAGCTTCTCTATTTCTGCCTGGAGTGTCTGAGAGCTAATGCCTAACGTATCCTTTTCTCTTGCGGCATAAATGTCGGCGAGGATGATCTCGTCTGAAAGGGATAGAGCCTTCGCAAAATCAGAGAGGAAAGCCTTGGTTCTCGTATAGGTATGAGGCTGGAATACGCACCAGGTCGTACGGTGGGGATAGCTGCGGGCAGCCTGTAAAGTTGCTCTGATTTCCGTAGGATGATGAGCATAATCATCAATAATGGTTATGCCGTTCACGATTCCTTTGTATTCGAAGCGCCTGTCTGTACCGCCGTAGGAGAGCAGTGCACGGGCCGTGACGTCGCGCGGGATATCCAGCAAATCGGCCAGCGCAATGGCAGCCAGGGCATTATAAACATTATGCTCTCCATGAACACGCAGAGAGAACAGGTCTTCTTTGGCTCCCTGATGCATAAGATAAAAGGAGGGACATCCCGATGTGTCATAAGTGATGTCCGCCGGATGATAGTCGAAGGCAGAAGAAGAACCATAGGTGATAACCTGGCAGTCGAGTCCGTTCGTGATCTCCTCAAAATGATCGATATCACCATTGATGATCAGAGTCCCTTCGGCAGGCAGCAGCTCAGCAAACTTATGGAATGAATTGCGTATGTCGCGGATATCCTTGAAGAAATCTAGATGGTCTTCTTCTATATTGAGGATGATGCCAATCTTAGGGAAAAAGCTCAGGAAACTGTTGGTGTATTCGCATGCTTCCGTAACAAAATATTCGGAGGCGCCAACACGGATATTACCGCCGATCGGTTTGTAGATACCGCCGATGGACAGTGTCGGGTCGGCATTTTGCTCTAAAAGAATCTGTGAGATCATGGAAGTGGTAGTGGTCTTGCCGTGTGTTCCGCTGATGGCAATGGGAATCTTGTAATTCTTCATCATCTGCCCCAGGAGCTGTGCTCTGGTCAGTGTGGGGATATTCAGTTTGGAAGCGGCGACCAGTTCCGGATTGTCAGGCTTAATGGCACTGGTATAAACGATCAGATCAATATCGTCGGTGACATTTTCTTCCTTCTGTCCGTAATACACGGCAGCGCCCTGCTCTTCTAGGGTTCTGGTCAGCGAAGAAGGAGTTCTGTCAGAGCCGGATATACGGAATCCCTCTGACAGGAGGATCTCAGCCAATCCACTCATGCTGATGCCGCCTATGCCAATGAAATATATGTGAATAGGGTTGGTGAAATTGATTTGATACATGGAGTTCTCCTTATTATATTATTAAGGTATTAAGGTTGATTTCAAGAGAATTTACCTTTTTTATTAGTATTATACTCATTTCGTGGGAAAAAACCAATATGTTTTTGGAAGTTGGTGGTTTATTGTAATAACTGGCGATATAGTTGGAGGAGGGCATAGAAGATGTTTGATGGTAGTTGGCTAAAGCGGACGCGTCTGGCAGTATATACTTCTTCTAAGGACGCGCTTGCGCTCGATTCCAAACGCAGCGGTACTAAGCTCGTGAGAAACCTCGCTAAGTGCCGGCGTTTTCCAACGGTCCTCAGAAGAAGTATATACTACCAGACGCTGTGTACTGGGGGAATTTTCTTAATTATTTTCTTAAGTAGATTGTATGATGTTGGGGTAAAGGACTACCAGTAATTTCAACTGTTTCGGTATAGAAGGTAATATATATAAAATGCCAGAAACAGATCTTTTAGAGATTTTGCAGTATGCAAACTTGTATGGCTGGAAACGGGATAAAGAAAGTTTGGGTATTCTTTATAGAATGCAGGATAGGTTGTAAGGCTGATAAAGAAGAAAATGTCGAAAATAGACAAAGGTATGGGAAAGGAGAATAAAATATTGTATATTATAAACATAACATACGGGATAACGGGCGAATAAATTTGTAAATAATATTCACTTTCATTTCAGAGTGTGATATAATTATGCAAAACAATAAATCCGGTATGGGATTTTATAATAAAATTGGGAAACAAGAGGTGATAAAATGGTTAAGAAGGAAATGATTGCCATGCTTTTGGCAGGCGGTCAGGGAAGCAGGCTGGGAGTGTTTACGTCGAAGGTTGCAAAACCTGCTGTAGCGTTCGGTGGCAAATACAGAATAATTGACTTTCCGCTCAGTAACTGCATTAACTCAGGTGTTGACACCGTAGGGGTGTTGACCCAGTATCAACCGCTTCGGCTTAACACACATATTGGGATCGGTATTCCATGGGATCTTGACAGGAATATCGGCGGTGTGACAGTGCTTCCGCCTTACGAGAAGAGCGCTAACAGCGAGTGGTATACAGGTACGGCGAATGCGATTTACCAGAATTTGGATTATATGGAAAGCTATAATCCAGAGTATGTTTTGATCCTGTCAGGTGATCATATATATAAAATGGACTATGAAGTAATGCTTGACTTCCATAAACAGAACGGCGCGGAAGTGACGATCGCGGTAATGCCTGTGCCAATGGAAGAGGCGAAACGTTTCGGTATCATGATTACGGACAAGGATCGCAGGATTACGGATTTCGAGGAGAAACCGGAGAATCCGCGCAGTAACCTTGCTTCGATGGGTATCTATATCTTCAACTGGAAGACGCTGAAGGAGGCGCTGCTGACGAATGCCGAACAACCGGGACTGGATTTCGGTAAACATATTATTCCTTATTGCCATAAGAAAGGCGCGCCTCTGTATGCCTATGAATTTAATGGTTACTGGAAGGATGTCGGTACGCTGAGTTCTTATTGGGAAGCGAATATGGAGCTGATCGATATTGTTCCGGAATTTAACCTGTACGAGGAGTACTGGAAGATCTATACGAAGAGCGAGATACTGCCACCTCAATATCTGTCTTCTGACAGTATTGTTGAGAGGAGCATTATCGGGGAAGGTTCTGAGATATATGGGCAGGTATACAATTCCGTGATTGGGTGCGGTGTTACCATCGGTGAGGGAACGGTCGTGAGAGATTCCATCATCATGAATGAGACACAGATTGGCAAAGGCTGTGAACTGCACAAAGCTATCGTTGCGGAGAATACGGTGATTGAAGATAATGTCAGGCTGGGAATCGGGGAAGAAGTGGACAATGAAACTGATCCTCATATTTATAACAGCGGCATCGTGGCGGTCGGAGAGAAGAGTGTTATCCCCCAGGGTGTTACCGTCGGCAAGAACTCGGTCGTATTTGGTGTGACGGGCGCGGAAGACTATGATAACGGAAATCTTCCGAGCGGTAAAACTTTGATTAAGGCAGGTGATAAACAGTGAGAGCAATTGGAATCATTTTGGCAGGCGGTAACAACCATAGGATCAAGGAATTGACGCAGAAGCGTGCAGTGTGCGCAATGCCTATCGCGGGAAGCTACCGTGGCATTGACTTTGCGCTGAGCAATATGACCAACTCCCATATCAATAAGGTTGCGGTATTCACGCAGTACAACGCGGGAAGCCTGAACGAACATTTAAGTTCTTCCAAATGGTGGGATTTCGGACGCAAGCAGGGAGGATTAAGAGTTTTCACTCCGGCATTGACAGCAGAGAGTAATGCATGGTATCGTGGTACAGCAGATGCGATTGCACAGAATCTTTCTTTCCTGAAGAACAGCCATGAACCCTATGTGGTAATATCTTCCGGTGACTGTGTCTACAAGATGGATTATAATAAACTTCTGGAATACCATATTGGGAAGAAAGCGGATATCACAATTGTATGTAAAGATATGCCCGCGGATGTCAATGTGGACAGGTACGGTTCCGTCAAGATGAACGAAGAGTGCCGCATAGAGGAATTTGAGGAGAAGCCGGTGGTGGCCAAGTCCAATACAATTTCCTGTGGTATCTATGTAGTCAGAAGACGTCAGCTTATTGAGATGATCGAGAAGTGTGCGGAGGAAGACAGATACGATTTCGTAAAGGATATTCTGATCCGCTACAAGAATATGAAGAGAATCTTCGGTTATAAGATCAAGGAGTACTGGAGCAATATTGCTTCTGTGGATGATTATTATAAGACCAACATGGATTTCCTTCGTCCAGAGATCAGGAATTATTTCTTTAAGCAGTATCCGGATATCTATTCCAAGGTAGATGATTTACCGCCTGCCAAATATAATGTAGGGGCAAGCATCAAGAACAGCTTGATCTCCAGTGGATGTATTGTAAATGGCAAGGTAGAAGATTCCGTAATCTTCAAGAAGACGTACATCGGTAATAACTGCTATATCAAGAATTCCATCATTTTGAATGATGTCTACATTGGGGATAACACACATATTGAGAATTGTATCGTAGAGAGCAGGGGAACTATACGGGCCAATTCCTACCACAAAGGTGAAAATGGTATAGAAATTGTGGTAGAACATAATGACAGATATGTAATTTAATGATATGATGGAAAATAGCGGTGGAGATATATGAACCGCTACGGGGGAAAGGCGGTTGCTATTGATCGATGTTATAAATTGTGTAAGAGGCATGTGCATTACTAATTAAATGTTTATTACAAGCTACGTGGCTTGATGAGTATGACTTGTGTGGAAAAGCTTGTGAAAACCGGCAGGTTGCTGCCAGGTATCATATGATAAGGAGGCTGAGCTTCATGAGAATTACTGATGTCCGCGTGCGTAAAATGACTCAAGACAGCAA
>CAYXKS010000043.1:0-16953 GCA_964465725.1 uncultured Bacteroides sp. | reverse complement strand
TGGAATCGAGCGAAAGCGCGTCCTCAAGACAATTACACAATGGCATACGCGTCCGGCTTGACTTAACGACATTACGTCGTGCCCTTTTCGTACGCTTCCATAATTCCCATTAATCGATCCAACTGCTCACGAGTAACCGCCGGCATAGGTTTGGTGGCCGCAGCATATTGAATAATCCCTTTCTCTGCCAATGCCGCCTTGATAAACGGCACAAAAGGTTTCCCCACAGAATAGATATCCATCAGCCTGTCAATGCATCGCTGACATGTGGCCGCTCTCTGAAGATCAAATTTTCGCATTGCATCTGCAAAAGAGGATGTCAGCTCCGGATAGAGATTGGACAGTCCCGCAACACATCCATTGCCGCCGCAAAGGACATTGTGCGCAAAATTATCGTCAAACCCAGAATAGATCTCGAAATCCGGACGGACTTCTTTTACCTGTTTGATCAGTTCCCTTGTATGGTCAACACCGCCGATCGTATCCTTGATACCTATAATATTCATATGCGCCAGCGCCAGCTTCTTTACGACCTGGGCGGAGATATCATAGCCCGTCCGTTCCGGAAAATTATAGAGATAAATATCTCCCTGTATCTCTTTCGCCAGCATATCATAATATTCATAGACGCTCTCATCCGTAAAGTGAAAATAGTAGGGCGGAATAATCATAACTGCATCCGCACCCTGCTCCAGGGCATAATTTGACAGTTCCACGATCTCGTCGAACACCATGGACGTCGTGCCAACTATGAATTTACATTTTCCCTCAATAGCCTCTTTCGCACCAAGAATCAGAGCCTTTTTCTGATCCATCCGAAATCCGAAAAATTCACCGATACTCCCCAGAATCAAAATGCCGTCCACCCCGCCAGTCACCAGATGGCGGTACAGCTGTCGTGCGGAATCAAGATCGATTTCACCATCCGGCAGCATAGGCGTAACCGCGGGCGTTATGTAATTTATCTTCTGCTCCATCAATAACCTCCTCCTTCCATTGCCGACGCGGCGTGTTCAGTATATCGCTTGAACAGCCCCGTTCTCGATGGTCTGGGTATAATTCCCTTCTTACTTCTCTCCTGCAAAATAGCGGCAACCTCCTCCAAGGGAAGCTTGCTTCCCTGAATGCCGACCATATTGATCACCCGTGACTCCACATCATATTCAATCAAATCGCCGTCCTCGAGGAAAGCAATGGCGCCGCCCCTGGCAGCCTCAGGTGAAATGTGTCCGATCGCCGCTCCTCTGGTCGCACCGCTGAAACGTCCATCTGTGATCAGCGCCACTGTACCATTCAGCCGTTCGTCACAGACGATCGCCTCTGTCGTCATCAATAATTCCGGCATTCCGGATCCTCGGGGGCCCTCATAGCGGATCACCAGAACATCGCCCGGATTGATTTTCCCGTCCACCACAGCCTGATGCGCCTCCTCCTCACTGTTGAAGACGCGGGCCGGCCCTGTATGGTGCAGCATTTCTTTTACGCAGGCGCTATATTTAATGACGCTGCCATCCGGCGCAATATTGCCCTTTAAAATTGCGATACTTCCAGTCTCTTCTGCTTTCTCTGGCGGATAGATCACATCGTCCCTGTCAAGATGATAATTGGCCAGATAGCCGGTATACCTCGTAAAGAACCCTGATTTCTCCACTTCCTCAAGATTTTCACCCAATGTCCTGCCGGTTACCGTCATTACATCCAGATGAAGGTATTCCCTAAGCAGCATCTGTACATAAGGGATACCGCCTGCAAACCAGAAACTCTCTGTCAGATGCTGCCCGCTGGGATTGATATTCCCCAGATGTGGTATCTTATGGTTAATTCGATCAAACAGCTCCGGTTCTAATATAATTCCCAGTTCTTTCGCAATAGCCGGAAGATGCAGGGTTGCGTTGGTGGAACCTCCGATGGCGCTATGTATCATAACCGCGTTTTCAAACGCTTCCTTTGTCAGGATCTGTTCCGGTGTAATTCCCTTTTCCACAAGGTTCATGATTGCTATGCCCGTATGCCTTGCGTAGTCCAGAATATCCCGCATCGTCGCCGGAACAAGCGCGCTACCTGGAAGCGCCATGCCAAGAGCTTCTGCCATACACTGCATGGTGGAAGCTGTTCCCAGGAAGGTGCACGCCCCCACGGATGGACATCCGGTAAGCTTATAATCCCGAATCTCTTCCTCTGTTGCCTGTCCTCTCCGCTGCTTTAAGGATATCTCCCCTGCCACCAGAGAAGTGGTCTGATATGGACCAGGCCGCATGGAGCCTCCCGGCAAGAAAATGGCCGGGATATTCATCCGGGCGATCGCCTTTAAGTGCGCAGGAATAGACTTGTCACAGGAGGAAGACAGGACCATTCCATCCCAGGGTACCGCAGATGCATGAACCTCCACCATATCACAGATGGCTTCCCTGGAAGCCAGAACAATATTCATTCCGTCATGCCCCTGCGCACAGCCGTCACATACGTCTGTCGTATGATACATACAGGGAACGCCGCCCGACTGGAAAACGCCATATTTCACCTGTTCCGTCAGCTGATTCAGATGGACGCTCCCCGGATGTGAATCCCCGAATACATCCTCCACCAGAATTTGCGGCTTTTTGATATCTTCCGGGGTAAACCCGGAGCCAAGTTGCAGGGCGTCAAATTGCGCCCAAAGATTTCTCTCACGAGTACTTTTCACGTTTTCTCCTTTCTACACTACCTCTTCGCCTCCGGCAGCCGCAGCCTGAGAAGGCGCTTCGCCAGCTGCCTTAAATTAAACGGCAGAAGTGGATAGATATAACTCTTGTCCGACAATGTCTTGTTGCAGACAATCGCAAGGATAAAGATCAATATTGCCGCAAGATAACCGTATAACCCAAACATTGCCGTCAGAATCAGATTCAGAATTCGCATAAATTTCAGCGCGTAGCCCAATTCATAATTCTGCTGCGTATAATTGGCAATCGCCACGAAGGCCATGTACAACATGACTTCTGCGTTAAACCATCCACTATTAACCGAAAATTCGCCTAGAACCAGACCGGCCATCACACTGAGCGGCGTGCTGAGCATATTCGGTGTGTTGACTGCCGCCAGCTTCAATCCGTCAATAGCCAGCTCCAGTATCAAGAACTGTGCCAGAAGAGGAATATTGGGTGTCTCCTGCAGCATAATAAACTGAAAAGCTTCCGGCACCCACTCCGGATTGTTCATCAACAGCAGAAAAGTCGGCGTCATAATGTACGTCAATATGGAAATCAGGAATCTGGAAAGCCTCAGGTATGTTCCCGTAATCGGCGGAAAATAATAGTCGTCAGCCTCCTCCACAATATCAAATATGGAAGTCGGCACGATCATGGCCGAGGGAGAATTGTCCACCAGAATGACGATATCGCCTTCCAATACCTGGGCTGCCGCCACATCAGGCCGCTCGGTGAACTTAAATTTCGGAAAGGGATTATACCATTTGCTCTGATACAGACACTCGGCCAGACTCTCCTGATTCATGGTCAATGCATCTACTTTAATACTTTCGATTCTTCTCTTGACTTTATCTAAGAAAGCATGGTCCACCCGGTTATCCATATAGCACAGCACAATATCCGTCCGCGAACTTTTACCGGCATTCATCATCTCCATGCGAAGCTCCGTGCTCCTGATCCGTCGTCTGATCAGCGCTGTGTTGAAGACCACAGTCTCCACGAACCCGTCCTTGGACCCCCGCAGCGTCTTATCCTTGTCCGGCTCATCCACTCCTCTCGCCGGATAAGTCCTGGAATCAAGCAGGACACATCTGTCATACCCATCGATAAAGAGTGCAAAAACACCCGACAGAATATTATACAGAATGTCCTCCCACTTGTCCTTCAGATCCACCTCTACGTATGGCGTCGCCTTCTTCGCCATCTCATAGGCATTCTGCGGCATATCCTCCGGCTTCAGGCCGATAAAATATTGCAGAATCTTCATCATCAGTTCGTCTTTACAGAATCCATCTATAAAATAGATACACGCCTGCCGTCCGCCCACCTCTATCACACGGTAGACCACATCAAAACTTGCATCCGGCGCCATTCTCTCTTTCATATACAGCATAGTCTGCTGCAAAGATGTGGTCATCTTCGCATTTGATTCTTCTTTTTTCTGCACTATCAAAAACTCCTTCCAAGACATTGTCATCGTTTCTGATAGTATGTCTCGCAAGGAATTTTTTATACATTACTTAATCACTGTCTGCCGGTACTCCCATGTCCACCCCTGTCCGCATTCTCCAGATGTTCTACTTCGTCAAAATGAATTTGTGGCTGATTCTCCATGATGCGGAACTGACAGATCCTGTCATTTACATGGATTTCCGTATCCCGGACCGCATATACCGGCATAAACCACTGGTCATTGTCCCCACAGTAGGAACAATCAATCACACCCTGATGATTCGTCTGAATGATTCCAAAATTCTTGAACGTGGAACTTCTGGGCACCACATGAGCCTCATATCCCTCAGGCAGCTCCATGGCAACCCCCAGCGGAATCAACCGGAACTCTCCCTGCTTCAGGCTGACATCCTCCGCCGCCCGAAGATCAATCCAGTCAGATTTACCGTCTATGTAGGTCAACTTCTCTATTTTGTCCGTAAAATATTTGATCTTGATCGTTTCCAATTTAATTCCTCATCATTAGTACATCGAATAATTAATAAATATCCTGTTATATTTGAATCTTAGTATTGATTTTACAGTATTTAAGTTAAATATCAGGCTAGATATTTAATTTATGATGTACAAGCTAAGCCAATACACAACATCTGACATTATGTAGTAGTTCTAAGTGCCGCCCCCAAACGCCGGCACTTAGCGAGGTTTTTCACGAGCTTAGTACCGTTGCGTTTGGAATCGAGCGAAAGCGCGTCCTCAGAACTACTACATAATGTCAGACGCGTCCGGCTTCACTAAATTTTACCATCTATTCACTCATCACAATGCAGCACCGGCACCGCCGGGTCAGCCTGCCGTAAACTCTTCTGCACGTCAATCACTCTCTGATTGGCGCTCCCTCTCCAGCGCAGTTTCGTATTCTTCAGCTCCAATACAAACTCTCCGTCCACCAGTACATCCACATATTGCATCATCGGATAATGTAATACATCTTCCCACCGGTCTCCGGTATAGAGCCAAATCGTCTTATCCGGATACTTCCTCTTGATCTCCTCCATCAGTCCTCTCACAGCAAGTCGGTTAGCCGCATGCAGTGGATCTCCTCCGGAAAAAGTAATCCCGGATATATAGGACTTATCCAGCTGGTCGAAAATCTCCCGCTTGGCCGCGTCATCGAACAAAATTCCCCCGTCAGGGTCCCATGTAACGGGATTATGACATTCTTTGCAGCAATGGGAACATCCGGCGACCCACAGCACCACGCGCAGTCCGTCGCCGTTCAGCATATCGTCCCTGGTTATATTGTGATATCTCATTACATACTTTTCCTTTCTGCGATCTCTGCCATCTTCGCATCGCTAAGCCTGGTATCTCCATGTACACGGGAGTATGCCAGATAGCCATTCATGCGGTCGATCTTCGTCAGATTACGGCTGCCGCATACCGGACATACATCCATCTCAAGCTCCTGATGTCCACAGTCATCGCAGTATGCCAGGGACAGGTTAACGCCTTCATAGAATCCCATATCCATGGCACGTCGGATCAGTGTCTTAATAGCTTCTATATTATAGTCAATCGGATATTTCACATACTGAATCTTGCCGCCATTGGCCAATTCCCAGAAACGGTATTCCAGGTCCTGTTTCTCAATCGGAGTGATATCCTCCGTCACATGGCAGTGGAAACTGTTGGAAACATACTCTCTGTCGGACACGCCTTCGACGATACCATATTTCGCCCGAAACTGCTTCACCTGCAGACCGCAGAGATTCTCCGCCGGCGTTCCGTAGATTGCATATAAATTCCCGTCCGCTTCCTTATATTCCGCAATTTTATCGTTAATATGCTCCAGTACTTCCAGTGCAAAAGCACCGTCCTCCACCAGGGACTTGCCGTTGTAGAGTTCCTGCAGCTCGTTAAAAGCCGTAATACCGAAACTTGCCGTCGCCGTCTTTAAGATCGGCTTGATCTTATCATGCAGCTGCAGGTGACCTCCCAGGAACCCACCCTCACAATAAGCCAAAGGGTTGGTAGAGGCACGCATCTCACCCAGATACGCATATGTCCTGATATGAAGCTGCCTGATCAGATTCAGATAATAGTCCAGCACTTCATAGAAGTCCTTGCTCTCCTGCCGCGCTTTCGCCAGTATCATTGGCAAATGAAGTGACACCACTCCGATATTGAATCTTCCCACGAAAACAGGAGTATCCTCATCATCCGCCGGATGCATACCGCCTCTTTCATACCAGGGAGACAGAAATGCCCTGCAGCCCATCGGAGAGATCACCTTGCCATACTGCTTATACATGCTGGCAATATATCCCTTTCCGGTCAGGCTGAGCCAGTCAGGATACATAGTCTTGGCAGAGCATTCCACTCCGGCCTCAAACACATCTTCCAGTTCTTTCCCAGGTCCATGCAGATTTTCATCATACAAAAACACAATCTTCGGAAACAATACCGGCTTCTTGCAGTCCTTTTTCCCCTGCCCTTTACGCCGCACATTGAGCATGATGATTGTCGCCATTCTGGCAAATCTTCCCGTACCAATTCCTGCCGTCACCGTGATAAAAGGATAGTCTCCACGGCTGCTGGCCACCGTATTGAATTTATACTCCCAGCCCTGAAAGCCCTGCTCAAACTCCTTCTTGACATCCGCCAGAGCCTCCGCCTTAGCCGTCTCCTCATCGATACCTAATCTCATATACTTCTCGATATCTCTGTTATAAGACTTCTCCGCATAAGGTTCCAGTATCTTGTCTACCTCCGGCACCGTAAATCCGCCGTACTGCTGGCTTGCGGCGCTCAGTACGATATCGCCGATCACGTCAAAGGCAACATCCAGCGTCTTCGGCTCATTATACCAGATATTACCCATCTCGAAACCGCCGCTCAAAACTTCCGCCACATTAAACAGGCAGCAGTTCATCGTATCCCTTCTGGCCGACATATCATGAACGTAAAGGTATCCGTCGCGGCATGCCTGTATCTCTTCCGTAGTCATGAAGAATTTCTGATACAGTTCCTTATTAAACTGATTAAAAATCAAACTTCTCTTCGTCGAGACAAGCGCGCTGTCCGTATTAGCATTCTCCTTGTCCCCTATATACATAATGGACTGACTCTTCTTATAGACATCGTCCATCATGCGCACGAAATCCTGCTTGTAATTGCGATAATCCCGATAGCTCTTGGCCACGATGGGTTTCACGTCTTCCAGTGCACTCTCCACAATATTATGCATTATCTGGATCGGAATCTGTACTTCTCCCAATTCGTTGACCTTATCGATCACAGTCTGACAGATATGACGCTTCTCTTCGTCCGTGAACTTGGTTAGCGCACGATAAGCGCTCTTGCCTACGGCATCGATGACCTTCTGCACATTGAAATCTTCCAGACTGCCATCCTTCTTGATCACCTTCACTACCTTATCCGGCTTATATTCCAGTTCAAAATTCTCCTGGGCCGTAGTATCTGTTTCGAATATACTGCTCATTAACACCCCTCCATGGTAAACTGCTTTCTTTTCATCAAACAAAGACGGCCGTCTCAAAGCTTAAAAGCCTATTCTCCCTATCGCAGCCGCTGCTCTGTTTGCACTTCCAAACTCCACGCCATTTATATCAACGTAAAAGCAAATAGTTTCGTCAATTATTTCAAACATTATCGATTATCCCAAAAGTGTCTTAATCATAGTTAAAAGCATGCATAATAACCGGATTCACACCGCATAATCCTATCTGAAAAAAATCAATTCCCAATCAATTACAGAAATAAATATACAAAATATAGATTCAGTTGACATAAGAATACTATATTTTGTGGCGTACATCCAGTATATGACAAAGCCTATACTATGTCAATGACTCTTCCAATAGAAAAAGTATCAAAAAAGGATATGTCTTTTTGTGACATATCCCAAAAAATATTTTTCTGTAAAAATGCTATTGACAATTTACACTTACAGCATTCCGGACCGTGCAATGGCATCCACTGCCTCCACAATCGTCTCGACAGGCAGCGTCAGGGCAAAACGCACATGTCCTTTTCCAAGAGATCCGAAGCTGCTTCCCGGTGTACACAGCACACCGCTCTTCGCCACCAGCTCCATGACGAACTTCACATCATCCGTATACCCATCCGGAATCTTCGCCCAGGCAAACATCGTCCCTTCGCTGTCCTCAATCTTCCATCCAAGTGCCCGCAGCCCTCCACAGAGTGCGTCTCTTCTCTTCTGATACTCCGCGCACTGATCCTTCACCATCTGGTCCGGTCCCGTAAGCGCGGCTATAGCGCCGTACTGTACCGGAAGGTAGGTCCCATAATCAATCTGTGAACGCAGCTTCTTAAAGTATGCCACAACCTCTCTGTTTCCTGTCAGGAAACTGACTCTGGCGCCGGTATAATTATAAGACTTGGAGAGTGAGTAAAACTCTACAGCCGTATCCTTTGCCCCGGGAATCCGCAGAATTGATTTCCCCTCTCTGCCATCGTAAATAATATCCGAGTAAGCATTGTCATGGATAATCAGGATCTCATGCTCCGCTGCCCATGGAATCAGCTTCTCATAGAAGGAATCCGGTGCTGCCTTGCATACCGGGTTGAGCGGGTAGGACACTACCATACATCTGGCTCTGACAAGCAGTGACTCGTCCATGGCATCCAGATCCGGCAAATACCCATTCTCCTCCGCCAGATCATAAGTAACCACCTCCGCACCAGCCAAAGAGGGCCCTATCCCGAAGATCGGATAGCCAGGATTCGGCACCAGCACTACATCTCCCGGATTACAGAGCGACAGGCATATATGAGCAATACCTTCCTGAGAGCCGTAGACAGACATGATCTCTTCTTTCTCCAGTAACACACCGTATCGTTTCGAATACCGTGTCTGCACGGCCCGGATCAGTTCCGGCAGGTCGATCAGTGCATATTTGTAGTTCACAGGATTTTTGGCCGCCTCCACAACCGCATTTATCACATGCTCTGCAGGCGGGAAATCCGGTGTGCCGACAGAAAGGTTGTATATCTTTTTTCCTTGTTTCTCCGCCTCGTCTTTCTTTTCATTCAAGACCTGAAAGATACCTTCCTCAAATTCTTTCATACGGTCTGCAATCTGTATTTTCATAATTCTGCCTCCTCTATTATGTCGTGATAGATTTATATCGTAACCTCAATTTTACTTATACTGTGCCAGAACACGGCGCAAATGACTATGATACTCTTCCTTCACCTCCACAGGGGCGATGATCTTCGCACCCACGCCAAGTCCCGTAAGCCAGCCGTAGAACTGTCCGCTAAGCGCTACCTGCACTCTGACAGAAAAATGCTCCCCATCCCGTCTCCTGACAGGCACCTCCTTGCCGAAACGGTCAAGAACCACACCGATAAAACGATTCTCAAATTCCAGCGTGACGATCTCTTCCCGTCCTCCGAACATACCGAAAGTCTTGTTCGCATAAGCCGCAATGTCAAAGCGCTCAAACAGCGCCGCTCCCTGTCTTACGACTCCCGACAGCACACGAATCTGTCCCATCTTATCCACCCGGAAATGCTTGATCACATCACTCTCGCTGTCATGGCCGATCAGATAGTAATTTTCATCTTTACAGGTCAACGCCCAGGGGCTGATCTGATAAAGCTTGCCGTCCTTGCGCGGCACCAGTTCTTTCTCCAGATTCCATTCCAGATACTGAAAGGATATCTGCACATTATTCTGAATCGCCCTGTGAATATCATCTACTATGTAATAGATACTCTCATTGGCAGTCTTGACTCTGTTCGCCACATACACCTGTCTCTGCAGCTGCCCTGCCTCCGCCCTGGACGCCAGTTTCTCAATCTTTCCGATCAGTTCCCTCGACTTTTTCAAGGTCAGGAATCTGGATGCCTGAACGGTCTCCACCAGCAGTTTCAGTTCCGCCAGTTCAAACTCTCTTCCGGCCAGATAATATCCGCCTCCTGTCTTCGCCTTGACCAGGACAATATCATACCCAAACTCAATAAGCTGTGCAATATCGTCATAGATACTCTTGCGTTCCGCTCGAATTCCATATTCCTCCAGTGCGTCAATCAATGCCTGCGCTCCCATGCAATGTTCTTCGTCGGACTGCTCCGTCAGAATTTTCAGAAGATATAATAGTTTTAGTTTCTGCTTGCTGTTTCCGGCCATCCTCACTCCTATGTAAAAATATATTTAGAAAAAGCCAGACCTGGCAGCCTGGCTTTAAATCCTCTCAATAACTCAATGTACGCTCAGCACAATAGAACGCATAAAACTGCCGCTTAATGATTCTCTCAGACTGCCGTATTCCCACCAGCTCCGTCTGTCTGCATGTCTTCCCCTACCGCTGCCGCAGTCTTGGCGTCCTTGCTCTTTCTCCATTTTACACCAATAATACAGGCCACTACCACTACAGCAATAATAAGCACAAATAAAAGTAAATAAGATAAAAATGCATTTACAAACAAAATGAAATTTGACATCTTCCCGTCCCCTTCCTGTCTGGTCTTACACATTCTTTCACAGTAAACAAAAAATTGAATGTCGTCTACTATAATTCACACGATAAGTCTCCATCTGAACCATAACTATGATACCACTAATCAGAAGGTATCGTCAAGTAAGTCTGAACCATCCGCCGCGGTTGTCGCCAGCTTGTCACACCGCTCATTCTCAGGATGGCCGTCATGTCCCTTCACCCACTGAAAAGTTACCTTGTGAGGTTCTTTCGCGCGCAGCAGTCTCTCCCACAGATCGATATTCTTGACCGGTTTGTTTCCCGCTGTCCTCCAATTCCGCCTAAGCCACCCTTCAATCCAGTGCTGGTTAAACGCATCCGTCACGTACCTGGAATCCGAAACCAATGTGACCTCACAAGGTCTGTTTAACGCCTCCAGCCCTGCAATCACTGCCATCAGTTCCATACGGTTATTGGTTGTTTTCTTATATCCCGCAGAATACTCACGCTCGTGCAGAGTACCTTTTGCATCAACATACTGCAGTACGGTTCCGTAGCCGCCGGGTCCCTCCGGATTCCCACGCGCCGCACCGTCAGTGTATATCGTCACTTTCATTGTGCCAAATTCCTTCCATCAGAAATCTTTCCGCCATCGCCTCCGCCTTATCAATGATACGTTCATCGTATCCAAGCACTTTAAGCAACGCGATTGCATTGCGTGTCGTGGCCGGCCCCGGCATTAAAGTATACGGGAAGAATACATCTTCCTCCTCGATCCGCTCCTCGAAATGATAGTTATTATAGTCCTGTGCCAGCAGCTTAGTCAGCTCCACATCGTGCGTCGCCGCGAAACAGATCACATTTTCTGCAGCGAACATCTTCATAATCTGTGTGGAAGCCGCGATTCTTTCCACCGTGTTGGTTCCCCGCAGCACTTCATCCACAAAGCACAGGACACAGCTATGATCTTCCTTTGCCTTCCTGACCTGATCCAGAATCCTCTTGATTGATTGGATTTCTACCATATAATAGCTCTGCCCGCCAAGCAAGTCGTCCTTCAGTGCCATAGAAGAATAGATACGGAAAACCGGCGCCTCATAACAGCTGGCCAGGCAGGTGTGTATCGTCTGTGCAAGCAATGCATTCAAAGCCACCGCCCGCAGAAAAGTAGACTTTCCGGAAGCATTGGAACCGGTCAGAAGCACTCCCCTCTTAGTTGAGATGGAATTCTTCACCGGCTCTCCAAGCATCGGGTGATACAGCTGATCTATCCTGATCTGCCTGTCCGCTCCCTTCTCAAACTGCAGCGCCGGAATACAACAATCGCCCTGCAGGCTTGTCCTGTAAGAACCGATTACAACCGCAGTCTCGATCTCCCCGATGAGGGTCACCATCTCGTCTATCTCAGCAAGATGTCCACGCACGGCCCGGAGCGCATTGTTAAACTGAATCAGATCCAAATAAAAAATCATGCGCAGATAATCCAGTATGACTCCCAAAGGATTCCCGTTCCCTTTCTCGACATACACGATCAGAAAAGCGTTTCGGATAAACCCTCTCATCTTCTGATGGCACTCCAGGAGACGTTTCTGCTCCCCGGAAATACCCGCTATCTTTTTCTTTCCCAGCTCCTGCGCCACATCCAAAGCCCTGTTGATATACCGGAAACTGGTGATATACGGTTCTATCTCCTTGTACTCCTTAAAATACCCTATAACATTATGGCACAATACCACAAGGAGGGCTGCAACGCCCATAGGAAGAGAAACAAACATAATACCGACACATACAAGTATCATAAGATTACTCAGAATATATTTGATGTTCTTCCGCTCACCCAGAATATCCAGATTCTCTATATATTCATGGAGTGAGTACCGCCCCATTCTCCCCAGACGGTAAAATACGCCCTGTACACTGTGACGATCCTCCTCATGCTCCATAAAATAGCGTATCTTCGCTTCCCAGCTCTCCATCTCATCCTGCGTATAGATTGGTGTCCGAAGCCTGTAATACAGATATTCGTCTCCCGCCGCGCTGACAGAGGAATTCATCCTCTGATAGAAACTGTCCAAATCCAGGTCGTTCCATGTGATATCATCAATCTGGTACTCCCCCGGATGCCTGAGATAATATTTCTGAATATGCTCCAGCTCCCCCGTTTTGTAATTCCGCTCAGGAGCCTTTCCATAATCCCGATATATTTTCTCCAGGCATCTTTTCTGAAACGACCGGCTGTTTATATACTCTATCCCCATTATAAACACGATCAGCGCGAGAAGAGCACCCACTAATACTAAATATTCCATTTTGTTGTCAAATTATCTGAGACTGTTTATAATCTCGTTTGCCTTTCTATAGATTCCCTCCACATCATAAGAATTCGCAAATTTACCGTCCTCATATAAAATTCTGCCCTGTATCATGGTCATCTTCACATTCTGCTTGCTGCCACTGTAAACCAGATTCTTCGGAATATTGTTGAGCGGCTGCATATTGGGTTGATGAAGGTCGATCATGATCATATCCGCCGCCTTGCCGGGTGCGAGCACATCCGTATCCGGCAGATACATTGCCTTAGAGCCGTTGACCGTCGCCATCCTGAGCACTTCCCACGCATCCACGGCGGAGGCGTCCTCCTCCCGCAGCTTGGCGAGTCCCGTCACCAGAAACATCTCTCTGAACATATCCAGGCAGTTGTTGCTGGCCGGTCCGTCCGTTCCGATGGCCACATTGATTCCTCTCTTAAGATACTCGGTGATCGGCGCAATCCCGCTGGCCAGCTTTACGTTGGAACCCGGATTCGTCACCACACTCAGATTGCGTTTCCGGAAAATCTCCATATCTTCCTCGTCCAGGTAGACACAGTGATATCCGCCTCCGCCATAGTCAAACATGCCGATCGTATCAAGCAGCTTCGTCGGCGACATGCCATGCCGCTGTCTGCAGCCTTCCACTTCCGTCTTTGTCTCCGCCAGATGCGTATACACCGGCGCCTTGTATTTATGGGCCATCGCCGCCACCCGCTCCATCAATTCCCTGGAGCATGTGTACTCCGCGTGAAATCCGATGAAATAACTTAAGAGCGGATCGTCATGATTCAGCGCCTGATAGCGCTGTTCCATCAATTCCAGCGACCGTTCAAAATCCGTCTGTCCGCTGGTCCCGCTCACCTGCACGCAGCGCATCCCCATCTCCACGCACGCTTTGGCGGTAGTCTCCGGCGTCAGATACATATCGAATATGGAAGTGATGCCGCTTGTCAGATACTCCAATACCGCCAGTTTCGTCAGATGGTAGATCATCTCTCCATCCATCTTCGCTTCAATAGGAAAAACCTGTTTAAAAAGCCAGTCCTGCAGCGGAAGATCATCCGCATAAGACCGCAGGAGCGTCATACCGGAATGCGTATGCGCATTCTTGAATCCGGGCATCAGAAGATTACCCTGACAGTCGATCTCCCTGTCCCACTTCACACCGCCGGCTTTCTCATCCGGGCGTCCATCGACAGAAGCTTTGCCGTCTCCCACATACAGAATCTTTCCATCCTGTACCCAGACCTCTCCTTCCATCAGACGGTCTGTCTCCATCGTCAGTATCCGTGCATTATAAAATCTGTAGTTCATATTCCCCGTAACCTTTCTTCTGAACAATCAATCTCGTATCCCTATTTGTGTTGTCACAAGTGGTTCCCAATGTCATTAAGTTAAGTCGATACACAATGACATGCGCGTCCGGCTAAGCCAAATAACATTGAGTGGCTCCTCTAAATAATAGCCCCAAATTTCGAAATGGATTCCACCAGCAGCTTCTCAAACTTAGGCGCCACTGCGTTGGCTGCCTCCTGCACTTCCTCATGGGTAAGAGGCGCACTGTTCATTCCTGCCGCCAGATTGCTGACACAGGATACGCCACAGATCTTCATCCCCATATGGTTGGCCGCAATCGCTTCCACCACTGTGCTCATACCGACAGCGCTGGCTCCCAGCTTATAAAGCATCTGGATCTCTGCCGGGGACTCGAAGGAAGGCCCTGTAAGCTGTGCATAGATCCCCTCGAACAATTCGATATCATTGGCGGCAGCCGTATCCTTAATAATTTCCTGTAAGTCCTCATCATAGACATGCGACATATCCGGGAATCTCGTCCCAAGCTCCTCAATATTGGCTCCGATCAGCGGATTCGGCGCAAAAATCGAGATATGATCCTTAATCAGCATCAGGCTGCCCGCGTGGAATGCCGGATTGATGCCGCCGGATGCATTCGTCAGGAACAAAACCTTAGCCCCCATCATCTTCATCAGCCGGGTCGGAAGCACAACATCCGTGATCGGATAGCCTTCATAGTAATGCACACGCCCCTGCATCAGTACGACGGGCACGTCCTTGATATATCCGAAAATAAACTTGCCGGCATGTCCCGGAACCGTAGACACAGGAAAGCCCTCTATCTCGCTGTAGGGAAGTTCCGCCTTCACATCCACAGTCTTCGCAAAATTTCCAAGTCCTGAGCCAAGAACTACCGCAACTTTGGGTTCAAAATCAATTTTCGCTTTGTAACATTCATAGCATTTTAAAAGTTTTTCATATACAGGGTTCATATTATGTACCGCCTTTCGTAGGTTATCCTTGATCTGTGGACATTATACCATATTAAAAACATTCTGGCACCCTTTTCCATGTAAAATATTTATCTGAAGACAGTAAGGAACTGTTATACTAAATGCCTGTAAAAAACAGACAACGGACTCCGAAGAGTCCGTCCGGTCACCATAATCTTTATATACTTTTTTCAAATGATAATACAAACCATTCCTCCGTTGCAGTCGTTCACGATCTTCTGCATGGTCTCCTGCAATTTTACCTGACTCTCCTCATTGATCATCGAGATCTTGCCTGTAATACCGTCGTTGACAAGCTGTTCCACCGTCTTGCCGAAAATATTCGTCTCCCAGATACCTTCCTCGCTGGTCTCCGTATCCGATATAAACTGGATCAGGTCTCTTGCCTGTTCTTCTGTCCCCACAATCGGGGATATCTCCGTCTCGATGCTCGCCTTGATCATATGAATGCTGGGGCTTTCCGCCTTAATCTTCACACCGAACTTATTTCCCTGGCGAATCAGCTCCGGCTTCTCCAACATAATCTCCTCACGATCCGGCATTACAACACCATATCCTTTATAGCGGACAGATTCCAGCGCATGGAGCACCTTCACATACTCCCTCTTCATCTTCGCCATATCCTTCAACATGGCAAGCATCTGGTATTCGCTACCCACGCTCTCCCCTACCAGGTCACTGATCATCTCATAGTAGTAGGAATCGTCCACATCCAGCATGACTCTCACACTGCCGTCGGACATGTCGATACCGTCCAGTTTACACTTTTTAATATATTCGCTCTCGGGCATGAAATTACCGGTAGTGATATCCCGGATACTGCTCAGGCTACCCATCAGGTTTTTGATCTGGGCTATGATATCCTGCTTCATCTTATGGTCATAGGGAAGCATCTCGACCCACTTGGGCATATAGAACTCAATCATGGTAAGCGGAAATTCATAGAGAATATTTTCCATGATATGGTTAATGTCTTCCCGCTTAAGCTGCTCACAGTTAACCGGCATCACGGTAACCTGGTATTTCTCGCTGATCTCATCCGCCATCATTCTTGTTTCCTCTGCATAGGGTTTTACAGAATTCAGCAGAACGATAAATGGTTTCCCCAATGTCTGCAGCTCCGTGATAGTACGCTCCTCTGCTTCTAAGAAACTGTCACGGCTCAGCTCTCCGAAGGTCCCGTCACAGGTGACAACAATGCCGATTGTGGAGTGGTCCTTGATCACCTTCCTCGTCCCGATCTCCGCCGCCTTCGTGAAGGGGATTTCCTCTGTGGACCAGGGCGTTTTTACCATGCGCTCCACATCCTCCTCCATATGGCCGGCAGCGCCCTCCACCATATAGCCCACGCAGTCGATCAGCCGGATATCCACATCAATATCCGTCCCCAGCTTAATATGTGCCGCCTCCTTCGGAATAAATTTGGGTTCCGTAGTGGTAACAGTCCTGCCGCCCGCACTCTGCGGCATTTCATCCTGGGCCCTCTCCTTCTCATTCTCATCTTCCATGAAAGGCAGCACCAGCAAATTCATAAAGCGTTTGATAAAAGTCGATTTTCCCGTCCTGACCGGCCCTACCACGCCCAGATATATTTCTCCTCCTGTGCGCAGCTGTATGTCTTTATACAGATCATATGTATTATTCTGTAAGAAATCCATAAAAAATCCTCCTGCATATACTTATAGTAAACGACATAACAAATTTCTGTTTCCGGCTCTTGCAG
>CAYXKS010000042.1:6990-17334 GCA_964465725.1 uncultured Bacteroides sp. | reverse complement strand
AAATAAATCGTATCGGCGAGACCACTTCTTTTAACGAAATAAAGCTTTTTGACGGGGAAGAGGCCCTCGACGGAAGTGGTTTAATCGATACCTCGAAGCCTTCGACGAATGGGCCGTTTTTTCAGTTGTTTGGGACTAATATTTCCAAGACCGGTTATATGCAGGAGAAACTGACACCGGATATGGTTGCTGATCATACTGATGATACAGACTTTGAAAAAGATTATACGGACAGCCAAAACCCTTATGTCAGCGTGCACATTGAGATGGATAAGCTGGGTGATTTAAAGAACTTAGTGGGCAAGACATTTTTTGTTAACTGCTGCACGAAGTGCTGCCCTACCACTGTGAATTTTACGGATGAAGTGGGCGTTACCAGACTCCCGGGTGTTATAAATATCGGTGTGAAAAAGGCTGACGGCTTTTTTTATGAGAAGGAATATGCAGATTTTTGCAAATATATTGTCGATTCATTGAAAGGAAATCATCCTACACACGTGGAGTTCGCTTATGGGAAACCAGATTTGAAGACGGAAAATACACTTTATATTTTTGACACTGATAATAATCCGTGGTCACAGGATTCGATGGAGTCTGCTTATTTCTGTGATTCCGAGGATATATTTGGAAACATACAGGATGTAGGAAAGACTATATGGATCCATTCCGGAAACGAGCCCGGGGATGGCATAGGATTGAAAATTGGAAACATAAGCGATCGGTCACTGGGGCTTGTGGGACTGGATGTTTCCACGGTAAACGGGGCGGACAACGCGATCAATGTTTCTAAGATGGCATTGCAGAAAGTCATGGAGAACCGTAGCCGGATCGGTGCACAGCAAAACCGTCTGGAACATACCATTGCCAACGAGGATAATATTGTGGAGAATTTGACGGCGTCGGAGTCCCGCATACGAGACGCGGACATAGCGAAGGAAATGGTACGGCTTTCCACGGTGAATATACTGGAGCAGGCAGGGGTATCCATGCTGTCGCAGATTAATCAGGAGCGACAGGGGATTCTGAGCTTGCTGGGATAGAATCGGTTGACAATGCAGGGATTTTGGCGTGTAGTGATTTTGCAGCACGGTTGAATTTATAGCTAATAATATAATATTTTTTTGATCTTGGCGCTTGCCAGAGTCGTATACGGAAGCTTTTACAAGACTGAAAGCGAAGTTTTAGTGCTATTAATTATAGGAAGATGGGATAGGCGGGGTTACAGATGGGACAGAGAATAATACTTTCTTGTGAGAAGTGCGGATTTCAGAAGACAATGTCGGTCGGAAGCGGCCTGATGAGCAATAATGTGGACGTGATTACTTCCTGTTTAAATAAAAAGGATGCCATTAAATGGCAGCAGCTTAACAGTGGGAGGAAAATCAGTTTTTTCCGTGCCAGGCAGAAGGTGTATTATTGTGGGCACTGTAATGATTTATTTTGCCAGCTTTCGGTAGATGCAGAACTTACTGATGGGGATAAAGTGGTTTTGGGAAACCGATGTGAAAAATGCGGCAAAGAAATGCAGGAGATTGATCTGAAGAACCATGTCATATGCCCTATTTGTTCCGGTGGGGAATTAAAATGGAAGCAGATCGGGCTTTGGGATTAAAGAGAAAGCTGGCGTACACGAGGCATGTAATTCCTGTGCCTGTATGCATTAAATACTTGTACCCATTTTTTATTAAGTGTTTAAGTCAAGGACGACAAGGAAACAAGTGTGATATTCAGGGAGGAGTATAGGGTGGTTATTCAGCATAATTCGACAGCATTGAATGCGTTTGGAAATTCCAATAGAGTAACAGGAAAGTTGAAGAAAAATACAGAGAAATTGTCATCCGGTTATCGGATCAATCGGGCTGCGGACGATGCGGCCGGTCTCTCCATATCGGAAAAAATGCGCAGGATGATCCGTGGCCTTTCTCAGGCGTCCCTCAATGCGCAGGATGGTATTTCTTTTGTACAAAGTGCAGAAGGTGCATTGAATGAAGTCCATGATCTGCTTCAGAGAGGAAACGAGCTGGCGGTAAAGGCGGCTAATGATACGAACAGAGCTGAGGATCGCGAAGCGATTTACGCGGAAATCAAACAGCTAAATAAAGAAATTGACAGGATTGCCAGAGATTCACAGTTCAACGAACTGAATATTTTTGATGCTTCCAATGCAGCCGGGGAATCCAGCCTTGTGGCGAATGGGTATCCGGATATGATTGTTTTGGATGCTGACTATATGTCTTTTGATATACAGAGTTTTACTGGCGCGATTGCACAGGCGAAAGCAGTGTCGGGAAAGGATTTTACACAGGCTGGTTTGGAGAAGTTTGCCAACAGCATTAAAGATACATATATGCCTTCGCTGTTGGGGAAAATCACGTCGGCATTACCTCAATCGGCGCAGCCTACTGTACAAGGTTTGCAGATTAGCTTGAACATGTATTGTGAAGATAATTCCACGTTAGCGTATGTGTCATCCAATGGAATCAGTTTTCAGTTGGGTGTGAATATGAAATATTTGACAGAGAATAATGGGCAAATAGCAATGTCGGACGACCTGGCGACGACGATTGCCCATGAAATGACGCATGCGGTCATGTTTGACGCGGTGACTAACGGGATGCTGGGGGTCGAAGGGGCTGACTCTTTCCCGATGTGGTTTGTGGAGGGCACGGCTCAGGCAATAGGAGGCGCGATAAATTATTGCCAGGAACTTACGAATCAAGTTATGTACCAGGGTGATAAAGCCATTGAAAATTGGCTGTCAGATCTGACGGACACATCGGATTCTTATAATGCATATGCGCAGGGATATATCGGCAGTATGTATTTAGGATATGTGGCCGGCGGAGAAGGGGCAGTGACTGCGGCGACCATTGCCAAAGGATTGGATAATATACTGAAAGATATTGAAGACGGCTACTCTCTGGGGCAGGCAATATCCCGTCAAACAAAGGGGAAATATGGAGATCTGGCGGAATTTGAAGAAGGCTTTCCGAAGGATGCAGTAAAATTTACTAAGGATTTGGTTGCAGCAATTGGAAATGGCACCGGGTCAATTGCTTCACCAAATGGTTTGTCAGGAACCAAAAATTCGCTGCTGAATACGGGAGCAACAAGCAATTATTTTACGTTAGATGTGGATCATAGTGCTCATTATAACAATAGTAATGTATTAGGCGGCAAAAATACATACACCGGCGGTGGTGCAACAACCACAGGTGGCCTGGATAAAAACGGAAATGTCAATCCGGATGCTCAGAAAAGCTGGGGCAGTTCTTCCAGTGGCAAACAGGGTACGCCGCAAAGATCAGGAAGTGGTTTCGTACAGGTGGGGGCCGGGTCTGGTCAGCACATCGCGTTCAGTACCTTTAAACTGTCGGCAAAGGATTTGGGCGTGGCAAATGTAAGAGTCGATTCCCGAGAGAGTGCCGGCAGAGCGATTGACAAATATAAGAAAGCGATTGAGTGCGTATCCGCAATGCGGTCGGAATACGGCGCTGTGCAGAACCGGTTGGAACATACGATAAATAATCTGGATAATATCGTTGAGAATACCACGGCGTCTGAGTCTCTCATCAGAGATACGGATATTGCTGCAGAGATGGTGGAATATACCAACAATAATATTCTTGCGCAGACCGGACACTCTATGTTAGCTCAGGCAAACCAGAGCAGACAGAATATTTTGTCGCTATTACAATAACCCTGGCTTATTGGTATTGTTGAATACTTTGGAATTGAAACGATTGGGATTGGCTGGAAATAAATTCAGCAGACGGTTTGAAATAATCATAAGCAGTGCAATACTTGTTTTCCGACAAAAGGAAGCGTCAAAAATTTGGCGTTTCCTTTTGTCATATTGGATAAGCTGTATCTAATATGCTGTTATAAAGTAGTTTGGACTGGCTACAGTTTGTACGTGCGCCAACAAACGGGGCGATTAGCGCAGGCGCGGGCAGGAGCCTAGACTGAACGGATTATATCAGGAGGGATGCCTAATTGAAAAACGGAAGACAGGAAGAAATATGCTATACCATTGAAAGAAAATTCCTGGCCAAAATTACCGCCGCAGAACTTGTAAGCCGAATTATTCAGCACCATATAAAAGACCAGCCGGAGAAAGATGCTGGTTCTCCGTAAAAAAGCAATGGAAAAATTCGCTTCCCTGTAGTAAAATAGTAGCAGTTCAGCCAAAGAATGGACCGTTACGTAAAATACCATTAGGAAAGCGACCTGGAGGCAGGAAATTATAAAGAGTTCTGCACTTTTTAATGTGGCTGAATATATCAGGCTGTCCAGAGAGGATGGCGATAAGGCGGAAAGCGACAGTATTGGGAATCAGAGAAAGTTGATTACGGATTACCTGAAAGACAAAGCTGACTTTGTGCTGTATGACATCTATATAGACGACGGATTTACGGGGACAAATTTTAATCGTCCGTCGTTTCAAAGAATGCTCGCAGATATAGAGACGGGTCATGTGAACTGTGTGATTGTGAAAGATCTCTCAAGGTTCGGACGTGACTATATTGATACCGGGAGATACTTGGAACGTTTTTTTCCGGATCGTGGGGTGCGCTTCATTTCTATTACGGACAATATTGACAGCATGAGGCAGGCTTACGACATGATGCTGCCCATCAAGAACATTTTTAATGAACAGTATGCAAGGGACATTTCGCAAAAGGTCCACGCTTCGATGAAAACTAAGCAAAAGGCAGGAGAATTCATAGGGGCGTTCGCTTCCTATGGCTACAGAAAATCTCCTGTCGATAAGAACAAACTGGTTGTTGACGAATATGCTGCCGGAGTGGTTCGCAGAATTTTCAGGTTGTATATAGAAGGATATGGGAAAATCCGCATTGCGGCCATGCTGAATGAAGAAGGAATCGTGTGTCCATCCGAGTACAAGAAGCTGAACGGAGACAATTACAGGAACAATAACCGTCTGGAAAGTACTTCTTACTGGACATACTCGACCATCAACCGCATCCTTCAGAATGAAATGTATATCGGCAACATGGTTCAGAACAGGAAGAGCCAGCGAATGAGAGGAAAGCCGAAGGTGCAGGACAGGAAAGACTGGATCGTGGTAAAGGGCACACATGAAGCGGTCATCGATGAAGAGACGTGGAATAAGGCGCAGGATTTGTTAAGGCGCAGGACACGCAACCTTGACCTGAACTCTGACGTGAGTCTTTTTGCAGGGTTCCTGAAATGTGGGGATTGTGGCAGATCCCTGGTGAAGAAAGTCGGGACGACAGGGCACGGTGGAAGGGCTGTTAATTATTATTGTGGAACGTATATACGTTCCGGCAGGCAATATTGTACTCCACACCCTGTGCCGCATTCGGTTCTGGAAAGAGTCATCCTGGAAGATCTGAAAGCAATCATGCAGAATGTTGGGAATATGCGTGAGGCTGTTGAACAGAGCCAGGCAGCGGGAGCCACAATCAGACGGAGGAGCGGGAACGAGAGAAACCGCCTGAACGTTGAGCTTGAGAGAATACGGAAACTGAAAAAATCGGTTTATGAAGACTACAGAAGCGAACTGATTACTAAAGAAGAATTTGTCACATATCGGCAGGATTACCTTAAGAAAGAGGAGTTACTGCAAAGGCAGATTGAAAGTATTGCCGGACAGCAAGAGAAAGCCGAGGCGGATATTTTCGAAAAACCATGGATAAAACGACTGTTGGAACTTGGAACGGTTGATAAGCTGGATCGGAATATTGTGGTGGAGATGATACACGAAATAAAGGTATATGAAAATCATACCATCAGGGTTGTCTATAATTTTTCCAACGAGTTGGAAGCAATTTTCGAGACAGCATATACAGTCTGAACTAGGGGCGGTTCTGAGCATGGCATGTGCTGGCGCAAATAATTGCCGCAAGTAATTACCGCCCCATGGCGGGGCCGACCCCGGTAAAGTCAGCGTGGACGGAAGTTTAGAGAAGGATATCAATCTGGCAATCGCACGGAAGCTGCAGAAGTTTCTGCAGATGCAGGATGTGGATGCTGTGCTAACCAGGGAGTCTGACGCGGGGTTATATGACGAGAATGCTTCTAACAAGAAAGTGCAGGATATGAAGAACCGGGTAGCGTTGATTGAGAAGCGACAGCCGGTACTGACAGTCAGTATTCACCAGAATAGCTACCATGAGGAATATGTCCATGGCGCTCAGGCGTTTTACTATACCAATAGTGAGAAGAGCAAAGAGCTGGCAGAAATGATTCAGCAGACTATGGCGCTGGAGCTGGACAGCGAGAATGCCAGACAGGCCAAGGCGAATGACAGCTATTATCTGCTGAAGAAGACTTCAAGTCCTATCGTGATTGTGGAGTGCGGATTTCTATCCAATTATGAGGAGGCACAGAAACTGTCTTCGGATCTATATCAGGAGAAAGTGGCCTGGGCTGTACATATGGCTGTTATGCAGTATATAAATAAAGAGAAATAGACAGAAGCAGACAAGGAGGCCGGAGAACATTGTGGAGACAAAAATAATCCGGATGGAAGAAAACGATATCGATGAGAGGCTGATTCGCGAAGCGGGAGAGATTCTGCGTGGCGGCGGTCTCGTCGCGTTTCCGACTGAAACGGTATATGGGCTCGGCGGAGATGCGCTCAATCCGTGCTCTTCCAGGAAGATATATGAGGCTAAGGGAAGACCGTCGGATAATCCTTTGATCGTTCATATTGCTGATATGGACGATCTTGACGCGATTGTACGGGAGGTCCCGGAGAGCGCTGTCAGACTTGCAGAGCGGTTTTGGCCCGGACCGCTCACGATGATTCTGAATAAGTCGCCCCAAGTCCCTTATGCGACGACAGGAGGACTCGATACGGTGGCTGTGCGTATGCCGGTGAACAAGATTGCCCGTGAGCTGATCCGGGCGGCAGGCGGGTATGTGGCGGCGCCCAGCGCCAACCGTTCCGGCAGGCCAAGTCCTACGGTGGCGAAGTATGTAGTGGAGGATCTGGACGGCAGAATCGAGATGATTATAGACGGCGGGAACGTAGAGATCGGACTTGAGTCTACCATTGTTGATCTGACTTCGGGTAGTCCTATCGTCCTCAGGCCGGGATATATCACCAGGCAGCAGTTGGAGGAAGTATTGTCTGGGGTGGATGAGGATACTACTTTGATGAGGGATGATTCCGGACAAGCCCCCAAAGCACCTGGCATGAAATACAGGCATTATGCCCCGAAGGGCGATCTGACGATTGTCGGGGGAACGGAAGAGAGCGTGGTGGCATATATCAATACACATTGCGCACAGGCGAAGATACTAAATAAAAAAACGGGCGTTATAGGAACGGATGCTACTTTTGGAAAATACTGTGCGGATGTGTGTAAAAGCGTTGGGCGCAGGGGGGATGAGAAGATGGCAGCCAGAGAACTGTACCGTATTCTCCGGGAGTTTGACGATGAATGTGTAGAAATTATCTATGCGGAAGCGTTTGATGAATCGGGAATCGGACGGGCTGTTATGAATCGGCTGCTCAAGGCGGCCGGATATAAGAGAGTGGATGTGTAGCTCTCAGTTAAGCCGAAAGCTGAACTGTTACTACTAACATGATTTTCTTTGCATAATGATATTGGAAATCAACCCTAAAGTTGATATAATGGTATCAGAGTGTAGCAGTTCAGCCCAGGACTTTGCACTTGCTGCAAAGTCCGTGAGAACATGTAAATTAGGCCAGAAGGGAATCTGGTCTACACTTCGTTCCGGTCGTTGCCTAGCAAGTGCCACTGGCACTTGGCAACCCTCGCCGAAGGCGACTTGGAAAAATTGAGCTTTGCTCAATTGGCAGATTCCGTAACAGTGAAGCCAAAGGCTGAACTGTTACATCAGAGTAGAACGGCATATTAAAATAACAGGAGGTATTAGCATGATTGCGATTGGAAGTGACCATGGCGGATTTGATCTGAAGGAGACAGTGATCAATCATTTGAAGGAACAGGGAATTGAATGCAAAGATTTTGGGTGTTATGATAAAAAATCATGCGATTATCCCATCTATGGACGGGCTGTTGCCGAGGCGGTTGCATCAGGCGAGTGCGAGAAGGGAATTGTAATCTGCACTACGGGAATCGGTATCTCTATTACGGCCAATAAGGTGAAGGGGATACGGTGTGCGCTGTGTGCAGATACTCTGACGGCGCAGATGACGAGACTGCATAATGACGCGAACGTCCTTGCTATGGGCGGGGGTATTGTAGGCCCGAACCTGGCGGTCAGTATCGTGGATACTTTCCTTAATACAGAGTTTTCCGAAGAGGAAAAGCACTGCAGAAGAGTGGGATTAATAGAGAATTAACAGATAATTCAAAAGCGGAGGAGCTTATGAGAGCCAGGCGGAATGTGGCGGCCTGCGTGGTGCTGATTTTGCTGCTTGCGTTACGCCCTGTTACAGTACAGGCGACAGAAGAAACAAGGCAGAAAATTCAACAGGCAGAACAGGATAAGAAAGAAACGGAATCCAAATTAAATGAGACTGAGGAGAATCTGGACAAGCTGAATGAGCAGAAAGATTCTCTTCAGGGAGCATTGACGACTCTGAATACGGAATTATCCCAGGTGAGCAACAATCTGAGCGATCTGGAGACAAAGATATCGGACAAGGAAGCGGAGATTGAGGCGCTGAACAAAGAGATTGCCCAGGTACAGGAAGAGTTGACAATAGCGATTCAGTTAAAAGACGACCAGTACGAGGCGATGAAGAAACAGATCAAATTCATCTACGAGAGAAGCGACTATCTGTATCTGGAACTGTTTTTTTCCGCAGGAAGTTTTTCGGATTTTCTGAATAAAAATAACTATATTGAGCAGCTGTCGGCCTATGAGGAGAAAGTACTTCAGGACTACAAGGACGCACAGGCAGCGATGGAGGCCAAGGAGGAAGAACTGCAGCTTGCCATGGACAAACTGGAGGAGGACAAGACAGAGTTGTCCGAATATAAAGTACAGGTGGTAGCGGAACAGAGTCGTGTGTCGGGGCTGGTCAGCAAAACGTCCAACTCGATTAGCGCGACTGCGAGTCAGATCTCAGAGGCGGAGGCGGAAGCGCTTGCCTATGAGCAGAAGATCAAGGAACAGGAAGAGGATATTGCAGCGCTGAAAGCGAAGCTGGCGGAGGAGATTCGTATGGCACAGCTGGCGGCACAGTCAAGCTGGCGAGATATTTCGGAAGTGAGCTTTGCAGAGGGCGACAGATATTTGCTGGCGAATCTGATTTACTGTGAGGCGGGCGGAGAACCTTATGAAGGCCAGGTGGCAGTGGGCTCCGTCGTGATTAACAGAGTGCTGAGTTCGGTCTATCCGGATACAGTAACTGGCGTTATATATCAGAATAGACAATTTTCACCGGTGGCAAGCGGACGGCTGGCACTGGCGCTGGCGGAAGGAAGGGCTACCGGAAGCTGCTATCAGGCGGCAGATACTGTTATGAAGGGAACGACCAATGTGGGTAACTGCGTATATTTCAGAACTCCGGTGGATGGTGTGACGCCCAAGTACAGGATAGGCGGACATATATTTTATTAAATGGATACGCTTATGTGAACTATTTTACATTTTCCTTGGATTTCTCAATTGGAAATGTGGTAATCACGCGCGCACGTATTGTTCGGTTGGTTTCTGCAGACTGGAGAAATCGCCGCTATATATAATCTGCAGCAGGCGGTTCAGGCGAAGCAGTGCCTTATCAAGCATATGGTCTGAGAGAATCTGGGACTGCCTGGCAGTGACAAGTTCGTCCAGATCGACAACTTTCACAAAGCCGTCAGGATATACGATCACATCGGCAAGAAGATCCGTGACAACATATGTATCCGTGGCTTGTTCATAGGAGTAATCGACTATGTCACAGTACCAGAAGATAAGGGAATTGTCTTCCTGATAGAATCGGCTGACTTTAAACCCTTCGGACAGATAGTAACAGGAACAGCCGTGATGCAGATCCTTCCGCGGTTTCAGTGAATTCCAGCCTGTCACGATCATTTGGTCATCCCGATACAGGACGATATCATCTTTCAGTAACACACATTCGTCGGGGATGAGTCTTTTGCGGTACAAAATCGGATTTGCCATAATACCTCCTGTCGGTGCCGGGTGTTGTCAGATTAGATAAGAATATTGTTACACTGACGGTGAGTAAAGTCAATGCAAACTGTATAGAAAATTATACACACGTATTATTTCCGCATCAGTTATTATTCGTAATAGCGGGGATCAAGGCCGGTCTGTTACGGACGTTTGCGGATTCGTATATGTTTTTCATGATTTTACTGGACATGGATAAGGGAAATAGGTATAATTTTATAGATAGGCGTTCTG
>CAYXKS010000042.1:0-6890 GCA_964465725.1 uncultured Bacteroides sp. | reverse complement strand
CAAGGCCGGACAGATCCAGGACGGCCGGGAACAAGTCAGGGATGGACAGCGGCAAGCCTCCGATGAGAGGGATGTACAGAAACGAGGCGGGATATAGATATGAAGAAGAAAATTGATCCAACACTGTTTGACTTGTGTCTGGGCATTGTCTTGTATGGTGTCGTATTTCAGCTTGTTTTACTTCTTTTTTCCAGAGAAGTCTCTTACAGCGCCGGACTCTGGATCGGAATTGTCCTTGCAGTGGTCGGTTCGGTACATATGTGGTGGTCTTTAAACAGAGGGCTGGACCAGGCGGCAAAGGGAGCGGCGAAGACGGTTGGAGCCAACAGCCTGATACGGTACTTTGTGCTTGTTGTGGTTATGGCTGTCCTGGTCTATACGGAGTTGGCCAATCCGATTTTTGCGTTTTGCGGTTATATGGGAATGAAGGTATCAGCTTATATGAATCCCTGGATGCGCAGGATCAGCAGCAGGGTTTTTAAAATACAGTGACGGATCCCGGTGCGGATAGGAAGCGTTTAAAACATGACGGCTTGTCCGGATAGCAGTTGTCGGGCGGCAGTCGTTTTAAAATATACAAATTAAAAGTGTAAGGGGGTGAAAGTATGGGACAGGGAATAATGCTATCTGCAAGTCAGGATATTGACTTTATGATTCACGGAGTCTTTTCCTATGAGTTATTCGGACAGACGGTATGGATAACAACCACCCATGTGTGCGTATTGATCGTAATGCTTGTGATCATTGGATTCAGTATTGCGGCTGGGCGCGCTGCGAAACATGCATCGGATGTTCCGGGTACTTTCCAGAATATTGTGGAAATGGTAGTGGAGATGCTGGATAAGATGATTGGCGGCGTTATGGGGAAATTCAGCCCTAAATTCCGCAATTACATCGGAACCATCTTCATTTTTATTCTGCTCAGCAATATTTCCGGATTGTTTGGGCTCAGGCCGCCTACTGCAGACTATGGTGTGACGCTCGCGCTTGGTCTTATGACGTTTACGCTGATCCATTTTAACAAGTTCAAGCATCAGAAGGTCAAAGGCGTAATCGCTGGATTGTGCGATCCGTGGCCGATCTGGGCGCCGATTAATGTGATCGGAGATGTGGCTGTGCCGATATCGTTGTCCTTGCGTTTGTTTGCAAACGTTTTGTCCGGCACGGTTATGCTTGCGCTGGTTTACGGACTGCTTTCAAAGATTGCCATTGCATGGCCGGCAGCGCTGCATGTGTATTTCGACCTGTTTTCCGGTGCGATTCAGACGTATGTGTTCTGTATGCTGACTATGACATACATTACCGATGCCTGCACGACGGAGGAGTAGATTTCCTTTTATCAGGGAATTCCCTGGTTTGTTTCGGATTCGCAAGACGGATCCTGCAAATAGGCTTGTTCATTTTATTTGATAATACCATTTTTAAATTTATAAGATAAAAAGGAGGAAATAAAAATGGAATTCAACGAAAACTTTATTTTAGGATGTTCGGCAATCGGCGCTGGTCTTGCTGTTATCGCAGGTATCGGACCTGGTGTAGGTCAGGGTATTGCGGCTGGTCATGCTGCTGCAGCAGTGGGAAGAAATCCGGGCGCTAAGTCAGATGTTACTTCCACCATGCTTCTGGGCCAGGCCGTTGCAGAGACAACAGGTCTGTATGGTCTGCTTATTGCAATGTTGCTCCTGTTCGTAAAACCTTTGGTACCCTAAAAAGAAGTCATAAGACATGAAGTTGTACTAAAGCTGCAGAAAACATAGCTTAAGAACAACTAAATCATAAGACATGAAGTTATACTAAGGCGTTAAAGGACGCTGCCTAAGTATAACTAAATCATAAGACATGAAGTTATACTAAGGCGTCAAAGGACGCCGCCTAAGTATAACTAAATCATGTCTGGAAGAATGCGAAGAGCGTGCATTCTTCCTGGGTGAGACGGAAGCATGTGAATGCAACATGTGTGGAAAGGAGGTACATAGGTTTGAATACGTTAGCTGCACAGATGGTGCTGGCTTCTGCAGAGATGGAGCCGAGACTTTTTGACCTGGACCTGCAGTTGGTCAGTGATGCTGTATTGATGATCATTGCTGTGTTTGTGCTGTTTTTGATCGCGTCCCATTTTCTGTTCAATCCGGTGCGCAACATGATGCAAGGCCGACAGGACAGGATCAGGAATGAACTGGATACGGCGGCCGCTGATATGAAGCAGGCGCGTGCACTGAAGGAAGAGTATGAAGCCAAACTGAAGGATATCAATAAAGAGGCGGAAGAAATTCTGGGCGAGGCGCGCAAGAAGGCGCTTGCGAATGAGAACAAGATCATATCAGAGGCAAAGGAAGAAGCGGCAAGGATCGTCGAGAGAGCAGGCGTGGAAGCCGAACTTGAGAAGAATAAGGCTGCTGATGAAGTGAAACGCGAAATGGTAGTCCTGGCGTCCCTGTTGGCAGGTAAGGTTGTGAACGCAGCCATCGATACGAGCGTTCAGGATACTTTGATTGAAGAAACTTTGAAAGAAATGGGTGAGAGCACATGGCTAAGCTAATTTCAAAGACATATGGTGATGCACTGTTTGAACTCGCGGTAGAGGAAGATAAAATAGATGCATTATTGGAAGAGATAGAACAGCTTCAGAAGGTGCTTTCGGAGAATGATGAATTCGGCAGGCTGATGAATCATCCAAAGATCATCAAGGAGGAGAAGATTCAGGTCGCCAAAAATGTGTTTGAAGGCAGAATGTCTGATGAACTGCTCGGGTTTCTTATCATTATCATTTCCAAAGACCGCTACAGGGATATCGATGCGATTCTGGATTATTTCATTGCGGAAGTAAAGAAATACAAAGGAATCGGGATCGCAACCGTGACGACGGCTGTTCCCCTGAGGGAGGAGCAGTGTAAGAAGATAGAGCAGAGGCTGCTTGATACGACTTCTTATACGACGATGGAAATGAACTATATGCTGGATAAATCCCTGATCGGCGGTATGGTGATCCGTATCGGTGACAGAGTGGTGGACAGCAGTATCAAGACAAAATTAAGTGAACTGCAGAAAGAACTGCTGAAAGTTCAGTTGTGATACTTGCACAGTGCTTTTCATGGGAAATTGTGTCCGGAAAGACATGAAGGTGCAAGTCTAAAATTTTAGAAGAAAGGTGCGTACGATCCATGAATTTAAGACCAGAAGAGATCAGTTCAGTCATAAAGGATCAGATAAAGAGATACGCTTCAGAGCTTGAAGTATCCGATGTGGGTACGGTTATTCAGGTGGCTGATGGTATCGCTCGTGTGCACGGACTTGAGAATGCCATGCAGGGAGAACTTCTGGAGTTCCCCGGCGAGGTTTACGGTATGGTCCTCAACCTGGAAGAGGACAATGTTGGTGCGGTACTTCTTGGAAGCCAGCATAACATCAATGAAGGGGATATCGTAAAGACTACAGGGCGAGTGGTGGAAGTTCCTGTAGGCGACTGCATGCTCGGACGTGTTGTGAATGCTCTTGGACAGCCGATTGACGGCAAAGGGCCGATCCAGACTGATAAATATCGTAAAATAGAGAGAGTTGCATCCGGCGTTATTACCAGAAAATCTGTAGATACACCGCTGCAGACGGGTATTAAGGCTATTGATGCCATGGTTCCTATCGGAAGAGGGCAGCGTGAGCTTATTATCGGCGACAGACAGACCGGTAAGACGGCGATCGCTATCGATACTATCATCAATCAGAAGGGACAGGGCGTAAAGTGTATCTATGTTGCTATAGGACAGAAAGCGTCCACTGTTGCCACGATCGTGAAGACTCTGACCGAGTATGGCGCGATGGGTTACACTACTGTAGTTGCCGCTACGGCGAGTGAGTTGGCTCCTTTGCAGTATATCGCTCCTTATTCCGGATGTGCGATCGGTGAGGAATGGATGGAGAACGGAGAGGACGTATTGGTGGTATATGATGACCTGAGCAAACATGCGGCTGCATACCGTACACTCTCCTTGCTGCTTAAGAGACCGCCGGGACGTGAGGCATATCCTGGTGATGTATTCTATCTGCATTCCAGACTGTTGGAGCGCGCGGCGAGAATGAATGAAGATTATGGCGGAGGTTCATTGACGGCTCTTCCTATCATCGAGACACAGGCGGGCGACGTTTCCGCATATATTCCGACTAACGTTATTTCTATCACTGACGGACAGATCTATCTGGAGACAGAGATGTTCAATTCTGGTTTCAGACCGGCCGTTAACGCAGGTCTTTCCGTATCTCGTGTAGGCGGTTCTGCTCAGATTAAGGCGATGAAGAAGATCGCAGCGCCTATCCGTACGGAGCTGGCACAGTATCGTGAGCTGGCGGCTTTCTCACAGTTCGGGTCAGAGCTGGATGCCGATACGAAGGAGAAACTGGCACAGGGCGAGAGAATTAAGGAAGTCCTGAAACAGTCTCAGTATCAGCCTATGCCGGTACAGTATCAGGTTATCATCATTTTCGTAGTAACAAATAAGTATCTGATCGATATTCCGGTGGAGGATGTTACCAGATTTGAGCAGGAGCTGTTTGAGTTCCTGGATACGAAGTATCCTGAAGTGCCGAATGCGATCGCTAAGGAAAAAGAAATTTCCAGTGAGACGGATGGAAAACTCAGGCAAGCTGTAGAAGAGTTTAAGAAACAGTTCAAAGCTTAGTAGAAGATGTAGCAGTTCAGAATGACCGGATACGGGTAACAGTGGTGAAGCTGAACTGTTACGGAAAGAGGAAGGTGACGCTATGGCCTCAATGAGAGACATAAAAAGGCGTAAGGGCAGTATTCAGAGTACTCAGCAGATTACTAAAGCCATGAAACTTGTTTCTACCGTTAAGCTGCAGAGAGCGAAACAGCGTGCAGAGCAGTCCAAGGCATATTTTAACTGTATGTATGAGACTGTGACCTCCATGCTGGCCAGAACAGGCAGCCTGAATCATCCATATCTGCAGGCGGGCGCCTCTGATAAAAAGGCGGTGATCGTGGTCACTTCCAACAGAGGACTTGCAGGCGGCTATAATTCCAATATTATCAAGCTGATCACGAAGGGTGATTTCAGAAAAGAAGATCTGGAAATTTATGCGATTGGTAAGAAAGGTAAAGATGCTTTGCAACGGAATGGCTATCACATTGTGGAGGATAATCCGGCTATCATAGAGGAACCTTCCTACATAGACGCGATGGCTATCACGGATCGTTTGCTGAAATCCTATGCGGACGGCGAGATCGGAGAAATTTATCTTGCCTATACCGGTTTCAAAAATACGGTCGTGCATGAGCCGACTCTGCTTAAGCTGCTTCCTGTGGAGGTGGCGGAGGATCAGAAGAGCGCGCAGGGCGGCAGCAAGGCGATGATGAATTTTGAGCCGGAGGACGACGAGGCACTTGACATGATCATTCCGAAATATGTTACCAGCCTGATTTATGGCGGTTTGGTAGAGGCGGTGGCCAGTGAGAATGGTGCGAGAATGCAGGCGATGGATTCCGCGACAAGCAATGCTGAGGAAATGATAGATCAATTATCACTGATGTACAACAGAGCACGTCAGGGATCTATTACGCAGGAATTAACAGAAATTATTGCAGGTGCAAATGCAATATCATAAGACATGAAGTTATACTAAGGCGTCAAAGGACGCCGCCTAAGTATAACTAAGTCATGTCTGGAAGAATGCGAAAAGCATGCATTCTTCCGGGCTGAGAGAGAATTACAGTTAATGAAAATAAAATGAGTGAAAGGAAAAAGAGATGGCAGAAGTAAAGACGAGTGAAAATCTTGGAAAAATCACTCAGATCATCGGCGCTGTGCTTGATATCAAGTTTTCAGCGGGGAATATGCCGGAAATCAATGATGCGATCAAAATTCCGCTGAAAGACGGCGGAGAACTGGTTGTAGAAGTTTCCCAGCATCTGGGTGATGATACGGTAAGATGTATCGCTATGGGTTCTACCGACGGACTTGTGAGAGGCATGGATGCAGTTGCAACAGGCGCACCGATCACGGTTCCTGTTGGTGAAAATACATTGGGGCGTATCTTTAATGTCCTGGGACAGCCGATCGACAATATCGAAGCTCCCACAGACGTATTCTATGAGCCTATCCACAGACCTGCCCCGAAGTTTGAAGAGCAGGCTACTGAGACGGAACTTCTGGAGACCGGTATCAAAGTCGTTGACCTGCTCTGCCCTTATCAGAAGGGTGGTAAGATCGGTTTGTTTGGAGGCGCCGGTGTAGGTAAGACAGTATTGATTCAGGAGCTGATCCGTAATATCGCTACAGAGCACGGCGGATATTCCGTATTTACCGGTGTTGGAGAGCGTACCAGGGAGGGTAACGACCTGTACCATGAGATGAGGGAGTCAGGAGTTATTGACAAGACAACAATGGTATTCGGACAGATGAACGAGCCGCCGGGAGCCAGAATGAGAGTAGGACTTACGGGTCTGACGATGGCGGAGTATTTCCGTGATAAAGGCGGCAAGGATGTGCTGTTGTTCATCGACAATATCTTCCGTTTTACGCAGGCAGGTTCTGAGGTGTCGGCGCTTCTTGGACGTATGCCTTCGGCCGTAGGTTATCAGCCTACGCTGCAGACGGAGATGGGCGCTCTTCAGGAGCGTATCACATCTACCAAGAGCGGTTCTATCACTTCCGTACAGGCTGTATATGTGCCTGCAGATGACTTGACAGACCCGGCTCCGGCGACTACATTCGCCCATCTGGATGCGACTACCGTATTGTCCAGATCAATCGTTGAGCTTGGTATTTATCCGGCAGTTGATCCGCTGGAGTCTACCTCCAGAATCCTGGACCCGAGAATTGTCGGGCAGGAGCACTATGAGGTTGCCAGAGGAGTGCAGGAGATTCTGCAGAAGTATAAGG
>CAYXKS010000041.1:0-17358 GCA_964465725.1 uncultured Bacteroides sp. | reverse complement strand
CCCGGACAGCATGCATCTGCAAACGCGGACTCTGCAAGGAAATCCAGATCTTCTTCTTTCAGCGCTTCCAATTTGGAAGGAATACCCACATCCTCGGACAACTGGCGGACCGCCGCTACTGCTGCCTTCCGGTATTCTTCCTGAGACATCCCGGCTGTATCCACGCCCATCGCCTCAGCAATATCCTTGAACTTCTCTCCCGTCGTCTCTGCATTGTACTCCATGACAATCGGAAGCATCATTGCACATGCCACACCATGCGGTGTATCATAGACAGCTCCCAGCGTATGTGCCATGGAATGAGCGATGCCAAGCCCTACATTGGAGAATGCCATGCCAGTCACAAACTGACCAAGCGCCATGCCCTCACGGCCCTCTTTCGTATTCTCAACCGCGCCTCTTAAATTCTCGGAAATCAGTTTGATTGCTTCCAGATTCAGGCAGTCAGCCAGTCTCCATGCCGCTTTCGTAGTATATCCCTCGATAGCATGTGTCAGCGCATCCATACCGGTTGCCGCCGTCAGTCCCTTCGGCATACTGGACATCATGTCCGGATCTACGATAGCAATATCCGGAATATCATTCACATCAACACACACAAACTTTCTCTTCTTCTCTACATCCGTGATTACATAATTAATGGTAGCTTCTGCTGCCGTGCCTGCCGTCGTCGGAACCGCAATCGTAAACACGGTCTTGTTCTTCGTCGGTGCAACACCCTCCAGGGAACGAACGTCTTCAAACTCAGGATTATTGATAATAATACCGATCGCCTTACCGGTATCCATAGAGGAACCACCGCCGATTGTGATCATATAATCTGCTCCGGACGCCTTGTAAGCCGCCACGCCGGACTTCACGTTCTCTATCGTCGGATTCGGCTTGATATCAGAATACACTTCATACTCTAATCCCTCTGCATCCAGCAGTCCTGTAACCTTGGCCGTAACCCCGAATTTCACCAGGTCAGGATCTGATGCCACAAATGCTTTCTTCAGCCCCTTGCTCTTAATAATTCCCGGAATCTCCTTGATCGCTCCCGCTCCATGATAGGAAATTCCATTCAACACAAAACGATTCACCATGATAAATACCCTCTCTTTCTGCTTCGGTCTTACCGAGCCTTCGCCAATTCCACGGAGAATTCACGCTTGTCACCATACCATCCCTGCTACAGATACCCGATGAAAAGTAAGTACAGGTATTGGTACATACATGCACATATCCTCATATACAGACAAACCGCTTATAACCCCATGTCCTATTATAGCATCCTTCTTTCATATACTTCAATCATTCTTTTATAAATAATACAACATATTATAGCTATTCGGCCTCCATGCCATTTAATTAACCAATACACAGCGTCTGACATTACAACATATTTCCCACCAAATCACAATTCAGAGTTTTTTACTATTTTATCAGAGTTTATTCTTACCACAAACATTTAAACAAGCTTACAATAGCGTTAACAGATGATAGGAGGAAACACCATGACAACAATAAATTTAAAAGACCGGTGGACCCTGACTGTCCTCGGAGAGAATGTATATCATATTCCGGAAACTCCGATCGAGACAAAGGTGCCATCGACTGTCTACGAGACACTGCTGGCAAAAGACCTGATGCCGGACCCGTTCTACCGCGACAATGAGCTTGCGGCAACGAAGCTTATGGAAAACGATTTTGCTTACGAAACGGAATTTTCCCTGAAGAATACAGACCGGGAAGCAGACCGTCTTTTCCTTCGCTTCGACGGAATCGATACACTGGCTGATGTCTGGCTGAATGACAAGCTGCTGGGATCGGCTGACAACATGAACCGTGTGTGGGAGTACGATATCACTTCCGAAGTCAAGGATGATCCGGAAGACACCGTTTACCGGCTGAAAGTCATCCTGCATTCTCCCACACGCTTTATCAGCGAAGAAAACGGGAAGTGCCCGGTAGGCGGCTCTTCCGATGCCATGCCCGGCTTCCCGCACATCCGCAAGGCTGCATGCATGTTCGGTTGGGACTGGGGCCCAAGGCTTCCCGACGCCGGTATCTTCCGGGAGGTTACTGTCGAGGCTGTGAAGACCGCCCGCATCGCTCAGGTCTACCTCACACAGCAGCATCAAATCAGTGCGAAAACAGTACACGGCAATACCGTCTCTTCCGTCCGTCTGACAGCAGACGCCGAGATCGAATGGATGCCGGAGGCAGGTGGAGAGAACGTAAAACTTATTCTTCTCCTGACGACTCCTGACGGCGTTACCACATTATCGGCCGAGAGCGCACCGATAGATCCTTTTACCGGCTCGGCGCCTTCCATGAATCTTACAGGACTGATGTGTGACTTGAGAAGCAGCCATATCCGCATCGGCCTGACTATCACAGATCCTCAGCTCTGGTGGCCCAACGGCTACGGCGAACAGCCCCTGTACCAGGTCAAGGCTCTGCTAGTTCCCGTCACAGACTCCGGTAAGGACACAGAAACTTTGGATACATGGCAGAAGCGGATCGGCCTGCGGACCGTGACCGTCAATACCGACCCGATGCCGGATGAAGTATGGGATTCCCATCTGAAAGACCAGGCCGATGACCTGGACGACGGCGACAGCGTTGTCATGAATCACGGAGATAAGAAGATACTTGTCACAGATAAGAAAGCGAAGAAGCTTCCCGGCCGCAACTTTGCCTTTGAGGTCAATGGCCTGCAGATCTTTGCCATGGGAGCCGATTATATCCCGGAAGACAATATCCTGACAAGGCAGAACCGCGAGCGCACCGATATGCTGCTTGCATCCGCCCAGGAATCACATTTTAACTGTATCCGTATCTGGGGCGGCGGTTATTTCATGGATGACTTTTTCTATGACGTCTGTGATGAAAGAGGACTTTTGATCTGGCATGATTTCATGTTTGCCTGTGCGTCCTATGAGCTGAGCAGCGCCTTTGAAGCCAATGTGTCCGCAGAGATCCGCCAGAACATCCGCAGACTCCGCTCCCATGCCAGCATCGGACTCTGGTGCGGCAATAATGAGATGGAGACACAGTACGAAATGCTGGCCTGGCCGCAGACAAAAAAACAGTATTACGACTATATCCGTCTGTATGAATATATCATACCCAAAATTGTGGAGGAAGAAGATCCCATGACCTTCTACTGGCCCTCCTCACCAAGTTCCGGCGGCAATTATGAGAACAGCAATGCCGAAAATGTGGGCGATGTCCACTACTGGGGCGTATGGCACGGCAATGAGCCTTTTACCGCATACAGGAAACATCACTATCGCTTCCTGTCTGAGTTCGGATTCCAGTCCTTCCCGGCATTACAGACGATCCGCCGTTTTACGGAAGAAGGGGACAGAAATATTTATTCCCGCGTGATGGAAATGCATCAGAGGAACACTGCTGCCAACGGCAAGATCAGCAACTACCTGTCACAGACTTATCTGTATCCGAAGAACTTCGACGAACTGCTCTACTGCTCACAGCTTCTGCAGGCAGACGCGATCCGATATGGCGTCGAACATTTCCGGCGGTTCCGCGGAACCTGTATGGGTACCGTCGTATGGCAGCTCAATGATATCTGGCCTGTGGCATCTTGGGCAAGCGTTGATTATTACGGGAACTGGAAAGCGCTTCAATATGCCGAGAAACGCATGTTTGCACCGATACTTCTCTCCTGCGAGGAGCACGGCGAGATTGACCAGAAACCTAACGCCAACACGCTGCCATGCCCGATCGATGTCAGCGCTGATCTCCATGTGGCCAATGAGACCGGCGAACCCGTAAACGGAACCGTTAAATGGTCTCTCCGCATGCCGGACTCTTCTGTCGTACAGGAAGGACATGTGGAAGTGACAGTGCCCGCATATGGCGGAACCTGGCTGCCGCATCTTAACTTCAACGGCCAGGACCCGCTGAAAGTCCACTTAGAGTATGCGCTGTTAATTGACGGCAACATTGTCTCCTCGGGTACATCACTGTTCTGTGCTCCGAAGCATTATGCATTCTTGGATCCCGAATTGCGGGTCAGCGTAGAAGGGGATGTGGTTACGGTGACGGCGAAGAATTATGCGAAATCCGTCAGCGTAGAGACAGAGAACGGCGTTCTCAGGCTTGATGACAATTTCATTGATATGGAAGCGGGAAGCAGGACCTTCCGGATTCTTCCAAGCCGCGACTTCACTGACGACGGCACGATGGTTTCCGGAGCGTATCGCGTCAGAAGCATCTATGAAATTTCTGAGAGATAAAAGATTATAGATCATAGAAATAGCTTATAATCAGGTATAACAAGCAGGCTGGCATTTACAATGCCGGCCTGTCACACATCCTCAATGCCGGACTTTACGCGCCTGCTTCGGTGTCGTGCCTTTTAACTTTTTATAGCAGCGTATGAAATAGCTGCAATCAGAATATCCCACTTCCTGCGCGATGAAGGCCACATCGTGGTTCGAGAAAAGCAGCATGTTCTCAGCCACATTAACGCGTGTCGCATTGATGTATTCCCTGCATGTCATGCCATATCTCCTGTGAAAGTGCATCGAGAAGGTAGAGTGCGACATGCCACACATGGAAGCCAGTTTCTCCACAGTCAACTCTTCAAAATAATGTTGATCGATATATTCCGTTATGAAATCAAAACTTAGCTCATAAGATGGATGAATATCCGGCGCCGGGAGAAAATACCCCTCCTTCTTCCAGTATCTTACAAATTTTCCCATGATCTTACAGATATCCGCAATCAGAATCATAGAGTAAGCATATGCCTTGTCCCTATACTCCTCTACAATCTCCTCGAACAGTGGCAGAAGCTCCATCTCTTCACTCTGTTCCCTCGCAAAACAGCACGGATACTCGGATGTATTGATGCTTCGAAGTGAGGACCTGATATTCAGGCTGTCCGTCTTATAACCTGGCAGGATACCCGGATCAAATTTCACGACATGATAACGTATATGCACTGATTGGTCAGCGAAGTCGATCCCATGCACACACCTGGGCGGAAACAGGATAACAGTGCCCTCCCGGCATATCCTGACAGCGTTGTCGATCGTAAATCTTACAGTCCCCTCCAAAATATAAAGAATCTCCGCATAGTAATGCCAGTGTGCCGGAACCGGAAGCCCTCCCCGGTCACTGTCAGTACAAAATGCCTCATAAGGAGAAATTATCGGATCTATATATTCGTACAGTGTATTCATTCTATTCCTCTTAAAATCTGAACTCGTATTCCTTACCCTGCCAGACACAACTTGCATTAAATTGTTTCGATGCACAGCGTCCGGCTTCATTTAATGAACAGTAACAATTATATCAGAATTTATACCGCTGTTACAATTAATTCCTGTACATAAGAATTAGCATACTGTATAATGATTGTACTGAATGGGCCATTTTTAAAAGAGGTACAGAACTTATGAAAAAGAAAACTCCAAAACAGATCGTCGCACTGATATGTGTCGTGCTGCTCGTCTCTATGTATATTATCACATTTATCGCCGCTCTTCTGGATACACCAGGTTCCGGAAGGCTTTTCGCCGCCTGTCTGACAGCCACAATTGGACTTCCGATCCTTCTCTGGATCGTCCTGTGGTTCTGCGGCCTGCTGAAAGACCAGCGGCCAGATGCTGATGCCGGCCCGCAGAATGAAAACATTTCTTCCGATGCCACCCCTTCTGACCATTCAGATAATTCTGTATGACACCACAGGCTAATCAGTACCCATACCTAGTATGACCCAACTTAATTACCTTAATGTTTCACGCAGGATAAATTTTCATATGCAAGGAGACTGAATGAGGCGATGCCGGTAGCATCGTCGATTGAAGCCGACGCGGCAGATGGAAATTTAGACAAGTGAAACATAAGGTTAATTAAGTTGGGTCATACTAGTCCAACCCTTTTTTGCGATACGCCACCACAAACAAACCGGCGGCGACTACAAGGTTAACGGCAATCATGGCCATACTCTTCGGCCGCACTGCTGTCCCTTTCCCCAAATCACTCAGCAAAATCCGAATTTGCTGTGAATAGATAAGGTCAGCCACTTTCTCTATCGTCTCATTGAACATAGCAAGCATCGGCAGGAAGGAAAAAACCATCATGGCAGGCGTCGCAACGGAAGTCGCCGAAATCTGGCTCCTGCTCCAGATACCAATCGCCGCGCCAAACAAAATTGACACAAGGATGCCCGATATCATAATCAGCATAAAAGCAGACAATTCTCTTCCTGTATATCCGCCCAGTATTCCAAACACAAGACTTCCACCCACGCATGCGCTGAAAATAAATCCGCCAACTCCACACAAATATTCCCCGGCGCTCACATTTGCAAACATCAGCACCCGCAATGTATTTTTTTCTTTTTCCTCCGAGATCACAGACGTCGTAACAATTAGCGGCGCCATCCCGATATACATGGCTGCAAACATATTGACAAAAAAATTCTCCGGAATGTCTTCCAGACGAATGGCATTCTCCATAATGGCCGCCATTACTGGAAACATGACAAACTGAACCAGCAACGCTATGTTTTTGCCGGTATCTTTTACCTGTTTCTTATATATAATCGCTATCTTTCTCATCACCAATATCTCCTCTGCCACAATGTTCTTTTCGTACTGCCGCTATCGGCGGCTCAAACGATACATGGACCAGTTCAGAAGAATTGTCCGGAGTTTTCTTCCAATGTCCTTCCTGTCAGCTCCAGGAAAACCGTCTCCAGGTTAGGCTCCGTGGAGTGTATCGTCTCTATCTGGCGGTTTTGCAGATATCCGCAGACCGCTTCGGCCGCCGTCTCGTTATTCGGCAGTTCAACATCATTTCCCCCATACAAGTGTATCTTAAGTTTCTTCATGTGATTATATTTTCTGTTAATCTCCTGCGGCTCCCCGTATTCCACAATGGTTCCTTCATGTAAAAGTGCTACATGTTTACATAACTTTTCTGCTTCCGCCATATTGTGAGTCGTCAGAAAAACCGTTGTTCCTTCCCTCTGCAGCGATGCAATCAATTCATGAATCTGATTTGTAGTCGCAGGGTCAAGCGCTCCAGTCGGTTCATCCAGAAACAGAAACGCAGGATGATGCAATGCCGCCCTCGCCAGGGCAAGTCTTCCTCTCATCCCTTTTGACAACTCTGAAACCGCCTTCTTTCTGTCTCTGAAAAGGCCGACACGCTCTAAGACCTCCCCTATCCTTTCTGTCCTGACTCCGTATAAACCGGCACATATTTTCAGATTATCGAGACATGACAACCGCTCATAAAAACCAAAATTATCCATCATCATCCCTATCTGCCGACAGATTTCCTGCTTCGCATCCGCTATATCACATCCTCCCAGACTGACACTTCCTGCCGTGGGAACAAGCTGACCGGTCACGATCCTGATCAGTGTTGTCTTCCCGGCGCCGGACGGTCCAAGAAGCCCCAGGATTTCCCCTCTCTCTACAGACAGAGAAATTCCCTTAAGCACTTCCTTGTCCCCAAAGCAATGCGTTACGTTCCATATGTTAATCGCCGCTTCTTTCATTTCCATCTCCGTTCCTTCTCCATACCTTCTCCATTCTTTCCACTTCGCGCAGGTCAAAAATCCTTTCCTGTGCTGCATAATATCCATTAAAGTTTCGTTTTCTTATCATCCTGTTGTTCCTTGATTCTGCGAAGCGCCTCCTCCATCAACCTGTTCTCCGCCCTCTCCCTCAAAATCATCACGGCCATACTCGCCATAGCGCAGAGCGTAAACGTGAGCAGGAAAGCCACCCAGGGCTGCCACATGTTCACCGGAAACCAGCCAAATACAGCCGCGCATACTGCAACAAGAATGATAATCGATCCAAACATACACACTGTGCGCATAGCGCCTGACATCCGCCGAATGATCCCCTCTGTAAAAAAGAGGAACCGGAATCCAGTGATACAAGCCGAAACTCCCAGAAACTGCATCGCTGTCTTTACCGCTATTCCCTCTTTTCCCAGAGAATAGATAGTAGAAACACTCTGTGCATCTTCACCGATCAGCAGACAAAAAATATTCAGCACACCGATACTGAATCCGAACACGATCATCATCTGTCCCAGATAATCAAAAATTGTTTTTCTTTTTTCCATCGTATTTCCTCCAACATGATCTGTATTGCTGCGCAAATATTCTCCTCGCCGCCATATTTATAAGTCAAGTGCCTATCAACAAGCTGCCGGGTATACGATAACAGTTCAGCTTTCAATTTCACTGTTACGGTATTCGACCTTGCGGCATTCACCTGATGCACATGCAGGCATGGCGTCCGACTCACTGTTCATGAGAATAAGATGACGAGAAGAACTGACGCGTCGGGACGATTCCCAGCCTCTTCTTAAGCTCTTCCGCGTACTGCCTTGATACCATAATCACTTCCCCGTTTTCCATCGTTACACGGATTCGACGGTTGATGTCCCGCTTGATGGACCTGATTGCCCGAAGCTGGACCAGACAGGATTTGCTTGCCCGGAAGAAACCATAATCTTCCAGCTGTTCTTCCAGCTCATACAGACGAAACTCTGACTCATATACTCCCTTTTCCGTATAGACAAATGTTTTTCTGTCCACAGCCTCAATATAGAGAATCGCGGCAACATCCAGAATAAACGTCTCCCCGTTCGCTGTGACCGCAAACTGCTTTTCCATAATTCGCATCATAGCGATCAGTTTCTCCAGTTCCGGCGTCAGCTTGCTACAGGAAATATTGATGCAGGTTTCTTCTATATTATGGTCCACCTTGATTTCTATTTTCATTTACTTCCATCCTTTTCTGTGTGCAATCGTCCTGCAGAGCGCCCCTGCCACTGTATTACAAACATATCATATACGCGTAATGCCCACAATATTTCATCACGTATCCTGCCCAATAAGCGGTATGAAATGCATTTTTTGCGACAAAAAAAGCGATACCTGTCAGTTGTACCGCTCTTTCTCATACCTGCACCTTCATGTCCTCCTGGACACAAGGTATTATTCCCACACTCAGACTTTAACCATTTTATAAAGTTCCTCCGTGGCAAGGCGTGTCTTCGCCACGATGTCCCCACAATTCTGTGGGAAGCAATAATACTGTGCCCTGGCGTCCCCGATACAGATGACATCCCCGATCTCATACCAGTAGAAATCAGAATACAGGCTGTAAGACGCCGTCGGCTCCTGTATATAATCCAGCTTTCCCTCACACCCGGACAGATGAAATCCACTCCTGGTATGTATCAGTGTCCCTTCTCCCACCTGATAAATGCAATCCGTGTTCACCATCATATAGATAGCAACCGGAATTTCCAGTCTGTAAGTCCCCTCTGCCAGCTCCTGTCTGACACACTCGCGCTCCCACCGGTACCAGTCCGGGATATGAGTAAATTCCGGGTAGGATACGCTGTCTGTTTCTTCATTCACTGTCTTCAAATATCCATATTCCGTAAGCTCATATGCCTTACCGCAATGATTACAGCAAATCCTGATTCCCTGTCCGATCATCTCTCCCTCTGTCTTGCAGCGCGGGCATTTGTACAGCATCCTGTTAAGTCCATCAGCCCGAAAAGGCTCTTTTATCCTGATTTTATTCTCCTGCTGCCAACGGAAATAATCAAACGTGAATTTCTCCCTCAGGATATCATTCAATTCCTGAGGGGACTTCCTCTCGATATCCTCCTGTGAAAGCAGATACTCCACCTCCGCGGACACCCTCACTTTCCGAAGCTGCAGGTTGTTGTACAGAGGATCTCTCGCAAACGCTCCGCTGGTGCGGATCAGGACTACCGGGACCTTGAGAAGCTTGAGACACTTTCCCAGGCTTTCCGGCAGCGGTGTCTGCGTGCCGTCGAAGCTGTAGCTTGCCTCCGGGAACATCAGAATGGAACTCTTCAGTTCTCTCACCGCATATACCATATCCCGAACCAGCGTCACATCCATCATGAACTTTCTGGTAGGAATACAGCCAATCAGCCTCATCAGCCACCGCTTGCCCACAAACCCGTCCGATGTACAAATAACATGAAAAGGTCTGGTGACCAGGAGTCTTGACGCAATCTTTAAATCTATAAAGCTGGAATGATTCATCAATACCAGACACGGCTCGTCTTTTTTAAGTTTCTCCAGCCCGGTCGTGTGGTAAGTGAATCTGGTCATCCATAAATCCCAAACTGATAAGAGAAGAAGGATGATTCTGAACAACATTCTCTGTCTGATCGGTTTCTCGTGAACCGGAACCGGAAGCGCAAGCACATCCTCGTAACCCATCTTTGCGGTCTTTATCTTCATGGTGGAATCTCCCCGATACGTAAAGTCTATAATATCAGTATACTATACACCCTCCATTGCCGCAATCACGAATCCCTTTACACAACTCTAAAAACAGCAACAGTTCAGCCTATGGCTTCACTGTCACGGAATCTGCCATTCCAAGTTGCCTCTGTCGAGCGGCAGATTCCCTCTTAGCGGGGCTTACATGCTCTCACAGACTGCACCATTTCCAAAAACATCTCGTGCATCCGATTATCTGCATCCAGTTCCGGGTGAAACGACACTCCGATCTGGTTTCCATATTTTACCGCTACAATTTTATCTTCCACACGGGCAAGTATCTCCACACCGGGCCGGACCGATTCTATATAAGGCGCGCGGATAAAAGTCATCGGAACATTGCCGATCCCAGCCACCTCTTCTGTCGTATGAAAACTACCAAGCTGTCTTCCATAAGCGTTTCTGCGCACCTGCACCGGCAGCGTGCCGAACCAGACATGATTGTCATTACACAATTTCTCCGCCAGCAGAATCAACCCGGCGCAGGTTCCGAACACCGGAAGCCCCTGTACGATCTTATCCTTTAGCGGCCCGAACATCCCAAGATCACGAAGCAGCTTCCCCTGTACCGTGCTCTCTCCGCCCGGCAGTATGAGTCCGTCGAATTCCTGCATGACATCCGCCCTCTGCCTCAGCTCAATGCAATCCTCTCCTAACGCCCTGATCCTGTCAATGTGCTCCGCGAATGCTCCCTGAACCGCCAAAACCGCTATTTTCATCTGTCTGTCCATCACTTTCCCCGTTCTGCCATCAGAAGCTCAATCTCCTGCTCGTTGATTCCTACCATGGCTTCCCCTAAATCCTCGGAAAGTTCTGCGATCAGCCTGCTGTCCTGATAATTCGTCACCGCCTGCACGATCGCGGCCGCACGCTTCTTCGGATTGCCGGACTTGAAAATACCGGAACCTACAAAGACGCCTTCCGCCCCAAGCTGCATCATCAGCGCCGCATCCGCCGGCGTCGCCACACCGCCCGCCGCGAAATTCACTACCGGCAGTCTACCGTTCTCATGCACATAGGAAACCAGTCCATAGGGAACTGCCAGCTGTTTCGCCTCCTCAAACAGTTCGTCTTCTCTCATGGAAACGATTCTTTTGATCTCACTGTTCATCTTTCGCATATGGCGTACAGCCTGCACCACGTCTCCTGTCCCCGGCTCTCCTTTCGTCCGGATCATGGACGCGCCTTCGTTGATCCTTCTGAGCGCTTCTCCCAAATCCTTTGCGCCACATACGAAAGGTACCTTGAACTGTCTCTTATTGATGTGATAGACATCATCCGCCGGGGATAACACTTCGCTCTCATCAATATAATCTATCTCGATTGCCTCCAGAATCTGTGCCTCCACAAAATGCCCGATCCTGCATTTCGCCATCACAGGTATGGAAACTGCCGCCTGAATTCCCTTGATCATCTTCGGATCACTCATCCTGGATACACCGCCCGCCGCGCGGATATCCGCCGGAATCCGCTCCAGCGCCATGACGGCGCACGCTCCCGCTTCCTCCGCAATCTTAGCCTGCTCCGGCGTTGTGACATCCATAATGACACCGCCCTTTAACATTTGTGCCAGCTGCTTATTCAATTCATATCTTTCTTCGCTCATATTTGCACCTCCATTTCTTTCCAGACACATACATTCTGTGAAAAAATTTAATCTCTGTTCCTCCGCTCCTGACTGGCGGCACAAACAGTAATGAAAGATCTTGATGAGTCCCGTGCACGGATTTCATATCAAACCTTTATAAATTATAGTAGCACAGTATGGCATTTTCAAAATATCCAGTTCTTTATTTTTTGGCAATACCAGATTTAAGGTTTTATATTCCATTTCAGCCTATATCCGATGCCTGTTATTCCTGATTTCAGGACTTTTTCACATCTTTTTAATCAAATCCTTCACCACTTCCCCCGCTATAATCAGCCCAGCAACAGAGGGAACAAAGGCCACACTGCCCGGAACTGCCCTTCTCGCACTCTCCCTCTTATCCCCAGGCTGCATTTTCCTTTCCTCCGATAACAATGCTTTCTTACCCGTCTCTTTCCCTTCCTCCGTCAACAATGCTCTCCTGCCGGTTTCCTTTCCTGCCTCTGTCAGGACTTTCTCATCTTCTGACGTTTCTTCCCTGGCTTTGCCCACATATATGCCTGGCAACAGTGGTTCTTCCTCCGAGTACACCACCTTCAACCGTTCTACATTTCTCTTTCTCAGTTCCCTGCGCATCACCTTTGCCAGCGGACAGACCTTCGTCTCATAAATATCGGCCACCCGGAATGCACTCGCGTCCAGCTTATTTCCTGCTCCCATACTGCTGATGACGGGCACATTGTACTCCTTTGCCCGGAGGATCAACTCAATCTTTGCCGTCACGGTGTCCACCGCATCCACTACATAATCATATTCCGCAAAGGGAAACTGTTCCGCGTTCTCCGGAAGGAAAAAGCACTGGTGCGTATGGACTTCAACCGCCGGATTGATCTCCAGAATCCGCTCCCGCATTACCTCAGTCTTATATCGTCCGATCGTCTTATGAGTGGCAATGATCTGACGGTTCAGATTCGTCAGACACACCTTATCATCGTCGATCAGATCCAGTGCGCCCACACCGCTTCTTACCAGTGCCTCGCACACATAGCCTCCCACGCCGCCGATCCCAAACACCGCCACGCGGGCACGGGCCAGCCTTTCCATCGCCTCATGCCCCAGCAATATTTCTGTTCTCGCAAATTGTTCTGTCATATGTTTCCTCTTTTCTGCCTTTTTCGCCTGAATTAATCGTTTCATATGTTAACCAATATCATTAAGTTAAGCCAATATACAGCGTATGTCATTGTATGTTAACAATAACAATTCTATCTCTACTTGAATATACTCTGTTTTTCCAGATTCAGCAATTATCCATAGTCGTAAAAGTCACGATCCACATCGAGAACAATCAGAATCCGATAAAAATTCATTGAGCAAGTGCAAAGTCCTGGGCTGAACTATTACTTGATTTTTTTCTGCTATCGCATATAATAAGAACTACAAAAACAACATATCACATAATAAAAGGAGTCTATACCAATGGAAATCACGAAAGACATTCAATATGTAGGCGTAAATGACCACGAGATAGATCTCTTCGAAGGTCAATACAAGGTTGAGAACGGCATGGCATATAATTCTTATGTCATTCTGGACGAGAAGATTGCCGTTATGGACACGGTAGATATTTATTTTCTTGAGGAGTGGATGCGTAATCTGAAGCAGGTTCTTGCGGGCCGTACACCAGACTATCTGATCGTACAGCATATGGAGCCTGACCATTCCGCCAATATCAACGCATTTATACAGGAATTTCCGGAAGCGACCGTCGTCTCCTCCGCCCCGGCATTCAACATGATGAAACAATTCTTCAACACAGACTATGCCGACCGGCGTCAGATTGTCAAGGAGGGAGACTCTCTCTGCCTGGGAACACATACGCTGCATTTCATTTCCGCACCGATGGTACACTGGCCGGAAGTGACCGTTACATATGACAGCCACGATAAAGTGCTTTTCTCCGCAGACGGATTCGGCAAATTCGGTGCCCTGGACGTAGAGGAAGACTGGGCGGACGAAGCGCGCCGCTACTACTTCGGCATTGTCGGCAAGTTCGGTATGCAGGTCCAGAATTTACTTAAGAAAGCCGCTGCCCTGGACATTCAAATGATCTGTCCGCTACACGGTCCTGTCCTGAAGGATAATATTGAATATTATGTAAACTTATATCAAACCTGGTCTTCCTACAGTGTGGAATCAGATGGCATTATGATCGCCTATACTTCTGTCTACGGCAACACAAGAAACGCTGCCAAACTGCTTTCAGATAAGCTTTTTGAGAAAGGCTGTCCTGAAGTAGTGCTGGCCGACCTGGCCCGTGAAGATATGTCCAAATGTCTGGAAAATGCTTTTCGTTACGGCAAACTGGTTCTTGCAACCACAACCTACAATACGGATATCTACCCTTTTATGCGGGAATTTATCAATGAACTGGCCGGACACAATTATCAGAACCGCACCGTAGCTCTTATTGAAAATGGGTCCTGGGCTCCGCTTGCCGCCAAAGTGATGCGCGCTAAACTGGAAAACTGCAAGGATATCACTTTTGCAGAGAATACCGTACAGATCCGCTCCGCACTGAACGACGACAATATCGCACAGATTGAGGCACTGGCGGAAGAGCTTTGCAGAAGCTGAATCCCAAAATAATGTCAGGCATGAGCCATTCTTAAAGCACCGCTTTACACTGAACGCGCTTTCTGATTTCATGTCCATCTGACGACGCGTTACTATTCACAGCTTACGCTGCTCATAGTAACGGCATTTGCGCATTTAGGGTCGCCTTCGGCGAGGCGCAAATGCTCAAAAAATTTACTTCTTTGGGTCGTAAATGCGCAGTTAATGCGCATTTCGACTGTGAACAGTAACGACGACGCACTTTTCTATAAGGTAAAAATAACGATTTTCCTGGACAGCATTTTAGCGCCTTGGAAAATCGTTTTCTTTTTACCCAAAATTATTCTGGCTTCCTTCCATTCTTCACTTTATTTACAGTTGTAAACGCAATCAATAATTTATACTTCCAATCCCAGCTTTCTTAATTCCTCGACCGCCTGTTTCTGGTCATGGAAATGGATCGTGTGGATACCGAACTTCTCCGCCCCTTCCAGATTCGCCACCGTATCATCCATGAAAACACATTCCTCCGGCTTAAGATCATACCGGTCGATCAGCAGCTGATAGATTTCGGGCATCGGTTTGATCACTTTCTCCTGATAGGACAGAATACCGCCATCCATGTAAGGAATAAAATCCAACGCCTGTGCGCAATCCTTCTCCGCTTTCTCCGAGAAGTTGGACAAATATAACACACGATATCCCTTGCTTTTCAATTCCTGAAGCCAGGGGATCGCATAGTCATTGCGCTTCACGATAGTACTGGTGTCCTCCAATACTTCCCTGATCTCCCGCTCAATTTCCGGGTCTGAATCTATAAAAGACTGTAATATTTCCTCCATACTCAGGACGCCCCGGTCAACCTCATTCCACGCCGGATTCTTCACAGTCGCTTTCGCAATACGTTCTACCATCTCTTCATCATATCCAAAACGCTCATAGTGCTCCTTCCATGTAAAATCAGCGAGCACATTTCCAATATCGAATATAATTGTTGTAATCATTCTCTTTTCCTCTCCGATTTCCTGCCTCAAATTATTCCCCGCTATTGCTGCAGCACCTCCAGCATATTTTTTGCCGCCACGGACAGAGGATTCTTTGGGTTCGTCACCACACAGAAATGCCGTTTGGGGATGATCCGGTTAAACCGCAGTTCAAACAGCCTGCCGTCCTCCAGATACTCTCTGGCAAAATCCCTGACCACGCATCCCACTCCCAGATTGCGCAGCGCAAACTGGACGATCATATCACTTGTAGCCAGCTCAAACTCCGGTTGAATCACTACATTATTATTCTGCAGGAAAGTGTCAATATAGCTCCTGGTACTGGTAATACCCTCCAGGCAGATGATCGGCATTTTCTCCAGCTCCTTCAGGTCCAGCATACGGTTCTTGTACTGGATGAATTTCCGTCCTGCCACGAATACATCCTCTATCTCACGCACGGTAACCGCCCGCAGTTCATTCTGGTTCTCAAAAGGCGTACTGACCACTCCGAAATCGATCTTACCCTTCTGTAGATTCTCCAGAGTCTCCGGTGTAGGAGCATTGCTGACCGCCACCTTAATTGCAGGATATTTCTCATGGAACTGCTCAAGAAAAGGGAGCAGATAAAACTGCAGCGTCATATCACTGGCTCCGATATGGATCTCACCCAATTCCAGATTCAGCATCTGCTCCAATTTCTGCTCCCCTAACGCAATCTGTTCACAACCCTTCGCCACATATCCATAAAGTAATTCTCCCTCCGCTGTCAACCGTATCCCTTTGGATGCTCTGGTAAAAAGCTTCACCGAAAGCGATGTCTCCAACTGTTTCAGGGACTGGCTGACTGCAGGCTGAGTAATGTTGAGCTCTCCGGCCGCCACCGTCAGGCTGCCTGCCCTGGCCACATGATAGAATACTTTATAATATTCCAGATTGTTCACCGTTTACATAACTCCTCTCAGCTTCTGGCAAGACCATCCACATGAAGTACCTCACCACTGATGTATGACGCCATATCCGATGCCAAGAACACAAAGGCATTGGCAATATCCTCCGGCTGGCCCATACGGCGCAGAGGAATCTGCGCAATCATCGGATCGATCACTTCCTTAGGCACGGAGCGCATCATATCCGTATAAGTAATGCCGGGCGCAACCGCATTCACTCTGACACCCTTCGGCCCCAACTCTCTTGCAAGTGAAAGCGTAAATCCATTTACAGCGAACTTGGATGTAGGGTAGGCGATTCCCGCAGGCTGTCCGTACTGGCTTACCATAGATGAAGTATTCAGAATAACGCCGCTTCCTGCAGCAACCATATGCTCACTGGCAACTCTGGAACAGTTAAATACGCCCTTAACATTCAGATCCATAACCTTCTCGAACTTCTCTTCCGTATAATCCGCAAAAGGAGTGCTCTCTGAAACACCTGCATTATTGACCAGAATATCGATCCGGCCATATTTCTCCACCACCGCGTCAACGGCTGCCTTCACCTCGCCGTAATTGGACAGATTCGGCCAGATTCCCTCCACAACTGCATCCGGATATGCCTCTTTTAATTTGCCAAGCGCGGTATCCGCAGTCTCCTGTCGGCTTGCACACAGAACGACCTTTGCTCCCTCTTTAATAAAAGCTTCAACAGTCGCAAAACCAATTCCCCGGCTTCCCCCGGTTACAATCGCAACTTTGTTCTCCAACAACATAAATTATCCCTCCTTTATGTCTTTGCCATAGTATACCACAAAATATCGGCTGTTAACAAGTCAAATACCTGAATCACTCTTTCTGTCTGAGACGCTGTTACTATTCACAGCTTACGCTGCTCATAGTAACGGCATTTGCGCA
>CAYXKS010000040.1:9007-17624 GCA_964465725.1 uncultured Bacteroides sp. | reverse complement strand
GGAATAATGAGCGACAACATTCAGACTAACACCACAGGGCGATTAACGCCCTGTTTACAACAGAAGATTGACAAGACAAGGTATTTAGTCGAGGTACATTTTTCTGATACGAGCACCCAAAGTGTATAGGACCCTATTTGTCAGCGTTATTGATAAGTTGTTGTAAATACTTCCTTATCAATGTAAAACTAACTGACTACTGGTTCTATTCTGTTAATGGTTGTCAAAATATTTAAAACAAACTGCATAAACTATATGGCTTAGCAAAAAAATACCTACGGCAATCATGCAGCCCGCCATATCTGATCTGCAGACAGCGGAATACAAAGCAAGGACAATAAATCCTATATTTGCAAATTCAGATACAAGGGTATATGCTTTGCCGCTAATAAGCATGTTCCTTTCGTCCTCATCCATGATTTTAGCGCGCCCAACTTTATGGACAAAGTGTTCAAACAGAAAATCTACAATGCCATAAGCTATTAGTGCGCAACCGGCAGAAACAAGGAATAGTGTGGCACTGGCGGTCTGCCTCTTGTTTTGGGTTACTTGTTTCTTTACCGTACATGAGCATCAGGCCATAAATTGTAACAACTGCTGTGTAATTATATTTTTTATATGACATATTAGTAGAAAAAACAGTGCGGATGGTATATGATGGTAAAAGCAGTAGCAGCCGGATGCCGGTTTGCGGGAATGGATTAATATTTTGGAAGGAGAACGTTTATTATGGCGAATTACACACTGGACATGGAGAAATACCGCGCACTGGCGCGTCAGGTAGCGGCGGAAAGCTGTGTCCTTTTGAAAAATGATGAGCAGACGCTGCCAATCCGTAAAGGCGGTAAGGTGTCGGTCTTTGGCAGGATTGCACTTCATTATTATAAGAGTGGGACGGGCTCAGGCGGTCTGGTGAACGTGAAGCGTGTCACTGGTATTCTGGATGCGCTGAAGGAAAGCGAGGATATTCTGATCAATGAGAAATTGGCCAGGGTCTATGATGCGTGGGTGAAAGAACATCCTTTTGACCAGGGGACCGGATGGGGCAAGGAGCCCTGGAGCCAGGAGGAAATGCCGCTGACAGAGGAACTTGTGGCCGAGGCGGCGCAGGAGTCCGAGACTGCGATTGTCGTGATCGGACGGACGGCGGGAGAGGACCAGGACGCGAAGGCTGTACCGGGAAGCTACCTTCTGACTGAGGCAGAGGAGGACATGCTGGACAAGGTCTGCCGGGGCTTTGAGAAGGTTGCAGTGCTGTTGAATGTAGGCAATATTATCGATATGAAGTGGGTTGAAAAATATAATCCCTCGGCAGTCATGTATGTATGGCAGGGCGGCCAGGAAGGCGGTTACGGGGTTGTGGATGTCCTGAGCGGCAAGGTGGCGCCTTGTGGGAAGCTTGCGGATACCATAGCGGGAGATATTGAGGATTATCCTTCTACGAAAAACTTTGGCGATGGCAAGCGGAACTTTTATCAGGAAGATATCTATGTAGGCTATCGTTATTTTGAGACTTTTGCAAAGGATAAGGTACTGTATCCTTTCGGCTTCGGGTTGTCTTACACGAATTTTGATGTGCAGATGACCGCTTTCAGTACGGAAGAGGAGCAGATCTGTGCGGAAGTGAAAGTAAGGAATACAGGTACATATGCCGGAAAAGAAGTGGTGCAGCTCTATGTGGAGGCTCCGCAGGGAGCGCTGGGCAAGCCTGCCAGAGAGTTGAAGGCATATGAGAAGACGCCGGAGCTTGCACCGGGCGAGGAGTGTACCTTGAAGATGTCCGTGCCGATGGCGGCGATGGCATCCTATGATGACAGCGGCGCTGCGGGACACAAATCCTGTTATGTCCTGGAAGCCGGAAACTATAGCGTATATATTGGAGAAGACGTAAGAAGCGCCGCGCTTACGGCCGGGTTTGAGATAAAAGAGACGGTGGTGACAGAGCGGCTGGAGGAGGCTCTTGCTCCGACGCAGCAGTTTGAGCGGTTCCGCCCGCAGGCAGACGGAGAGGATTATTGTCTGGATTACGAGCCGGTACCGTTAAGAACGATAAATCCTTTGGATAAAATCGCAAAGAGGCGTCCGACGGATATTCCGTACAGCGGCGATCAGGGACACAAGCTTGTGGACGTGTATGAGAAGCGTGTTGATATGGAGACTTTTCTTGCACAGCTTGATGACGAGGATCTTGCATGTATTGTCCGCGGAGAAGGCATGTGCAGCCCGAAGGTTACGCCGGGAACCGCGTCGGCATTCGGCGGTGTGACAGACCGGTTGAAAGAATTCGGAATTCCTGTCGGTTGCTGTGCGGACGGACCGTCCGGCATCCGCATGGACTGTGGTACACGGGCGTTCTCCCTGCCGAACGGTACGGCGCTTGGATGCACATACAATAAGGCGCTGGTGGAAGAGCTTTATCAGATGGAAGGTCTGGAGCTTCGCAAGAATAAGATCGACACGCTGTTGGGGCCTGGAATCAACATTCATCGTAATCCATTAAACGGACGGAATTTTGAGTACATTTCCGAAGATCCTTATCTGACCGGTACTATGGCGGCCGCGCAGGTCAAGGGTATGGGTTATGCGAAGGTTACCGGAACGATTAAGCATTTCACGGCCAATAATCAGGAGTTCCATCGCCGTGAATCCGATTCTGTTATATCAGAGAGGGCGCTGCGGGAGATTTATCTGAAAGGCTTCGAAATTGCCGTTAAAGACGGAGGAGCCTATTCGGTCATGACAACTTACGGAGCCGTGAACGGTATCTGGACTGCCGGAAGTTATGATCTCGTGACGGCGATTTTGCGCGGTGAATGGGGCTTTGACGGTATTGTTATGACTGACTGGTGGAGTGTGATGAATGAGGAAGGCGAGGAGCCGTCGGTGCAGAATACCGGAGTTATGGTCCGGGCACAGAATGACCTTTTTATGGTGACTGCGGATGCACAGTCCAACGCACTGCATGATGATTCTATGGAAGCACTGGCGGAGGCCAGGACGACCAGAGGAGAATATCAGAGGTGTGCCGCTAACATCTGCCGTATGCTGATGCGTTCTCCTGTGATGGACCGCTTCCTTGGCAGAACGCCGGAGGATGATCTTGTGGTAATCGGAGAGGAAGACGGTGCGGACGAAGAGATGCAGAATCTTGTGCACCATGTGATAGAGGATGGTGTGCCGCTTTCCATGAGCGGAGTGAACACAGAGCGCGGCAGCAGCGAGATCTTCGGTATTCAGATGAAAACGCCGGGACTTTATAATATTTCCGCGAAGATGCGTGCGTCTGCAGATGTGCAGGAGCTCTCGCAGATGTCTCTGTCGGTATTTATGGATAATCAGGTCAAGGGAACCTTCCATATTAGCGGTGCTGACAGGGAGTGGACGAAACAGTCGCTGGATCTCGGATTTGTCATGGGGAATCATTATATCAAGCTTTACTTCTCTATGGGTGGGATGGAGCTTGAGGAAGTGTGCTTTGAGAAGACTGGGGATATTGAGATGCCGTTCTGATCAAGGCTGAACAAGAAGATGTGAGTTGAGCCGGACGCTGTGTACTGGCTTCATTAATTGACGTTGGTTCAGTTTGGAACAATGAAAACGAGGGCTGAGCTATAAATAGGAGTGGAGACAAAATGGAGAAAGTGATTGAAAATTTTCTGAAATATATAGCTATTGACACGGAATCGACGGATGAGAGCACATCGACTCCTTCCACGATGAAACAGCATGACCTGGCGTCTCTTCTGGAGAAGCAGCTTCAGGAGATGGGAGCGGAGGAAATCACGTATGATAAAGAGCATGGTTATATCTATGCATCCGTTTCGGCGACAGGAGGATGTGAGGATGAGCCCGTGATTGGTTTTATCGCGCATATGGATACCTCACCGGCAATGACCGGCGCAGGTGTCAGGCCGCGGATCATAGAGAACTATGACGGAGAAGATATCGTGCTGAATGAGGAGAAGAAGATCATCACGAAAGTATCTGACTTTCCGGAGCTTACTTCCTGTAAAGGGAAGAGGATCATTGTGACAGACGGAACGACGCTGCTCGGCGGAGATGACAAGGCGGGCGTGGCGGAGATCATGACGATGGCGGAATATCTGCTGCAGCATCCGGAGATTTCCCACGGAAGGATACGGGTCGGCTTTACGCCGGACGAAGAGGTGGGAACCGGTGCAGATAACTTTGATGTAAAGCTTTTCGGCGCGGATTTTGCCTATACTGTAGACGGCGGCAGAATCGGGGAGCTGGAATATGAGAACTTCAATGCGGCGGGAGCAAAAGTGACCATACATGGCATGAGCGTACATCCGGGCTCTGCGAAGGATAAGATGCGCAATGCGATTCTGATGGCGCAGGAATTGCAGTCAATGCTTCCGGTGGCGGAGAATCCTATGTATACGGAAGGCTATGAGGGATTTTATCATTTGCTCTTTTTAAACGGTACTGTGGAAGAGGCAGAGGCGAAGTATATCATCAGGGATCATGACAAAGAGAAATTCGAGAAGAAAAAAGAAAATTTCCTGGGAATTGTAAAGTATCTGAACGAAAAATACGGAGAGGGAACTTTCGAGATCGATATGAAAGATTCCTACTATAACATGCGTGAAGTGATCGAGAAGAATATGCATATCGTGGACCGTGCGAAAAATGCCATGAGAGAGCTGGGTATAGAGCCGGTGGTCGTACCGATCAGAGGTGGTACGGACGGCGCGAGGTTATCTTTCATGGGCCTGCCCTGCCCGAATCTCTGCACCGGTGGAGGTAATTTCCACGGGAAACATGAGTATGTCTGCATCGATGAGATGGAGACGATCGTTAAGCTTCTGGTGAAAATTGCGGAGAAATAAATCAGATGGACATCAATTCTGAACAGACATTCCAATATAAAATGGTCACATCCCTTAAACGGGAGGAAGTGATAAGAAGACTTAAGAATGCGACAGTAATGAAGGGCGAGTGGGTGCCCTTTCATGACAGAGAGAAATATCTTTTTCGTGGGGAAGTGGAAGAGGAGAGTTTTATGATTCGCATCAATCCTCTTCTCATGTCCCCGTATTCGCCAAGAAATTCTTTTTTACCTATGATTCAGGGAGTAATATTCACAGGTACTGACGGGAATTGTGGCATTCTCTTTCAGTTGAAAAATATGTGGCATTGGAAAAGCAAATCGATTTGGGTATTCAGGATATTCTTTTCATTCTGGTGTGTGGCAATGGCATTTGGCAGTCTGTGCTTTCTGATCGAAGATCCGCTAGGCGAAACTGTATGGATTCTGTTTTGGTGTCTTGTGTTGGGATTGGGAGCGCTTTGGAAGAGAAGGTACTGGAAGCGTGTGGGTGAACGTCTGGTCAAGTGGTTTGAAGAACTCTGGGATGCGAGGGAAGTAGTGTAGCTAAAGGATTCAGGAGAGATGATATGTTAGGAAAGGTTTGGCCGTAACGGTTCGAATATTTGAACTGTTGCGGCCAAATATTGTACAGATGTAATTGTATAACAGTGAAGCCGAAGGCTGAACCGTTATGAAATTTAAAGATAAGTAACCTGTGCATCGGCATTATAAGTATGTGGTTCCTTGGTAACTGCCTTGTGGCCGAATGCGATGGCGATCTCATACTCGTAATTTTCAGGGAACCTGAGAGCCTTTGAGAAATATTCTTTTTTCTCGCCTCTGAGTGCATCGTAGATGCAGCCGATGATCAGATTTCCCAACCCTAAGTCCTGTGCTGCGAGAGCCATATTCTCCACGGCAATTCCGGCGTCCAGGGGACTCCATTTGTAGGAACTGTCGGCGCTTAAAATGATTACAACGGGAGCTTCATAGTAGAAATTGTGTTCAGGAGAAGAAATATCGCGCAGCCGGTTCTTTTCTTCTTCCAGTTCTGCCAGAATCGGATTGTCGCCTTTTAATACGGTGAAATGGATTTCCTGTTTGTTGGCCGCAGTCGGCGCCTGCAGTCCTGCATGGATCAGAGTCTGCAGTTCTTCATCCGTCAGTGGTTCGGGGGTATAGCCTCTTGTGGAACTTCTTTTTTTAATCGTTTCGATTACATTGCTCATGGTCTGCCTCCTTATCAAAGTTTGTTATACTTGCACCTCATGTCTTTTCAGACACAAATGTTCTGTGAAAAGTACGGTGCAAGTAGTAGCGCATACCTGCGCATATGCACACATGCAGACAAGCTGCATGGCGCGTGTACGCTCAGCGCAGCGAGTGCGCAGAGCTGTTGCCTTAGGTGTTCTTTTCATACTTATCGTACCTCAGATTTACACTGTTTGTCTATAGTCGGAATTTGAGATTGGAGAATATCAATGATCAGGGGTAAAGATTCACAGTAGAATATTGAGAAAACGAGTGATACCTGTCGCTTTAAAGGTGATATTGTGCAGGGTAGAACAGTGAAGGAAGTGCCAAAAGAGAAAACAGAGGCGGAAAAGGAAACGATGTCTTTGAAATTTTGATAATGTATTAAACAATATATATTGACATATATAGATTATCTATATATAATGGAAACATAGATATATCGATCATCTATATATAATAGGCTTTGCGGAGGATAAATCAGGATACAGACACATCCTCTGTATCCTGAATACCGGGAAAGGAGATGGAAGAGAAGATGCCGATAAATAAGTCGCTGATTTCGGGGAGCACCTCCATGCTGCTGCTGCGCCTGTTGGAGGATAAGGACATGTATGGGTACGAGATGATAGAGACATTGGAGAAGAAATCAAACAATGTCTTTATGCTGAAGGCGGGAACGCTTTATCCGCTGTTACATTCCCTGGAAGAAAAAAGTTACCTGACCTCATATGAAAGTGAAGCAAACGGAAAACTGCGTAAATATTACAGTATCACGAAAGAGGGAAGGAAATATCTGAAATCCAGGAAGGAAGAATGGCAGGAATATCAGACTGCGGTGGCAAATGTACTTTGGGAGGGGATGGCTTAGATGGAAGAATTCATAAGGAATATTACGGATCAGATTCGGTGTGTCAGGGCGCGGGAGTCTGTTGCGAAAGAACTGACTGACCATATACAGGATCAGACGGCTGCTTATGAGGAATCAGGTGTCGGACATGAGGAGGCAGTCAAACGGGCGGTACGGGAAATGGGTGATCCCGTGGAGATTGGTCTGGAGCTTGACCGGATACACAGGCCACAGACAGACGTCAGGCTGATTGTAATGGTATTTCTGTTCAGTCTGGGAGGATTAATGATTCAATATATTGCGGGCAGTCTGCAGACTCCTTCCGTGAATAGTCAGGCGGTATTTTTAAGTCAGTTCGGAAGGCAGTGTCTGATTCTGCTGGTGTCTTTCGGCGTGATGGCGGGAATGTATTTTCTGGATTACAGCTTTATCGGACGGTATGGCATGGCAATTTACATTTCAATGACCGTGCTTTATTTTATCGCGACGAAGACTCTGAGAGTGGTAAATGGAAGGATTCCGGCCCTGCTCATGCTCGTCTATCTTTATGTTCCGGTGTTTGCAGGGATACTGTACCGTATGCGGGGAAATGGGTATGGTGCGGTACTAAAGAGTGTCGGCGTACAGTTTCTGACAGCGATCTTCGTGTACTATTTTTCCGGGACAGTGCACGCGGTGTTCAGTGTGTATCTGATTCAAATAGTCATGCTTATTCTGGCAATCCGTAAGAAATGGTTTGCAGTTGACAGGAAAGCGGCAATAGCGATGTCGGTAGCGCTTCTGGTGGTAATTCCGGCATTGTGCGTGATTATTCCGATGGTGGCAAACCCTGAATCATATGATTTCAGGATTCTCAGAATAATAGCATGGCTGAATCCTTCCAGGTATCCTACAGGGGCAGGCTATACTTATCTGTGGATACGGAACGAATTGGCGCAGGCGAGGATGATAGGCGCGTCCGGGACGAACGCCTTTACAGGGGATTATCTATACGTCTGGTCAGCGGAGTGGTCGGACCCGTTTATTCTGCTCTGTATTGTCTGTACTTATGGGATACTGGCCGGAATAGTGGTGATTCTGGCATTTACCATACTGATCGTTCATGCTTTCCGCATTGTGAGACAGCAGAAAAATCAGCTGGGCTTTATGATATCGGCAGCATGTTTTATGGTGTTTTTGTTCAGTTGTGTAGAGGGAGTTTTGATCAGCGGCGGATATTATCCTGTGACAAGCGTACAGTTCCCATTTCTGTCATCCGGAGTCGGAGCGACAATCACTTATGCGGTGTTTATCGGATTGCTGCTCAGTATCTATCGCAATGAGAAAATCATAACAGACCAGGCAGTGGCGGGACGTCCTGCATGGAGACTGAATATTAAGTTGGAGAAAAAATAGACTGACAGGCTTGGCTCAGGATTATAATAATCCTGGACCAGGCGAAAGTTCTTATTGTGTTAACCGCTGAGCATGTGATGATGCAGGGAAGCAAAAGGATGGAATGTTACAACAGTTCATCTAATGGTCATGAATAAGGGTTGACAATAGTATGAAATCATACTAGAATAGCCTGGTACGAGATCGTACCAGGAGGTGCATATGAGAAAACAAATGTCAATTCAGTTATCAGACCATTTCGGCTATCATAAATTGCTGCGTTTTACTTTTTCATCCATTGTCAT
>CAYXKS010000040.1:0-8907 GCA_964465725.1 uncultured Bacteroides sp. | reverse complement strand
CAGACCATTTCGGCTATCATAAATTGCTGCGTTTTACTTTTTCATCCATTGTCATGATGATATTTACTTCTATATACGGTGTGGTGGATGGCTTTTTTGTATCTAATTTTGTAGGGAAGACACCGTTTGCGGCGGTGAATTTTATCATGCCCGTTTTAATGATTCTGGGATGTCTTGGATTTATGTTTGGAACCGGCGGAGGAGCCTGGATCGCTAAGACACTGGGAGAAGGGGATAAGGAGAAGGCGAACAGAATGTTTTCCATGATCGTCTATATTTCCGTGGCTTGTGGTGTTGTGCTCATGGCGATCGGGCTTATTTTCCTGCGGCCCATTGCCATTCTTCTTGGCGCGCAGGGAGAACTACTGGAAAATTGTGTGATCTACGGGCGGATCATACTGCTGGCAATTCCCGCCTATATTCTTCAATATGAATTTCAGTGCCTTTTTGCTACGGCACAGAAGCCGCAGCTTGGGCTTGGTATAACGGTTGCGGCAGGACTTACCAATATTGTCTTGGATGCACTGTTAGTCGCAGTCTTCCAATTTGGTCTGGAGGGAGCGGCGGCCGCTACAGCGCTTAGTCAGTGTGTGGGCGGAATTATTCCGTTGATCTATTTTGCGCGGCCGAATTCCAGCCTGCTTCGGCTTGGCAGGACACGCTTTGACGGAAATGCATTTCTGAAGATATGTACTAATGGCTCCTCGGAACTGATGTCAAACATCTCCATGTCTCTTGTGAGTATGCTCTATAACGTGCAGCTGATCCGGTATGCCGGGGAAGACGGTGTTGCTGCGTACGGGGTGCTGATGTATGTCAATATGATTTTCCTCGCCGCATTTATCGGTTATTCTGTGGGAGCGTCGCCTATCGTCAGCTATCATTACGGAGCGGGGAACCATGACGAACTGAAGGGGCTTTTGAGGAAGAGCCTTGTAGTTATCAGTGTATTTTCTGTTATGATGTTTGCCGCAGCCGAACTTCTGGCTGAGCCGATTGCGAAGATTTTTGTGGGATATGATCAGGATCTGCTCAGTATGACTCAGAGGGGATTTATCATATATTCCTTCTCGTTCCTGTTTGCGGGGCTGGCTATATTCAGTTCATCCTTTTTTACGGCGCTGAATGACGGACTGATCTCGGCATTGATTTCTTTTTTGCGGACTTTGCTGTTTCAGGCGTCAGCGGTGCTGATACTTCCGCTGTTCTTTGGAATCGATGGAATATGGATGTCAATGATCGTAGCGGAATTGGCAGCAGCTTTGGTAGGTGTGTTGTTTATAATCGGGAAAAGGAAGAGGTATCATTATTGAAAATAATAGGGTGATTCTGCAGGTAGAAATTCCTGCCGGTTTATAATTTACGTTCACAAAAAGTCACACTCTTTTTTGGAAAGAATATTGACCGATAGTAACTACTGCAAAATATAATCAGTTGCAGAAACTGGTTGCCTTTGTCAGCTGGTTTTCTTGCTGTAAAATGCGATTTGTGCTAGGATATCATAAAAAAGAGGTTTCGAGCATGCTGCAGATTGCCATATGTGATGATGAACAGTTTTACCGGGAAAAAATAAAATATCTTCTTGAAAAATATTTCAACAGACAGGAGCTGACATATACAATCTATACTTTTCTGTCAGGGGAACAGTTTCTAGAACAATGTGAAAACAATGTCAGGTTCGATATCGTATTCTTAGATATCAGTATGGAGAAAGTGAATGGCATAGAGACGGCCGCAAGAATACGTTCTTTTCACAGCGACACCTATATTGTGTTTGTGACTGCATTCATAGATTATGCTCTGGAAGGATATAAGGTGAATGCGGTCCGGTATCTGATGAAGGATACCCTTGACCAGGCTTTCGGGGAATGCATGACGGCTATTCTACACAAAATGAAGATGGCTCAGGTAACCTTTTCCTTTTTGGAAGGTGACAAGAGGTTGTATACCGATAATATTCTTTATGTGGAGAGCAGGGGACACAAGTCCATTTTCTATTATATGGAATCCGAACCTGTGACTTATCAGATCTATGAGAAGCTTGACGAGGTGGAAAAAAAGCTGTCTGATTACTATTTTTTGCGGGTTCATAAGAGCTATCTTGTGAATATGAAACATATTCGGAAAGTCAGTAATTACACCGCCTGCCTGGATAACGGGGAGGTGCTTCCTGTTCCACGCCTCAGATTCCAGACAGTTAAAGAGACATTCATAGCTTACAAAGGAGCAGTCTGATGGAAATGCATAGTGGACTTATCATCAGGAGCATCATATTGTCTTTTATAATGGCTGTGAGTTGTCAGGCGTTCTTTGAAACGGTGACACCATGGCGGAAGATGCGATATAGATGGATGGAATATACTGCGGTTGTTGCCTTTATGGCTGGATTTATGATAATTGCAGTGACAGAAATTCCGCCTTATATACTACAGCCGGTGCGCGTGGTCGCGGTGATTTTTGTGGTGGCACAGATATATTTTCAGATAAGTGTTGTGAGGAATCTGATTCTGTCAGTAGTATATTGTGGAATCTACTGGGTGCTCTCTGCCCTGTTTCTTGCGATAATAAGCGTGACACCGATCTTAAGCTATAAATATACGGTTGATCTGATGGAACCTGTATTGGATTCCGGTTATCTGTGTCTTATGATGATCTTTCGCAGCCGGTATCAAAAGCGTATCCGGGGCATGGCGGATATGAAATGGGGTAAATTCGGTTTCTTTTCGCTTGCCGGTATCATGGTGAGCACAGCATTGACGGCCTGGGCAGTGCCGTCAGAGGGAGGCCAGGAGTATTATTATACAAGACTGGCTGCGGTTGCAGGAGTAGTCATGATCTATGCTGTGGGCTTCTATTATATGACCAGATTGATGGAAAAAGATTCTCAGATGCAGAAACTCAGGATGTTGCAGGAACAGACGCAGAACCGTATGAATCTTTATCAGGGTATGAAGGACCGATATGAGCAGTTGAGACGTTATGAGCATGATTACAGAAATCAATTAAACTGTATTCAGGGGATGATCGGAAACGGACAGACGAAAGAAGCAGTGGAATATATTGCCGGTCTGACTGGGAAATTTCAGCAAAATGAGATGTATGTGAACACAAACCATAACGTTGTGAATGTGATGCTGAATCAAAAGTATCTGGAAGCGCGAGACAAGACGATCGTCATTACAATGGATGCTAATGATCTGTCGGACCTTACCATCAGCGAGGAGGATATCGTGACGCTGCTCGGAAATCTTCTGGATAATGCCATAGAGGCATGCGAGAAGCTGGAGCAGGACAGGGTCATAAGGTTTAAGATGATTCTGGAGGAGGAACAGCTTGTTGTTTCGATCCGAAATCCGGTCAAAGATCCGGTACAAATTCGGAATAACAGGATTGTCACGAGTAAATCCGATAAGTCTCGGCATGGAATCGGGCTTTTGAATGTGGATTCCGTGGTTCGCAAAAATCACGGTACATATGTGTTGAAATGTGAGGATGGGTGGTTCTCCTTTTCGGCGGTGATACCGGCGCCTTTTTTTGATGTCTGACCGTCGATTCCTGATATAGCTGTTGCCTGACAGGATTATCAAAAATAAAATGAAAGCGAGGGTTGAACTATAAGAAAGAATGTCAGACAGAAAGGGGATCCAAATATGAAGAAAATGAAAGCGGCAATCTGTGGAGTGATTATGACAGGAAGTCTGATACTTAATTCATGCGGTGTCTATGCGGCGAGGGAGCGGGAAAATTCTACGGCCACAGCAGAGGAGACGGCAGAATATGTCATGGAAAGTCTGAGGGAACTGAATCTGGAGCAGTTTAATGAATACACGGATAATTATGTGGATACGTACCGTAATTGGATCGGAATTCCGATAGAGAGTGAATACCGGGTTTTCAATGAACTGCTGCAGCCGGGTATGAAGATAGGAAAACGGAAGGAAAAATACGAGTTTAACCGCAAGCTGTCAGAGCGGATGATGGAAAATCTGACATGGGAAATAGAGGAAGCCTGGGAAGACGAAAATCAGGCTGAAATTGAAATAAAGATCACGAATCTCGATATGTCTGACGTCATGGGGCAATATGAAATTTCTATTCTGGAAAATATGTTAGAAAGTACAGGAACAGGGATTGGGCAGATGCTCAAAGATATTTCCGGGATTATGGACAAAGAGGATGGTCTGCTTTCGATCGTGGAATCCTGTGATAAGGAAAATACCAGTACTATGTATGTTACCGTCACGGCTTTTCGGGATAATGGGGCATGGAAAATCCACCTCGACGATGCATTTATCAACGCTTTTATGGGAAATATCGATGCGGAAGAATACTCCGATGAGATACAGCAGGAACTGGAGGAGTTGTATACGAAACAGGAGGAGAAAATGGAAGAATGGGGAGATGAGCTCGCCGACGAAACGGAGAAGTGGGCAGAAGATTTTGCCGACAGGATAGAGCGGTGGGCGGATGGTTTTTGAAGTTGATTTCAACAGAAAATTGAATTATAATCTGTAAGAGAGACGGTTGATATCTGAACTGTCTCTTTTGCTATAGTTAGCGACATGGAAACTTCGTTTACTATAACATCAGACAGAGCAGAAATGAGGTAACAGTGAAGCCGCAGGCTGAACCAATGTCATTTAGTTTAGCCAGACGCTGTGTACTGACTTAACTAAATGACATCGCAGGCTGAACTGTTACGAAGGGAGAGTGAAAACTATGCATAATGAATTGACGAGGCAGGATATCAAGAAGATGGAAGAAGAGATAGAATATCGCAAACTGGTGGTCCGCAAGGAGGCACTGGAGGATGTGAAGACAGCGAGGGCTCAAGGAGATCTGAGTGAGAATTTCGAGTATCATGCCGCCAAGAAAGTGAAGAACCAGAATGAGAGCCGTATCCGCTATCTGGAGCGGATGATCAGGACGGCGGTGATCGTGTCCGATGAATCCGCGGAGGATGAGGTAGGCATGAACAATACGGTTGAAGTCTATTTCGAGGATGATGATCTGGTAGAGAAATATAAGCTGGTTACAACAGTGCGCGGGAATTCGCTAGAGGGGCTGATCAGTACAGAATCACCGTTAGGCAAGGCGCTACTTGGGCATAAAGTGGGCGATCGGGTTTATGTGGAAGTCAATCCGGGGTTCGGGTATTATGTGGTGGTGCGTTCCATCGAGAATACCGTGGATGACGGAAGCGATAAACTGCGGAGCTTCTGAGTATTACAGGCATTACAGGAATAAAAGAAACCTCCTTCGCATATATCTTACAAAGGCAGACAAGTCACCGTTTTGTTGGACAAAATATCCGCAGAAATCAAAACGATGACGAAAGATACAAGGTCAGAAAACGAAAACAGGCGTAGGAGGGAAATGCATGTATGAGGTGAAGACGGCAGCGGAAGTGCTCCGTATGCTTGAGACGGACAAGGATAAAGGCCTTACGCGCAGGGAAGCGATGGAACGCAAGACAAAATACGGAGCCAACAGGCTTAAAAGTCAGGAGCAGAAAAGCTTGGGACAGATGATTGTGGAGCAGTTGAATGATCCTCTGATCCTGATTCTTGTAGTTGCGATGGCTATCTCGCTTATGCTGCATGAGCTTGGAGATGCGATTATTATCGTGACAGTGGTGGTCCTGAATGCGGCGGTAGGCATTATTCAGGAGGGAAAAGCGGGAAAGGCGGTCGAGGCGCTCAAGAAGATATCTTCACCGCAGGCCGTTGTCCTGCGGGAGGGAGAGCGTGCAAAAATTCCCGCGGAAGACCTGGTACAGGGCGATATTGTGTTACTGGAAGCCGGGAATATGGTTCCTGCCGATTTGAGACTGATCGATACGAACGGGATTTGCGTGGAGGAATCGACGCTGACGGGGGAGTCTGTTCCGGTGGAAAAGGATGCGGAACACATTGTGGAAACCACTGGTGATAATAGTTGTATGAATATGGCATATATGTCTACCTATGTGACGAAAGGACGCGGCAGGGGTGTGGTGGTGGCCACCGGTATGGACACAAGGATCGGACATATTGCGGGTATGTTACATGAGGGTAAGGAGAAACTTACGCCGCTTCAGGTCAAGCTGGGAGAACTGGGTAAGATTCTCAGCGCTCTGGCGGTAGGAATTTGTGTATTTCTGTTCGCAGTGGCGGTTTTTCAGAAAAGAGATGTGGGTGAAATGCTCCTCACTTCTGTTTCATTGGCAGTGGCGGCTGTCCCCGAGGGACTTCCCGCTATCGTGACGATTGTGCTGGCGCTCAGCGTGTCCCGGATGGTGCGCGCCAAGACGATTGTGCGTAAGCTGTCTTCGGTGGAGACACTGGGAGCGGTAGAAATCGTCTGTTCCGACAAGACGGGAACGCTGACACAGAATAAGATGACGGTAACAGAATGTTACATAGATGGCAAACTGAATGGAAAAGAACGATTTAAGGACTTGTTTGGAGAGACGGTGCGGGGACAGAATGGAAGAGATGTACGGAGTCATTTTCTGCTCGGCAGTATCCTGTGCAATGACGGTATCTTAAACGGAGAGGAGAAAATAGGAGATCCTACGGAACTTGCCTTGCTCTATATGGCGCGCGATTGCGGGGCGGATATAGAGGAACTGCGCGAACAATATCCGCGGATTGGGGAGAAAGGGTTTGACTCCGAGCGCAAGATGATGACAACGGTGCATCGGTGCGGTCAGGAGATTGTTTCTTATTCCAAAGGAGCTGCAGAGCGTATTTTGGAAGGGTGCAGCCGGATGTACAAACAGGGCTGTCTCGGTGAAATAACGCAGACAGACCGGAATACGTTTGCAAAAGTCTTGAGCAGTCTGATGACAGAGGGCAGGCGTGTGATGGCCCTGGCGATGGACCCGGACGGCGGCCTGTCGGAGAAGAATATGATTTTCTTGGGATTGCTCAGTATGCAGGACCCGGTCAGACAGGAGGCGGTACAGGCAGTGGCGGATTTCGAGAGGGCGGGTGTATCAACGGTTATGATCACGGGAGATCACCCGGATACGGCTTTTTCCATCGCGAAAGAACTGGGAATCGCAGATAGTCCGAAGCAGTGTATTACGGGAAGGGAGCTGGATCATCTGAAGGAGCACAGTTTTTTGCAGCGCCTGCAGGAACTGAGAGTTTTCGCCAGAGTGACGCCGGAACACAAGGTGCGCATCGTGGAGGGATATCGGACGTTGGGAAAGACTGTTGCAATGACCGGCGACGGTGTCAATGACGCCCCCTCCCTGCAGGCGGCGGACATCGGCATTGCCATGGGATTAAATGGTACGGATGTTGCACGCGGGGCAGCGGACTTCGTGCTGATGGACGACAATTTTGCGACCATACATACGGCGATCAGGGAAGGGAGAGGAATCTACGAAAACATCAGGAAATCTGTGCTTTTCCTGCTGTCTTCCAATCTGGGAGAGATTATTACAATGCTGGTAACGATCGTCGCCGGGCTGCCGAGTCCGCTGAAAGCCAGCTTTATCCTGTGGATCAATCTGATTACGGATTCCCTGCCTGCCCTGGCCCTGGGAGTGGATGACAATGACAGTGATAGCCTTATGAGGGAGAAGCCTCGCAGGAAGGAGGATTCGCTGTTTGCGAAAGGCGGGCTGATGTGTGTGATCTGTTATGGCATGGTAATCGGCGGCGTGAGCCTGGCGGCTTTCCTGAAAGTTCCCTATGACCGTATTGTGGCAGAGGGACTTCCAATTAGTTTACATAATGTATTAGAGGGACTGAGAATTTCTGCAGTGCTTGCCAAGGCGCAGACACATGCATTTACGGTTCTCGGTATCAGCCAGTTGTTTCATGCCATCGGTATGCGGGATGTGAACCGGTCTGTCTTCAGGATGAATCACAGGAACAATCCTTATATGATAGGCGCTTTTATTGTTGGAATTGCTCTTCAGATGGCAGTGACGGAAATCACGCCATTGATTCAGTTGTTCGGTACGGTGCGTCTGGGATTTATGGAATGGGCACAGCTAATCGCGTTGTCGGCTACACCGTTGATCGTTCATGAACTTCTGGTGGCCATTGGGTACGGACATCATTATCGGGAGGATGAGAAAACGACGGAGAAACAAGCCGCTGAACCGATTATTGGACATTGATGATTATCTGGTTACAGCAGAGCCTGTATCGCCAGGAGAATGAGAAACAGACCACTGAGCCAGGACAGATCGATACGCAGCACGCGGGAAGCCAGATGTCCGAGCACATACCCGGCAGTGAACAGAATCAGATTAAAAAGCGAAGCCAGAAGAAAGAGGAGAGGACCGGGAATGGGTCCTGTAGTAAAGGCCATGCCCACAAGGACGCTGTCCAGCGAGAGGGCGAGTGCCAGAAGAAGAGATTCTTTTGCACTGAGAATTTGCAGGTCATCCTGATTGGCATCTTCTGGGGAGAGATATATCGTAAAAATTATATTGATTTGTTTAATCTTCCAACCCCAGTTTCTGCTGAGACTGGGGTATTTGTGCGCTAGAAGGCGGAGCAGACTTTCTGTAAGCTTACTAAGTCCGAGTAATGATAGCAGTGTAAAGGATAAGAAAGGCAGAACGGACTTGGGCAGAAAGAGGAAGATATAGGAACCGATCCGGTTGACCAGAGTGATAAAAAGAGCCGGTATGAAAACGAGAATAAAATAGGCACCGTGCCTGATTTTTACACGTTGTGTACCGTATGTCAGTCCGGCGGTCAGGGAATCTATGGAGACGGCAGTGAGGAAGATGAGCAGAGAAAAAAGAGTGGTGGACATGGGAAGATACCTCGGTGTCAGTTACTTTATTTTATCTGTTTTTGCGGAAAATGTTACTGAAAGTGGAATCTTCAAAATGATTATGTTACAATAATATACAAAGTTATACTAAGATTTTATCTCTAAGGTGAGGTTATGAGT
>CAYXKS010000039.1:14625-18074 GCA_964465725.1 uncultured Bacteroides sp. | reverse complement strand
ATGAAAATGGGATTAAGCAGGAAAACATTCCTGTACAGCATTGTACTGGCGGTAATTATGATTGCTTTTGTTATTGGGTATTTTATTCTGATGCTGCCATCGTTATATGTTGATTATGTGATGAAAAGCAATCTGGATTCGGTCGTGAAGGTACAGCAAAATTATATGGAGAACAGGACTTATCAGGATCTTACGGTCAGGAATCCATCCTCGATCTTTTCACTGGAAATTCCGGGAGAAGGGCGCGAGGTTTATCTGGAAGGGAAGTTTTTTAAACTTACAGTTAAAGTAAGGGATGAAGAATTGCAGGAGATCCTGGAATATGTCAGAGAGATGGCGGGCGGGGAGAAATTCGATCCGGTGTTGTATGAATCGAATCTGTCCAAATTGGAATCCATATGGAATGACGGATTGAAAGACAAGTTTATGGGACAGAGTCCCATAGCTGAGGATTACCCTGTGGAGATAGAAATGGAGCAGAGAAATGTTCCCGGAGTTTATCAGGGAGAGTATTCCAAAATACATTCGGTATCTGATGATATTATAGTCTTTGAAAGCGGGGTTTCGAGCGGAAATTACAGTTATACGACATACGTGGCCATGGGATGGACGAAGGATTCATTCATTATGACGGTTATGCCGACTATGACGCCGCAGATGGAAGAGATTACGCCGATCGTCCGGGAGAGTCTTCCGATGATAATCGCAGTGATCTTTCTGGTGGTGCTGGTCTCATCTCGTTTCTTTGCGGGAAAGATCGTCAATCCTGTCATCCGGCTGGCTGATTATGCGGAGAGCGCGGGAATGTCCGGAAGCTTTGAGGCGGATGAGTTTGAGATCAAGAGTGGTGATGAAATTGAGGTGTTGGGCAGAAATCTGCATGAGCTGTATGAGAAGCTTCGTGAGAATTATGAAGAACTGGAACGGAAAAACAGTCTGCTGGAAGAGGAAAACGAGCGAAAAGAAGTTTTCCTGCGAGCTTCCTCACATCAGTTGAAGACGCCTGTCGCGGCGGCGCTTCTGCTGGTGGATGGGATGATACATGAAGTCGGGAAATATAAAGATACGAAGGCATATCTGCCGGAAGTGAAGAAACAGCTTTTGTCCATGCGGGGAATAGTGGAAGACATTCTGTACCTGAATCATTGTGTCGGAAATATGCAGTCAGAAAAGGTAGATCTGGGAGTGCTTGCAGGGGAACTTGTGAAAAGTTATGCGGTGCAGGCGGAAGACAGAGAACTTCGCATGGATATAGAAGGAGAGGGATGCGCCATTACGGACAGGGAGATGCTTCGCGTTATTGTGGACAATCTGCTTTCCAATGCGGTGCAGTACACGCCCAGGCAGCAGAGAATTGTGATAGCAGTGGGCGACAATGAACTGTGTGTTACGAATTACGGTGTGACGATAGACAGGGAACTGCTTCCGAATATTTTCGAACCGTTTGTCACCAGCGATACGGGCAGGAAAGGAAAAGGGCTGGGCCTGTATGTGGCTTCCTATTATTGCAGGCATATGGGAGGCAGGCTGGAGATAGTAAATGTGGAGAATGGCGTGCAGGCGAAGATATCGTTTTATAGTTAACGACATTGGAAATTTCATTTTTGGCCTTGCAGAAGCTTCCGCATATTGTTTCTGCAAGGGCTGGAAACAGAAATTTGTTATGTCGTTTACTATAACACAGGTGTATGTCTGCGTTGCTATAAGTATCTGACAGGAAGACAAATTAAGATTCATAAAGTAGAAAATCGAATTTAAGTATAAACATGGAGGTGCAAGTATGTTGCTGACGATCAAACAATTACAGGTAAAATATGGAGATCAGATTGCGTTGCAGATTGATGAACCGATAAACTTCGAAAAAGGGGAGCGCATCGGAGTGATCGGTTCCAACGGGGCAGGAAAGACTACGCTCGTTAAGGCCCTTCTGGGGTTAGTGAGTTATCAGGGCAAAGTGATAACACAGCTTAAGCCGGAACAGATGGCTGTACATATGCAGTCCAACTCCTATGTTATTACCATGCCGGTGAAACGCATTATGGAGACGATACTGAATACAAGCATCAGGGAAAACAAGGAGTTGCAGGAGTTGATTGATTTCTTTGAGTTTGGGCCGTGTCTGCCGAAACGGTACAATGCGCTGTCGGGAGGCCAGAAACAGAAGTTTACAATCATTATGGTAATGATGCAGAAAGCGGAGTTGACCTTCTATGACGAGGTGACGTCAGGTCTGGATTTCGAGACAAGGCAGAAACTTATGGAGAAACTGGTGGAATGGTACCAGGACAAGGAAGAGTCTCTGGTCATCGTATCGCATTACTATGAGGAGCTGGAACAGCTGGCGGACAGGATTCTTCTTTTGGATCAGGGACGGGTGGTTGCCTGTGGCGGTGTAAAAGAGCTTTTCAGGAAGTACTGCGGGGATGCTGTTTATATATTGGAGAACAGTCTGAAGAACAGGGAATTGACTAAGGAATTCAGGACATTGAGGTCGCCAGATCACTTGATTGCGTTGTCCTGCCGGAATCAGGAGGAAGAGCGGAGGATACTGTCGCTGTTTGTTGAACATGATGTGAATTTTAAGCGAAGCAACTCTGATATTGAGATTATGTCTATCAATGCAAAGGAAAAATAAATTTTTTAAATTATAGTAGGAAGGATGTGTGTATTGATTATGAAAGAAAAAAAGTGCAGCTTACGGATGATAAGGTATGAAATTCGAAATATCAACGGGAATTTCATGACGCATTTCTTCGGGATCGTATTTCCGAATCTCATGAGTCTTCTCTTCGCAACCATGTTGGGAAAACAGGTGCCGGAAGCGGGCAGACAGGGAGTAACGGTTTCCGTTGTGATCTGTATGGCCATGATCATGCCGATGTCCATTATGTTCCTGGGATACGGCGCTTTGTATTCCCAGGAGGTGGAGCACGAAATACCGCTTCGGATGAATCTTTTCGGGTTTCGGGAGAAAAGCCTGATTACGGCAAAGGTTATTGCTCATCTGATTTTTCTGAGCATAGCGTTTATTATTTACGGAGTCTGTCAGGCGGTTTTGCTGGATATTCCGAAACCGGCGGTTACGTCTCTGCTTTGCCTTCTTTTGTCTCTCTATCTGCTGGGAGTGATGTTTATGGTAATAGTCCATTCCATGGCCAATATATTCCGGAAATTCAGCGTGACCTTCGGCGTTTCCATGTTTGCTTATTTTATGTTGATGATGCTGACCGGTATGATGGGAATCTCTACGGATCAGCTGCCGAAAGCGCTGCAGCGGATCGCAAGTGTGTTCCCGATGACATATATCAGCAATGACTTTGCAGGCTTCTGGCAGGGAGGAAGTTACAATTTCATGCCCTATATTCAGTCATGTATTTTTCTGGCGGCTTTTACGGGAATTCTGGCGATGTATGCACAGTACAGGAACAGAAGAGTGGGAGGATGACAGA
>CAYXKS010000039.1:0-14525 GCA_964465725.1 uncultured Bacteroides sp. | reverse complement strand
TGCATTTTCATGGCGCGTACCTTGCAGGACAATCCGAACAGATTGATAAATCCTTCCGCATCGTGATGATCGTACATATCGCCTGTCGTAAAGGAAGCGATGCTCTCGTTGTAAAGCGTATATGGAGAAGTTGTTCCCGCCTTGATGATATTGCCTTTATACAGCTTGAATTTCACTTCGCCGGTCACATACTTCTGGGTGGACTGGATGAAAGCCTGAATTGCCTCGCGGATCGGTGTGAACCACTTGCCTTCATATACGATCTGGGCGAATTTATTTCCCAGATCTTTCTTCAGCGCGTATGTATCGCGGTCAAGGATCAGTTCCTCCAACTGCTGATGTGCCTCGTAGAGGATCGTTCCACCGGGTGTTTCATAGACGCCGCGGGACTTCATGCCCACTACGCGGTTCTCCACGATATCTACGATACCGATGCCGTGTTTGCCGCCCAGTTCATTTAAAGTGGCTATAATCTCGGACACTTTCATCTGCTTGCCGTTTACGGAGGTAGGAATCCCCTTTTCAAAAGTCATAGTTACATATTCGCCCTCGTCGGGAGCCTTTTCGGGTGTGGTCCCCAGGACAAGAAGGTGTTCATAGTTAGGCTCGTTGGAAGGATCTTCCAGTTCCAGTCCTTCATGGCTGATGTGCCACAGGTTACGGTCACGGCTGTAACTGCTGTCTGCCGAGAAGGGCAGGTTGATGCCATGCTGATGGCAGTATTCGATTTCTTCCTCACGGGAATTTAATGTCCATTTCTCATTTCTCCACGCCGCGATGATTTTCAGGTCGGGAGCGAGAGCCTTGATGCCCAGCTCGAAGCGGATCTGATCATTGCCCTTGCCGGTAGCGCCGTGGCAGATGGCTGTAGCGCCTTCCTTGCGGGCAATCTCTACCAGCTTCTTGGCGATGACAGGTCTTGCCATGGATGTGCCGAGAAGATATTTGTTCTCATATACTGCATGTGCCTGTACACAGGGAATGATGAAATCATCACAGAACTCGTCTGTGAGGTCTTCGATATAAAGTTTGGATGCTCCGCAGGACAAAGCACGTTCCTCCAAGCCGTCCAGTTCCTCAGCCTGGCCGCAGTTGCCGCATACACAGATAACGTCATAGTCGAAATTTTCTTTTAACCAGGGAATAATTGCGGTGGTATCGAGTCCGCCAGAGTAGGCGAGAACAACTTTTTCTTTCATAATGATTCTCCTTTGCCTCAAATAAAGTTAGATAATTCATTTCTACAGTAAAACAATATACAACAAGATGGTATGGATTGCAAGTGTAAATTTATGCATTTTTTTAAAGGAAATGGTCTAATAATTATGCAAAAAGCTGTGGGGAAAATGAATATTATTCGTAAATAATGAATTTTTATACATAGTGGACGATGGAAGAAAAAAGAATGGAAGAAATGTATGTTTATTCTAAAATTTAAGATTTTAAAGGAAAATATAAAAAAATATTGAATATTATGCAATAATAATGTATTATTATACAATCTAATCATGTAAGGAGATATTTACTTGGCGCTGACTGGAGTAAAACGTAGATATGTAGATATTTGAAATGGGAAGACTTCGTAATAGTGAAACTGGAGCCTGAATCAATGTCATTAAGTGAAGCCGGACGCGTCTGACATTATGTAGTAGTTCCAAGGACGCGCTTTCGCTCGATTCCAAACGCAGCGGTACTAAGCTCGTGAGAAACCTCGCTAAGTGCCGGCGTTTTCCAACGGTCCCTGGAACTACTACATAATGTCAGACGCTGTGTACTGGCTTAAGAAATGATACTAAAGTCTGACTTGTTATAATGCAGACCGTCAGCAGGTGTGGCAGCATACATAAAAGGTTTGCGCGTCTTAATGGCGCGTGTTATAGTTGTGAAAGATAGTAGTGAGGCTGATGGTTGAAAGGCTGCTGTGAAAGAAGCGAGTCCGCAGTAGATATTTTTGACCATTTTTCACAATGCATTTGTGCTTGGATGGATATGGATGCAGAAATGCCGTATGCGGGTTTATGAACAGTTCCTTGGGGACTGAAAGAAAGGAATGGTTATCAGGATGATAAAAGCAGGAATTATAGGATCAACAGGTTATGCGGGAGGCGAATTGGTACGTCTTCTTACAGGACATAAAGAGGTTGAGATAAAATGGTACGGGTCCCGCAGTTATGTGGATCAGAAATATGCGTCTGTCTATCAGAATATGTTTCAGATCGTGGATGACAAGTGCATGGATGACAATATGGAGGAATTGGCAGATCGGGTGGATGTCATTTTTACGGCGACACCTCAGGGCTTCTGCGCGTCCATGATGAACGACGAAATTTTGTCCAAAGTGAAGATTGTAGATCTGAGCGCAGATTTCCGGATAAAGAACGTGGACGTATATGAGAAATGGTATGGGATTGAACACAAATCCCCGCAGTACATAGAAGAGGCAGTGTATGGATTATGCGAAATAAATAGGGAAGATATTAAGAAAGCCAGACTGACAGCCAATCCCGGCTGTTATACAACCTGCTCGATTCTGACGGCGTATCCGCTTGTCAAGGAGGGGCTGATCGATGCAGATACTCTTATTATTGATGCTAAGAGTGGAACGTCAGGCGCCGGACGTGGGGCCAAGGTGCCGAATTTGTACTGTGAAGTGAACGAGAATATCAAGGCGTATGGTGTGGCGAGCCACAGACATACACCGGAAATCGAGGAGCAGTTGGGATATGCGGCCGGCAAAGAGATTTTGCTTAATTTTACACCCCATCTGGTTCCTATGAACAGAGGCATTCTGGTGACGGAGTATGCGAAGCTTCTTCCTGTAAAAGGAGCGGAGGGCCAGGAGACTCTGCCAACTTATGGGGAGATTAGAGCTGTGTATGACCGCTACTATGGGAAGGAGAAATTTGTTCGTGTTCTGGAAAAGGGTGTCTGTCCGGAAACCAAGTGGGTGGAAGGAAGCAACTACGTTGACATTAATTTTGTGATTGACGAGCGGACCGGAAGGATCATCATGATGGGAGCGCTCGATAACTTGGTAAAGGGGGCTGCAGGCCAGGCGATACAGAATATGAATCTGATGTTTGGACTCTCGGAGAGTGAGGGATTGGATCTGGTGCCGATGTTCCCGTAATAAATTGTTATGGCTCTTCCGGGGAACTGCCATGGTTAAGCGGATTTGCCTTGAGAATATAATATTTCATGGTATGGATGCTACATTCTCAACAGGGTTTATGGTAATATGGACTTCTGAGGTAACAGTTCGGCCACAATGTCGTTAAGTTAAGCCAGACGCTGTGTATTGGATTAACTTAATGATTAGTTCCCCAGGACTCCGCACTTGCTGTAAAGTCTGTGAGAACGTGTAAACCGGGCCGTGAGTAGGATATGTAAAATTATATTTATAGTCAACGACATTAGAAATTTCGTTTTCAGAGTTGCAGAAGCTTCCGTATGTGGTTCCTGCAAGAGCAGGAAACAGAGATTGATCATGTTGTTTACTATAACTCAAGAAGGGAATGGTTACGAACGATTATGGAAAGAAGAGATAAAATAAATTATTATTTGGATCTGGCTAAAATGGTGGCGCAACGGTCCACTTGTCTAAGACGGCATTACGGTGCGGTGATCGTCAAGAACGACGAGGTGATTTCCACGGGGTATGTGGGCGCGCCGCGTGGCAGGAAGAACTGTACAGATATCGGGGAGTGTGTCCGGATCAAGATGGAGATTCCACGGGGTGAGCGGTATGAACTGTGCCGGAGTGTCCATGCGGAGGCGAATGCCATTATCAGCGCGTCGCGGGATAAGATGATCGGTAGCGCCTTATATTTGGTAGGCGTGGAGGCAGATACGGGAAAATATGTGGAAAACTCCTGCAGCTGTTCCATGTGTAAGCGGCAGATTATCAATGCGGGCATCGAGACGGTTTATATCCGGGATACGGAGGATGAGTACCGGGTTATTCCGGTGAAACAGTGGATAGACGATGATGAATCCTTGGAAGGTACGCTGGGCTATTGAGAAAGGGATAAGGACTATTATCAGTGCCGCCGGCTGGAGGCGGTGGAATGGAGAATGATATGATACGGCTGATGACAATAGAAGATTATGAGGGAGTAAAGAAATTGTGGTTATCCATCAAAGGGTTTGCTATCAGAAGCCTGGATGATTCCAGAGAGGGTGTCGCACGCTTCTTGGACAGGAATCCTTCCACAAGTGTGGTGGCTGTGGAGGACGACAGAATCGTCGGGGCAATTCTGTGCGGTCATGACGGCAGACGAGGGTGTCTGTATCATGTGTGCGTTGCGGAAGAGTACCGGATGAGAGGAATCGGGAAGCAGATGGTAGTTTTCTGTATGGAGGCGCTGAAGGCGGAAAAGATCAACAAGGTTTCCTTGATCGCATTTACTGCCAACGATATCGGCAATGCTTTCTGGCGGACGATCGGGTGGACGAAGCGTGAAGATTTGAATTATTATGATTTTACGCTGAATGAGAAGAATATTACGGAGTTCAATAAGATGTGAAATATTTGCAGCTTTCAGGGTTATTGGATTAAGCCGGACGCGCCAGGCGCTGTGTATTGGCTGCATTGAGAGATGAACCGATATTAAATATGAAACTTTTAATATCGGTTATGGTTGGCAGAACCGTATAAGTGCAGGAGGGTGAGTGTATGGGAACGATGAAGATTAAGGAAGCGAGACAGGCGTATACGGCTCAACTGGATGTGTTGAGGAACAGACAGAGGAAGCTGCTTAAGGAGAAGGAGGAAAACGATGCCAGAATGCGGTATGGTTCTCAGGGCGAGGCTTGGAACAGCGGTTCGGGTGTTGTGATCGAGCTGTCGGAGGAATATCGTAAGCGTGCCCAGGAACTGCAGGAAAAGATTGATAAGGTGAAGGAGCAGATTGATGAGCATGTGAAACTGAGGGATCAGGTGATCGAGATGGAGGTGGGGATCGCCAATGCGGAGGTGGCGAAGCAGCAGGGAGAGGCTATGCAGGAATACGGCGAGGAGGTGGCCAAATGCCTGGAGATTGCCAGAAGGATTGCAAATGGTGATAAGGTGCCGGCTTCGGATGAAAAGAAACTGATGGATTTCAATATGGAAGTATACATGGCTGCCAAAAACATGGCGGTGATGAATGCGGATAAGAAACATAAGGAATATGATTCCCTGTGGGGAGAGGAAAAAGAGAAGGAAGAGAGCCCGGACCCGATGGAGACGGCGGGAGATACACAGATCAATGTGGAGCTTCCTGATATTGAGGTGGAAGAGCAGTAGATGAAACTTTTTATTTCCAATGGAATTAAGTTCAGACAGTACATAATGTCAGGTGCGTCCGGCTGAATCGTTACATGGAATCGGATTTTATAATTTTATATCTTCCCAATGGTTGATAAATGTATTAGAATAAGAAACTGGCGTTACTATGAGCAGCTTAAGCTGTAAATCAATATTATTAAGTTAAGCCAGACGCTGTATATTGGCTTAACTTAATGACACTAGCTGTAAATAGTAACAAACTGGCAGTTTGACTGCAGGATGGAGGTTTGCTATGAAAGTAATAGAGGGCGGCGTCACCGCGGCGCAGGGATTTGAGGCGGCAGGTGTCGAGGCGGCGATCAAATATCAGAACAGGAAAGATATGGCGATGGTGTACAGCACGGCTCCATGCAAGGCTGCAGGCGTTTTTACCAGCAATGTGGTCAAAGCGGCTCCGGTCATGTGGGATAAAGAGATCGTGGAAAATTCCCGCTTCGTACAGGCAGTGGTCGTGAACTCCGGAATTGCCAATGCATGTACCGGAAGCCAGGGGTATGACTGCTGCAGGCGGACGGCGGAGAAGACGGCGCAGCTTCTGGGCATTTCTCAGGACGCGGTTCTTGTGGCATCGACCGGCGTCATCGGCAATCAGATTCCGGTGGAGAAGCTTCTTGCCGGTGTTGAGAAGCTGGCAGAGGCGAAGGAGGAATCCTTGGAGGCGGGAACACGGGCGGCGGAGGCGATTATGACTACGGATACGGTGTCCAAGCAGGCGGCAGTTCAGATTGAACTGGGCGGCAGAACCGTGACCCTGGGCGGTATGTGCAAGGGTTCCGGCATGATTCATCCGAATATGTGTACCATGCTGGGATTTGTGACAACGGATGCGGCAATCTCTAAAGAGCTTCTGCAGGAGGCACTTAGTGAAGATGTGGTGGATACTTTCAATATGATCTCCGTGGACGGGGATACCTCCACCAACGATACGCTTATAGTGTTGGCCAATGGCATGGCAGGCAATCCGGAGATCACCTGCAGGAACGAGGACTATGATAAGTTCAGGGAAGCGCTGAATTATATCAATACGACTCTGGCGAAGAAGATGGCCGGAGACGGCGAGGGCGCAACGGCCCTTTTTGAGACGAAGGTGATTCATGCGGCTACGAAACAGGACGCAAGGATACTTAGTAAGTCGGTAATCGGATCAAGCCTCTGCAAGGCGGCTATTTTCGGGCATGACGCCAATTTCGGCAGATTCTTGTGTGCGCTGGGATATTCGGGAGTGCAGTTTGATCCAGAGAAAATAGAACTTTATTTTGAAAATGAGGAGAAAAGCATTCTGATTTACAAGGATGGAACGGCGGTGGAGTACAGTGAAGAAGAGGCAACACAGGTGCTGGCATCACCGGAGGTAAGAGTCCTGGTGGATATGCATATGGGAGATGCCGAGGCGGCCGCGTGGGGATGTGATCTAAGTTATGAATATGTGAAGATCAATGCGGATTATAGAAGCTGAGGTAATGGTTCAGAGCAGGACCTTACACTTGCTGCAAAGTTCGTGAGAACGTGGCATGTAAAAATATAACGACAGAAAAAGAGGAAGAATTAGAAACATGGAACAGAAGGAAATGGATAAGTTACTTGGGAAGGCCGAGGTGCTGATCGAGGCTCTGCCCTATATTCAGAAATTTAACCGTAAGATCATTGTGGTGAAATATGGCGGCAGCGCCATGAGCAATGAGGAACTGCAGAAGAATGTGATCAAGGATGTAACCCTGTTGAAGCTGGTAGGCTTTAAGCCCATCATCGTTCACGGAGGTGGCAAGGAGATCAGCCGCTGGGTCGGTAAGGTCGGCAAGGAAGCGAAGTTCGTGAACGGTCTTCGGGTGACAGACGATGAGACTATGGAAATCGCGGAGATGGTCTTGAATAAGGTTAACAAGAACCTTGTCAGAATGGTGGAGGAGCTGGGAGTCAGGGCCGTCGGCATCAGCGGTAAGGATGCAGGGCTTCTGCAGTGCACGAAGAAGTGCCCGAACGGTGAAGATATCGGTTTCGTAGGAGATATTTGCGGCGTAGACCCCAAGGTGCTCTATGATCTGTTGGAAAAGGATTTCCTGCCGATCGTGGCGCCTGTGGGATTGGATCAGGAATTCAGGACCTATAATATCAATGCGGACGATGCGGCATGCGCGATCGCCAAGGCGGTGGGAGCAGACAAGCTTGTTTTCCTGACGGATATTGAGGGATTGTACCGCGATATCAATGATAAGACCAGCTTTATTTCAAGACTTACGCCCGCACAGGCCGACGAACTGATCGCCAGCGGCTGTATCGGCGGTGGTATGCTGCCGAAGCTGAGTAACTGCACGGATGCCATCAAGGAAGGTGTCAACAGAGTCCATATCCTGGATGGAAGGATTGCACACTGCCTGCTGCTGGAGATTTTTACCAACAAAGGTATCGGGACGGCGATCATAGCCGATGAGGACAATTTGTAGAAAAGGATGAAACGATGAGTACAACAATGCAGCAGTATATTGACGAGGCTGAGAAAGCCCTTTTACACACTTACAACCGTTACCAGGTGGTGTTTGAGAAAGGTGACGGTGTGTATCTTTATGATATGGATGGGAAGCGGTATCTGGATTTTGTATCCGGTATTGCGGTGTTTGCGCTGGGATACCATAATCAGGAATACGATGATGCCCTGAAGGCGCAGATCGATAAGATCATTCATACTTCCAACTATTATTATAATCTCCCGGCGATCGAGGCGGCGAAGAAGATCAAGGAAATTTCCGGGATGGACCGGGTATTTTTCACCAACAGTGGTGCAGAAGCCGTTGAGGGGGCGATCAAGACAGCCAGGAAGTACGCTTATCTGAAGGATGGCACCACGGATCATGAGATTATTGCCATGAACCATTCCTTCCATGGCAGGACTATGGGAGCATTGTCGGTGACGGGCAACCCGCATTATCGGGAAGCGTTCGAGCCCATGATCGGGAATGTGAAGTTTGCCGAGCTGAATGATTTTGACAGTGTGATGGCGCAGGTGACGGACAAGACATGCGCGATACTGTTTGAGACGGTTCAGGGAGAGGGCGGTATTTACCCGGCCACGGAAGAATTTATGAAAAAGGTGCGTAAGCTCTGCGATGAGAGAGATATTCTGATGATTCTAGATGAAATTCAGTGTGGCATGGGGCGGACGGGAACCATGTTTGCATGGCAGCGCTACGGCATTAAGCCTGATGTGATGACCACGGCGAAAGCGCTTGGATGTGGTGTGCCGGTGGGAGCCTTCGTGATGACGGAGAAGGTTGGAGCCCATTCGCTGGCAGCCGGAGACCACGGCACGACATACGGCGGTAATCCGCTGGCATGTGCCGCTGTCTGCAAGGTGATCGAACTTTTTGAGAAGCAGAATGTCCTCGACAATGTAAAAGAGGTGGGGGACTATCTGTCCGGAGAGCTTGATAGAATGGTGGATGAGTTTGACTGCGTGGAGGCGCACAGAGGCGTTGGATTACTGCAGGGACTTGTCTTCGACAGACCGGTGGGAGATATTATCACGAAAGCAATGGACAAGGGATTGATCCTGATCAATGCGGGAAGCAATATCATCAGGTTTGTACCGTCCCTCGTGATTACGAAAGCGCATGTGGATGATATGTTAAAGCTTTTGAGAGAAAGTATAATGGAAGTAGTTTAATTAAGGAGAATGAAAGTGACTCTTAGAAGAAGACTGATCACAGTTCTGGTTATCGCGCTCTGCGCCTGTGGGGTGTATGCCGCCGGGCATCTGGGGCTTACGATACGACAGAATGAGGAAACAGAGGTGGAGGAGGATTCTCTGTTCGGACACAGGGAAACTATTTATTTATGGTATACAGATGAAGGACTGACAGATTATCTGAACAGTGTTGCAGTGGCTTACAGCGAATATCAGGATGAGGTACGTGTGGTACCGGTCTATACATCAGGCCGGGAGTATCTGGAGACGGTCAATCAGGCTTCTCTGCATACGGACGAGATACCAGATCTGTATATTATCAGCAATGATTCTCTGGAAAAGGCATATTTGGCGGGACTTGCATCGGAGGTTCAGTTGCCGGAGGGCGTACCGCCCTTGGGAGACTGGTTTCCGGAGACGGCCGTGCGTGCGGCGACTTATCATGATAAACAGATTGCCTATCCTTTTTATTTTGAGACAAGCTGCTTCCTGTACAATCTGACTTATCTGGAAGATTGGGCGAGGGCGCAGATCGAGGCGGAGCAGGATGCGGCCGAAGCTGAGGCAGCGCAACAGTTGATCGACGACGGACAGGTGCCTGAGGAAGATGCTGCAGATGGTGCAGGTGAGGAGGGCATGGCTGTAAGCGATGCGGTGAATGCGGATCCGAATGCTGCAGGAGGAACGGAAGGTGAGGCGTCTGGTATTTCGGATGAGATGGTAGCCGACAGGGTGCGGCAGGTTTTGCCTGCCACGATAGACGATATTCGGACTTTTGCAGATGAATATGACGCACCGGAACAGGTGGAGGCGGTTTTTAAATGGGATGTGTCCGATATCTTCTATAATTATTTCTTCGTGGGAGACGCTATCGACGTGGGTGGTGTAAACGGAGACCAGGCCGATTCGATTCATATTTATAATGAGAATGCGATTAAGTGTATGAGAGTCTATCAGGATCTGAATCAGTTCTTTTCTATTGACACGAAAGAGATCAGCTATGACGGTGTGCTGCAGGATTTTATGGATGGCAAGATCGTGTATACGGTGGCCACATCGGATGCGCTGTCCAAAATCGAGACGGCGAAGGCGGAGGGGAATTTCGCGTACGAATATGGAATATCCATGATTCCTGACGTGAGTGAAGAACTGAGCTCAGCTTCTCTGTCCGTGACGCAATGTGTGGTAATTAATGGATATTCTGTTAAAAAGGATATGGCCAATGATTTTGCGGTGTATTTGACAGAACATGCCTCCGATATGCTTTTTGCAAGAACAGGAAAGCTTCCAGTCAGCAATTCGGGAGATACCTACGAGGACGCCAACAGGGCAGCTTTTTTACAGGAGTATATGTATTCTGTTCCGATGCCTAAGATGGTGGAGACCAGCAATTTCTGGGTGGAACTGGAGATCGCGTTTGCGAAGATCTGGGATGGCGAAGATGCCAACAATGACTTGAAGGCGCTGTCCGAGAAGATTATGTCTCAGGTGGTTGGCGGAGAGTATACGGAAGAATATATTGATGTTCCGGAGGAAGTTACAGAAGAGTACGTTGATGAAGAGACGGTGGAAGACGATACAGGAGAGTGACGGCTGAATTTTACAGGGCATGCTCTGCTTTAATTTGATGGCCTGGCAAATTGCCGGTTTGTCTACGCATATTATATATAAGAAATGGTAAAAATAGGACAAAGCACATTCTGTGTTTTGTCCTGTTTTTTCTGTCCAGCATCGTCGATTGAAGCCGACGCGCCAGATGGAAATTTAGACGGATAACATGGTTGGAGTAAAGGAAGGAGTATCGTATGTTTGGTTTTTTGATCGCATTATTGTCAGGAGCGCTTATGAGCATACAGGGAGTGTTTAACACGCAGGTGACGAAGAACTCCAGTATCTGGGTTGCCAATGCATTTGTGCAGTTTACGGCGTTGTTGGTATGTCTGGCTGCATGGCTTGTAACGGACAGGTCTTCTTTTACGGCTTTGTGGAAAGTGGAGCCGAAGTATATGCTTCTTGGCGGTACGATAGGTGCGTTTATCACCTATACGGTGATCAAGGGAATGGAAATGCTGGGGCCTGCCAGATCGGTTATGATCATTGTGATCTCACAACTGATCGTGGCTTATCTGATCGAGCTTTTTGGTCTCTTTGGTGTGGAGAAGCAGCCGCTTGAGATACGCAAAATTGTCGGAATGGGAATTGCCATTGCGGGAATTGTGATTTTTAAGTGGACATAAATGGTAATTTATTTTACAATGGAAATACAGTGCACAGCGGGAGCTTCCTGGAAGGACTGCAGAGTCCGGAAAGGAAATTATGTGTAATAACAAATTAAATATGTGTGCATCAAGACTTGTGTTTGCTTTTCACAGAATGTTTGTGTCAGGAATGACATTGGGCGCATGCATCAATAAGTTGAAGATCAGTACAGGGAAAGAGAACGGAAAGCGCGGAACGCGGTTTCTGGTGTATGGTATTGTTGTGTGCAATATCGTGTGTATGCTGTGCGGCTGCACACGCAGGGAGCAGCTTGTTTTGGAGGCTGCAGGGCAGGCACAAGAAATATCCACATCCAAAGAAGAGACTGACGATTCCGGGCTGACAGCGCCGGAATGGCCACAGGAGGAAGGTGGCAGGCAAGAGAATCAGGAGCAGGCTGGATCTGTATCTGTGGAAGAGAAGACAGATGAACAATCTTCCGCCGGAGACATAGCGACAGGTCAGATGCAGGAGCAGGCCGGGGAGAATACAATGATCTGTGTACATGTCTGCGGTGCGGTAGAGAATGCAGGTGTCTATGAATTGCCGGCAGGCAGCAGGGTGTATGAGGCCGTGAAGGCGGCCGGTGGTTTTTCAGAGGAAGCAGATGAAAGTTATGTTAACCAAGCACAACAGCTGGCGGATGGCTCCAAGTTGGTGATCCCTACAGTGGATCAGGTGCGGAGTGCACCGGAAGACGGAGGAACCGGAACAGAGCAGATCGGTATTGTGGAACAGGCGGCATTGCTTGGCGGCGGGGAAACTGTGAGCATTGAAGCCGGCAGCAGTACGGAGGCAGATGGCAAGGTTAATATCAATACGGCGTCAGAAGCGCAGCTGTGTGAGATTCCAGGAATTGGAGCCACGAGGGCGGCGGCTATCACGACATACAGACAGGAGCATGGAAGCTTTCACTCTATAGAGGAGATTATGAATGTAAGCGGTATTAAAGAAGGAACTTACGCGAAAATAAAAGATTGTATCAAAGTAAATTAGGGGCGTGCAGAAGGAATGGGACAGAAGGTTTTAGTGGTTGATGACGAGAAGTTGATTGTGAAAGGCATTCGTTTCAGTTTGGAGCAGGATGGCATGGAAGTGGACTGTGCCTACGATGGCGAGGAGGCGCTGGAACTGGCGCGGAACAACACTTATGACATGGTTCTGCTGGATGTGATGCTGCCGAAGATGACAGGCTTTGAAGTGTGCCAGCAGATAAGGGAGTTTTCTAATGTCCCTATAGTTATGTTAACTGCTAAAGGCGAAGATATGGATAAGATTCTGGGGCTTGATTACGGTGCAGACGATTACATCACCAAGCCTTTTAACATACTGGAAGTTAAGGCACGAATCAAGGCGATCATGAGAAGAACCACGAGAGGCAATGAGCCCAGAGACACTGCTAGGGTAGTGGAAAAGGGCGGTATGCGTTTAGTCTGCGATAGCCGGAGAGTCTATATCGATGGCAGGGAGATCAATCTGACAGCCAAGGAATTCGAGGTTCTGGAGCTGTTGATGAAAAATCAAGGTAAAGTGTACAGCAGGGAGAATCTGTTGAAGCTTGTGTGGGGTAACGATTATCCGGGGGATGTCAGGACAGTGGACGTACATATCAGAAGACTGAGAGAGAAGATCGAAAATACCCCCAGTGATCCGGTCTATGTACGTACTAAATGGGGTGTGGGATATTATTTTGCTTAAGAATAAACTGTGTAACATTAAAATTCTAAGAAGTCTGAAATCAAGAATCTTTCTGATCCTGCTTATCGTAGGACTGGTTCCTTGTGTCAGTATGCGGTATGCGATTCTGCAGAATTATGAGCAGCGTGCCGTCAGTGTCAAGATATCTGACGTGTCCACGCAGCTTAGAATTCTGGCCAATCACCTGATTACTTATCATTATCTCCAGGACACTTCCTCGGAAGTGATCAATGCCGAACTGGATCAGTTGTCCGGACTCTATGACGGGCGTGTTCTGGTTATAAACAATGATCTCAAAATAGTCAAGGACACTTACGGTATCAGTGAGAATAAAACGATCATCTCCGAGGAGGTAGTCCGTTGTACTAAAGGTGAGAGTACCAGCAAGTATGACCGGAATAACGGTTATGTGGAGATGACGGTTCCGATCACAGAGACAGTCACGATTGGAGGTAATGAGAAGGATCCTGCCAAGAGAAAGGAAATCGTGCGGGGAGTTATGCTGGTGAGCGCTTCTACAGACAGTATCAGCATGACGCTGGAAATCCTCAGCCGTAAGGCGCTTATCGTGGAGATCATTGTGATTATCGCCACGATGATAGTGGCTGTTCTGGCGGCTAAAGTCCTGATCAGGCCCTTTGAGAAGATCACAGAGGCGCTTGACCAGGCACAGGAAGGATATACGGACGATCCGATTTCTGTGCCTGACTGTGTGGAGACACAGCATATAGGAGATGCTTTTAACAGAGTATTGGGACGAATGAAGATGCTGGATACTTCGAGGCAGGAGTTTGTGTCCAATGTATCGCATGAGCTTAGGACGCCGATTACTTCCATGAAAGTTCTGGCGGACTCTCTGATCAGCCAGCAGGATGTGCCAATCGAATTGTATCAGGAGTTTATGTCAGATATTGCTGAGGAGATTGACCGGGAGGACAAGATCATCACCGATCTTCTTGCGCTGGTAAAAATGGACAGGACTTCTGCAGATTTAAATATCACGGAAGTGGATGTCAACTCTCTGGTAGAGCTGATCATGCGCAGACTGAGACCCATTGCACAGAAACGTGACGTGGAAGTGGTGTATGAGAGCGTGCGTCCGATTACGGCGGCGGTGGATGAAGTAAAGCTGACTCTTGTCATATCCAATCTGGTGGAAAATGCGATTAAATATAACAAAGAGCATGGCTGGGTCAGGGTTAAACTGGATGCAGACCATCAGTATTTTACAGTGGAGGTGGCTGATTCCGGAATTGGTATTCCCGAGGATAGCCTGGAACATATTTATGAGAGATTCTATCGTGTCGATAAGTCCAGATCCAAAGAGATCGGCGGTACAGGCCTAGGGTTGGCGATAACGAGAAGCGCTATTCTGATGCACAGAGGAAGTATTAAGGTGGAGAGCATCGAGGGGGAGGGGACGACGTTTACGATCAGGATACCGCTTAAGTATATTCCGGTATAGAGGAAGTGGGGAGTTGACGGATCAAGTGTTACGTATGATGGTTAAGCCGGACGCGCCTGACATTATGTAGTAGTTCTAAGGACGCGCTTTCGCTC
>CAYXKS010000038.1:0-18096 GCA_964465725.1 uncultured Bacteroides sp. | reverse complement strand
GACGGGGACACTTACGTCCGTGGACAGAGAAACGCTCAATCAGGAGTTGAAACAGCTGAAAGAGGAAGTGACACGAATCGCTACGGATACGGAGTTCAATGGACAGCCGCTTCTGGACGGCAGTTTTGAATTGAGAGGATATACGTCCGATCAGCGTGTGAAGGTGGATTATTATACGGATGAAGTGACGGCGAAGAAGTATACGATTGGTCAATTAACCGTAGTTTATGACAGTGATGGCAAGATAAATCTGGATGAAACCAAGAAAACTTTTAAGGTACAGAACGCTGCGGGCAATCTTGACAAGGAAACACAATTTCCTGATGATGCAGAGGTTACAGAAGTAGGACAGGATAAAGTGACGATCAAGGGAAGCCGTGGCTTTGAACTGACAATTCAGGTTACGCCGCCTGATCTGGCTGCTGGTAATAATAAGGTAGATTGTAGTGGTGTTGTTTTGGACGTCACAGGCATCGGTGCCATGGATACACAGATTGGTGCGAACGAAGGACAGCAGCTTGCAATCCGTATCCCGACGATTTCCCTGAACCGCCTGGGGATTGAGAAGACGGAGGTGCTCACACAGGACAGCAGCAGCGATGCGATCACGGAGATCAAGGGAGCGATCCAGTATGTATCCGATGTGCGCAGCCGCCTGGGCGCTTATCAGAACCGTCTTGAACATACGATCAGCAGTCTGGACATTAGTAAGGAGAACATGACAGCATCTTACTCCCGCATCATGGATGTGGATATGGCGGAGGAGATGACCAATTATACGACAGAGCAGGTGATTTCACAGGCATCAACGTCCATGCTTGCACAGGCGAATGAGAGACCGTCGCAGGTGCTGCAGCTTCTCCAATAGGACATGAGGAGCGGCCGTAGAAAGGAAAAAAATCGTAACAGTGAGGCCAAAAGACTGAACCAATGCCATTAAGTTAAGCCGGACGCGTCTGACATGATGTAGTTCTCCTGAGAACGCGCTTTCGCTCGGTCAAACGCAGCGGTACTAAATTCGTGAAAAACCTCATTAAGTACCGGCGTTTTCCAACGGTTCTCAGGAGAACTACATCATGTCAGACGCTGTGTATTGGCATAATTTTCTTAACTTAATGATTTGAAGACTGAACTGCTACAAGAAATCGGGTGGATAATATGACTAGGGAAGTAAAACAGGAGTTTACGCTGCGGATTACGCAGGCGAACAAGACACAATTGATTACGATACTGTATGAGATGGTTTTGTTATATATTAACGAGGCTGAGGAAGCGCTGGATGCAGGAGATAAGACTGAGTTTAAGAGCGCGGTCCGCAAGATTCGTGGGTGCATGAATGAATTGACGGCATCTTTGAATTTTGACTATGAACTGGCCCAGAATCTGTTGCAGCTTTATCTGTATATAAACAGGGAACTCGTTCAGGCTTCCATGCACTTCGCACAGGAGAATCTGGAACATGTGCGGCGGGTGATCGAAGAACTGCATAAGGCATATCAGACGATCGAAAGTCAGGATACGTCAGGGCCTGTTATGGGGAACACGCAGACGGTCTATGCGGGGATGACTTATGGCAGGAACACACTGACAGAGAATATCGCAGATCCTTCGGCGAACAGAGGATTCTGCGTGTAAGGGATAGGTAACTGTTCAGCCTGAAGATATACGCTGTGTGTCAGGCAGATTAAATGGAAATTTATACGAAATAAAATTGAAATAAGAGCAAAGAATCCCGGAAGTGTTGATGAGATAATAAACATTTCCGGGATTTTATTCTAAGAGAATAATGACAAAGCGCGATACGCTTCGCTGTGTTTGTGCTCAGGCAGCAGGTTTTTCTCTGTCGCCTGCTCCAATAAATACTTATAACGCTTCATGACAGCATTCACTTCATAGATGTAGCAGTCGATCAGGTCGGGATCAGTTACATTGTCAAAGTTAGAATAAGCGATCTCCAAGGCAAACCGGGACTGCGCCAATTCTTCCTGCAGAGTCAGTCTGTGTTCATCGATGATTGAATTGCTTTCTGCTGGGATACAAGGTCGTTGATGAAATAATACTCTCATATGGATACCATGCCTTTCTGTTATTTTTCCCTCTGATATTTGTGCCCATATCGCCTTCGACGAGGAGCAGCTTCCCTCTTGGTCAAATTTACATGTTCTCATATAAATATCCTTTTACTAAAGTATAGGTAATAATTGGAAAAATATTCATGTAATTTCCAGAAAGTGCCATGCATATTTATAGTTTAGGGAATAAATATAGTAAATGACATAACAAGTTTCTATTTCCGGTTCTTGCAGAGACCATATACGGAAGCTTCTGCAAGGCCGAAAACGAAATTCTTAATGTCGTTAACTATAACAGAGTATTCAGGTTAAAGAAATATATAGCAGGCAGTGTGAAAGGAAAAGAGATAAGAATGGAAAACATGAACGGTATGCTGGCAATATTGGGAGTTTGTCTTGTCGTGTTGATCATCGGCGCGCTGGGGCGGAAAGTAGAGTGGCTGGTCAACTTTATTTTACGGGCAGTGATGGGGACAGTAGGAATTTATTTTTTGAATTATTTTCTGGCATCGCAGCAGTTATCCTTTGCTGTAGGGATTAATCCTCTGACGGTTTTGACATCCGGATTCCTTGGATTTCCTGGGGTTGTCGTACTTTATGGAATTCATTTTTTCAAAATGTTGTAGGATTTTCACAAAAATAATTTTTATGGAGAATATAACTGGACAAGTAGTTAATTTGTGAGTATAATTCAATTCACAACTCAAGAAATTCTATGTGAGGCGATGCTTCACTCTCTTGCCATATTGGCATCGGGAACTTCATCCCATATATTTCATTGAGTCAGAATCAATTATGTCAGGAGGTGTTTATATTGGACTGAGTTACTATCAATCTCTGTTGCTTCTTTTGCTGATTCTTGCAGCGCTGGCAGATTTGAAAACAGACCGCATTCCCAATGGATTTATTATCGTCGGCATTATGATAGGACTGACGGGTAGCCATTTCTTTGGTCCAGGACTTTCTCATTCGGTCATTTCTGTGTTTCTTGCATTTCTGCTGTTATATCCCCTGTTTAAGATTGGAACGCTGGGAGCCGGTGATATCAAGGTGGTCATGATGACAGGCGTTTTCTTTACCGCCAAAGAATTTCTGATCGTATTGGCGGCGTCGTTTGCAGCCGGGGCAGTACTTTCGGTGATGAAACTGATGACAGAACGTAACGCGAAGGAAAGGTTGGTTTATCTGCTGTCTTATGTGTCGGAAGTAGTTGGAAGCAGGCAGTGGAAGCTGTACGGAGGGAATCTGAATAATGACTATGAAGCGTATCGCAGGAATAAGATACATTTCACGATCCCTGTCTTGTTGGGTGCTACGCTGAGAATGGGAGGATTGATTTGAGACAGAAGATTTTTGCAATTTGTGATATGGAGGAGGCGTATGTGCTCAGAATGGCGGAGTATATGCTGGAGAAGATAAGAATCCCATACACATTGCATTTGTTTACAAAGGTGGACGAACTGGAAAAGTTTATGGAACAGGAAAAGATAGAAATTCTGCTGATTGCGGAGAGTGCACTGGAGCTTTTGCGTGCGGAGTATGTCAGACAGCAAGTAACTCAGATGTTCGTACTCCAGGAAAACGATATGTTTGAAGATGACGTCAGGGAAAGAGGCACACAGGAAAATGATTCTTCCGTGACTTATGTCAGTAAATTTCAGAGTCCAGAGAATATAGTGTCGGTTCTCATAGAGGCAGCTGCAGGTCTGGCCGATTGGCGGCAGGAAGGGACGAATACTGATATGGAAGTGAAGCTGATCGGCGTTTACTCTCCGGTGAAAAGATGTCTGCAGACTACTTTTGCATTGACAATGGGGCAGATATTGGCGAGGGAACACAAAGTGCTGTATTTCAATTTCGAAAGCTATTCGGGATTCGGGCAGCTGCTGGGCAGAGAATTTCTGGCGGATGTAACGGATGTCATGTACTATTTTCGATGCGATAAGGAGAAACTGGCGTTGCATCTTCCGACGATCATTCAGAATATCAATGGGCTCGATTACATACCGCCGATGCAGTCACAGACGGAATTGTGGGAGACAAACGGAAAGCAGTGGCTGGAATTGTGCAGGAATATCGCAAAGATCGGGGAGTATGAATATATTATTCTGGACTTGGACGATGGCATGAGCGGCCTGTTCGATCTGCTGAGGAAGTGCTACAGAATATACACCATCACGCGGGATGACAGCTTTGCGGTGGCTAAGCTGAATCAATATGAGCAGATTCTGAAGTTTCATGAACTGGAAGAGATAGCGGATAAAACGGTAAAATGCAGGTTCCCTGTCTTCAAGGAGGTGCCGGTGAATCTGGAACTGATGACACATGGAGAGCTGGCGGGGTATGTGAAGGCGATTATAAAAGAGGATTTATATGGAAAGTAGAGAAGAGAGAAAGAAACGTCTGAGGGAGCGCCTGGCGGAAAGCATCGATTATTCTACGGAGAAATCAGATGCGGAAATACAGGAAATGATCGACGAGCTGCTGACAAAGGAGAGTAAGGCAGCGCCACTCCCCTTGACGGAACGGGAACTGCTTCGGCGGGAACTGTTTCATGCCATCCGAAAACTGGATGTGCTGCAGGATCTGGTGGATGATACGCATATTACGGAGATTATGATCAATGGACCGAAATACATTTTTATTGAGAGGGATGGACGGCTGTATCAGAGTGACCTGCAGTTTGAGAGTGAGGAGCAGCTGCAGAATGTAATACAACAGATCGTGGCAGGCTGCAACAGAGTGGTCAATGAGGCGTCGCCGATTGTGGACGCCAGGCTGCAAAATGGCTCCCGTGTCAATGTGGTGTTAAATCCGGTGGCCTTAAACGGCCCTATCGTGACGATACGGCGTTTTCCGGATAAGCCGATTATGATGGAGGATCTGATCTCATTTGGCTCGATTACCAAAGAAGTTTGCGAATGGCTGCAAAAGCTTGTGAGGGCAAAATACAATATCATGATCAGCGGCGGTACCGGCTCCGGCAAGACGACCTTCTTAAATGCATTGTCTTATTATATTCCGAAGGATGAACGCATCATCACGATAGAGGACAATGCGGAACTACAGATCCTTGGGCTGCCCAATCTGGTAAGGATGGAAAAGAGGAATGCCAACGTGGAGGGCTGCAGTGAGATTACGATCAGGGATCTGATCAAGACCAGCCTTCGTATGCGGCCAGATCGTATTATTGTTGGGGAGGTTAGGGGCGGTGAGGCTTTTGATATGATGCAGTGTATGAATACCGGGCATGACGGTTCCATGTCCACAGGGCACGCCAACAGTTCCAGAGATATGTTGAGTCGTTTGGAGAATATGGTTCTGATGGGGATAGAGATTCCGCTTACGGCTATCAGGCAGCAGATCGCATCCGGTGTGGATATTATCGTTCATCTGGGACGTCTGCGGGACAAGTCCAGAAAGGTGTTGGAGATTACGGAAGTGATGGGTTACGAGGAGGGACAAATCCTGCTGAAACCGCTGTATCAGTTCGTGGAAAGCGGCGAAGATGCGGAGGGCAGGGTGGTGGGGACTTTACAGAAGAAGGGAGAGTTGTCTTATGTCGAAAAATTACAGTCTGCCGGATTACGGTGAATACAGGCTGCAAGGCAGGGAAGGCATTCTGTGTGTTTTGGAGGGAGCGGCGGTGGTTATGATGATCGGATATTTCTTTTACCATTCCTGGATCGCCTGCCTGTGCCTGATTCCTGTGCTGTTTCTATTCCTGAAAGAGAAGAAGAGAGAGCTGGCGAAGAAGCGGAGGCAGGAGCTGGGCATACAGTTTAAGGACATGGTTCTCTCTGTGGCAGCGAACCAGAAGGCGGGGTATTCTATCGAGAATGCTTTTCGTGAATCCTATCGGGATATGGAGATGCTCTATGGAGCCAAGGGTCTGATCTGTACAGAAATACGACATATTATGATGGGGCTTGACAATAATGTGATGCTGGAAAAATTGTTGTACAGTCTCGGAGTGCGGAGCCATGAACCGGATATCATGCAGTTTGCGGATGTTTTCTATATTGCCAAGAGGAGCGGTGGAAATATGACGGATATTCTGGCTAAGACGGCGTCGGTGATCGAGCAGAAGATGGAGACGGACAAGGAGATACAGCTGATGGTCAGTGCGAAGAAGATGGAGCAGAAGATTATGAATGCGGTGCCTTTTCTGATCATCTTTTATGTGAGCAGCACGTCCAGGGGGTTTTTCGATGTGCTGTATCATAATCCGGTTGGAATTGTGATTATGACGGTATGCCTTATGTTTTATGCAGCAGCGTATCGGTTGTCAAAGAAGATTGTGGAGATAGAGGTTTAAGAGGGAGATATGATTTATATATACATAGTGATATTGGGCGGCTATTTGGTACTTTGGATCATGTCGTGGCGGGAGGATGGAAAAGGACCGTTTGGGCGGATGGCATCTTATATTCTGCGCAGGAGACAGGAACGTCAGCAGAAGCAGACAGGAAGAAAACGCAGCTGGCAGAGGGATATGTACCAGAGACAGCTGGGCAGTAAGCTAAAGACTCTGCGGCCGGACATAGCGGTACAGATTCAGATTCGGGAATATTATCTGGCCCAGTACAGCTTACTTCTACGGGTCATTTTTCTGGGAGTAATGATTAGCCTTGGAGTGTGGATTATGGCCCACAGCAGTCCGCTTCTGCAGGAGGGAAGCTATCTGTGGAGAAATTCATACGGGGAGGGGGACATTCCGGTGTCGTTGTCAGCGCGGATAGAGGGAAATGAGGAAGAGTTTTTTGAGTATGTGGTGGAAGAGAGAAAGTACACGGAGGAAGAGGCAAAGAGACTGTTTGCGCAGGCGGTAAAGATTCTGCCGGATATGATCCGCGGAGAGAATAAGACACTGGAAGATGTACGAACGAATCTGGACCTGATGACGAATCTGGAAGGATATCCTTTCACAATATCCTGGGATAGTGACAGCTACTCTCTTGTCAATACGGATGGAACGGTCAATAACGAGGAACTGCGGGAGGGTGTGGCAGTTGCATTGACGGCCCACTTTCAGTATGAAAAGCTGGCGTGGGATCATCAGATGTATGTGATGGTAAACCCCAGAGTCTATACGAAACAGGAAATCTTGCGACGCAGGTTGGAGGAGCTTATGCATCTGCAGGAAGAACGAACACAGAGCGCGGAGAGGATGGTATTGCCTGAAAGTGTGGAATCCGTGCCGATCGTCTGGAAAGAGATTGTTGAGGACAGCAGTGGGTATTTGCTGATGTTGATTCTGACAGCGGCCGGGTTTCTGTATTGGGCGAGAAGCAGGGAGCCTGACAGGAAGCTGGAAAACAGACGGAAGGAGCTTCTGATGGACTACCCGGAGATCGTCAATAAACTGGCGTTGTATATGGGTGCAGGAATGACAATCCGCAATGCTTTCTTCAAGATGGGGGAAGATTACAGGAAGCAGCAGAAAGAGAGGAAGAGGTATGCATATGAAGAGATCCTGATGACTTGCTATGAATTGCAAAGTGGGAGGTCAGAAAAAGAAGCATATGACCATTTGGGGAAAAGATGTCAGGTACAGGTATATATGAAATTGAGCACACTATTGTCGCAGAATTTGAGAAAAGGAAGCAATGACCTGCTGCGGGTATTGCGGCAGGAGGCGGATACCGCTTTTGAGGAAAGGAAAGGCTTGGCAAAGAAGCTGGGCGAAGAGGCAGGCACAAAGCTGCTTTTACCGATGATGATGATGCTATGTATCGTGATGGTAATCATAATGATTCCGGCGTATTTTTCGTTCATGATCTAAAAAAGGAGGTGAAGAGGAGATTCGGAAACAGCAGTTTAATGCAAATAAAGAATAACAGGAGGAGAGCAACGATGTTAAAAAGAAAGGAAAAGAGGAGCTTAAAAAATCTGCGGGATTTTCTGCGGGAGGAGGAAGGTATGGGAACGGTGGAAATCATACTGATTATCGTAGTGTTGATTGGTCTGGTTATCATTTTCAAGACACAGCTGCGGTCTCTGGTGCAGAAAGTTTTCGAGAAAATCACTAAAGACAGCAACACGGTAATGTCATGAGAAAGGGATATATAACCGTATTTCTTACGTTATCTCTCACATTGATCCTGTCCCTTGTATTCACTGTGATAGAAGGGGCACGGATCAGTGCCATCCGGATGAAGTTTGAGTGTGTCGCAGACATTGGCATGAATTCGGTTCTGGCAGAATATCACAGGGAGTTGCTGGAACAGTATGACCTCTTGTTTGTAGACATGTCTTACGGCGGGAACCATATCGATGTTGGAAACACGGAGGCGCATCTGAAGAATTATATGCAGAAAAACTTAAGACCGGAGGGTGGATTTGGAAGCGCTCTGGGAGTCAGAGATTTTCTGGCTATGTCGGCGGATAATGTCCATATCGGAAAGTACTCTATCGCCTCTGACGAGGAGGGCGCAGTGCTTAAACGTCAGGTTACAGATTACATGGATGACTATCCCGTCGGGGCGATTTTGGAGAAGATCAGTATGGGCGCATCAGAGATCAGTAAATACGGATTGGAGACACGGGATGTCGGTGCGGAGCGATCGCGCTATGAAGCTGAGATCGCTGAGATCGGGACCCCTACGCGGGAAGTGGAAGAAGGCGTCTATGAGGAGGTACCGCTGGATAATCCGGCGGATGCGGCCAATGCCACCAGAAGCAGCGGCGTGTTGAATCTGGTGCTGGACAACCCGTCGGCGGTTTCAGCGGTCAAAGTGGATGTGAACGACTATATATCACATCGCGGCAGCCGTATGCAGGGAACCGGCATGTGTACGGAAGCGGCGGTAACAGCCGGAGAGCCGAACGAACTGATCTTTCAGCTATATCTGTTTGAAAAGTGTGGGTATTATGGGGCGGAAATGGAGAAATCTCTGCTGAAATATCAGATTGAGTACATATTGGCGGGAAAAGATGTGGACTGGGAAAATCTGGAGTATGTGGCGAAAAGACTCCTGCGCTGGCGCGAGGTAGCCAACGTTATCTATATCCTGTCGGATTCCGCGAAAGTTGCGGAGGCAAAGGCGGCAGCAGCGGCGCTGGCGGCGGTACTTATGTGTCCGGCACTTCTGGAACCGGTAGCCTATACGATTCTGTTTGCCTGGGCATATGTGGAGAGCCTGCAGGATGTCAAGACGCTTCTTTCCGGAGGCAGAGTTCCGATCATGAAGACAGCAGCAGACTGGAAGACAGGTATCAACAGCCTGAAGAATGTGAGAGGAAGTCTGACAGCTGACAGCGGCGGCAGGGGACTGAATTATAAGGAATATCTGCAGATCATGCTTTTTTTGGAGAACAAAGAGAAGCGGACATTCCGGGCAATGGATATTATGGAGATGGATATACGCAGGACGCCGGGCAATGCGAGGTTCCGGATGGACGGATGCTTCGACACCTATCAGGCGGATCTGTCCGTGTCCAGCAGGTTTGGTTATGCGTATGAGATGACAAGAAGTTATGGATTCTATTAGATATTTTATGTATCGGGTGACGGCATATGTGCTGTTGCAATTCTATCGGGATACGGGAGGTGATCAAAGATGCCCTTTTTGCGGCCAAAGCAGTGTAATTCTAACAATTCGACAGCACATTCTCTCCGGGCATATCTTGATACCAGTCAAGGTGGTCAGAAACTTCTATCATTCTGCAGGCTGACAAAGAGGGTGTCTTTGGTCATCTTCCGAAAGAAAGGTTCCATGACGTTAGAGGCGGCCTTTGCGCTTCCCTTCTTTATGTTTGCCATCATCAATATATTGTTTGCAGTAAATATAATAGGGACGCAGAGCAGGCTGAATGCCGCGCTGCATCAGGTCGGCAATAAGATGGCGTTTTCGGGATATGTTTATGAAAACACGGTGGGCGGCATTCTGCCGGACAGCCTGGCGGGAGTGGTGATGACGAGTGTCTATGCCAGAGGGCAGATTTTAGAGTATGTGGGAGGAGATTATCTGGAACAGTCCTGTGTTGTGGGTGGTGCGGGAGGTATATCCATGGCGGGTTCATCAGTCATGGGAGCGGGAGACATTATCGACCTGCAGGTTTCTTACAGGGTGAAACCGTTTTCGGAGCTTATGGGGTTTCGGGGATTTACCATGCGCCAGCGTTACTATGGAAAAGCATGGACGGGATATGATGTGACGCAGCATGTCAGCGATATGCAGCAGGAAGACCCGATGGTGTACGTTACAGAAAACGGAACAGTCTACCATACTGACCGAAACTGTACCTATCTGAATCCGTCGGTGGAGGCAGTTTCTGTGGAGTCGGTGTCCGACAGAAGGAATCCATCGGGCGGAAAGTATCATCCCTGTGAGCTTTGCGACGGAGATCTGGCGCAAGGACAGGTCTATATTACGGCGCAGGGTAACAGGTATCACAGCAGGATTCAGTGTTCCGGATTGAAGCGGACAATTTATACGGTGCCTCTGTCGGAGGTACAGGGAAAGGGAGCGTGCTCGAAATGTGGATAGAGATTTTGCTATTTATTTTACTTGCCATATGTGCGGTATTTGACACCCTGAAAAAGGAGATTCCTCTGGCGGTGGTCTGGCTGGGAATTATAGTGGCAATCGTCTTGCGCATACGTGGCGATATCGGAGGAGGAACATGGACAGAAGTGTTACCGTCGATGCTTCCTGGGGCGGCGTTCTGGATACTCAGCCTGCTCACAGGGGAAAAAGTGGGCTACGGAGATGGGTGGATGCTGTTGATGACAGGTCTTTTTACAGGACTTGGGCGATGCTTTTTGATTTTGCTGGTGGGACTTATGCTTGATTCAGCAATTATGTTGGTGTTGCTGGCGCTGCGGAAAATCTCTACGGACAAAGCGGTGCCTTTTGCGCCCTTTTTGATGCTGGGAATGGGGGCTGTCGTATGGTTATGAAAAGAAAGGCAGGAGGATATATGACGGTGGAGGCGTCGTTTATTGTCTCGTGGACAATTTTTGTGTTTGTATTTCTGATCTATCTGTCCTTTTATTCTTACGATAAATGCGTGCTTTTTCAGGATGCGTATGCAGTCTGTTTTCGGGGCAGTATTCAGAAGGATGACGATAATGTAGTGCCTTATATCAACGCGCACATACAGGAACAGTTCGGAAAAAAGTATTTCGGGACGGGGGAAGTGCATGGAAGTGTGGACAGGAACGGACATGTGACTTATGTGACCGGAGAATGCCAGGTCAAAGTGCCGATCCGGTCGCTTTTCACCATGCATGACAAGGCTGGGTGGAAAATCCGTACGCAGGCGAAGGCGCAGATCATCAATCCCACGCATATAATACGTAAAAGCAGATGGGTGGGGAATATGTTTATGGAGTAAGGGAACCATCGGTTGAATCAGGCGTGGCAGACGAAAATTCAGACAAGTGAAACGCCATATATGGAAGCCACAGGAGCGAAAGCATAATTTCCAGTGGCATTAACTACATGTTAAGTCATATCAGGTATAGTAACGGAAAAGAAAATGTCGGGAGGATAACAGGGGGCGGATATGTTGGAAGTGAAATATTTTAAGGATTATAAGCATAATTACATGATACTGCAATGTGGACAGGCGGCGTCATCCAGAAGTTATCAGTACAAGATTCTTACATCGGATAAGATTAAGGAGATTCTCAGATGTTCTGTAAGGCATATTAACGGCACTACATACTACTATTATGACATCACTTCCAGAACAACATTAAAAAACTTATTCCAGAGCACGAAAATGTCCTATGAGCAGGTGAAGGATCTTCTGTGTCAGCTTCACGGGATATGTGATAAACTGGCTGGCTTCTTCATGGAGGAGGCAGCATTGGTACTGTTGCCGGAACATATTTATTATGATATTTCTGCGCAAAGATATATTGGCTTGTACTATCCGGACTATCAGGCGACAGGGGCGCAAGTCTATGAGCCGCTTATGGACTTTTTGATGGAACATATTGATGCGGAAGACAGACAACTGGCGGAAAATATATATCGGATTTGTGAACTTGCAGGAGAGCCTAATTTTCTGCTGGAGGATGCTCTGCAAATTCTGGAGGAAAGAAATGAGATCAGGGAAGACGTGGTATCGAATCCGGAGGAACTGTATACCGAGTTGACGGAATTGCCTGTGGATAGGCTGGTAGATTTACATGAAGAGAAGCCCGGACCGAAAAGAAGCCTGTTCTATCCTGTGTTCGCGCTTTTGTCTGTGCTTGGAATAGCAGGAGCGGCGGCGGTTTACAGCATGTTTGAGCTGGTGCAGGAAGAAGAGATCGCGTTATTTGGAATCATAGCGGTATTGGGTGTCTGCTTTTTATTCAGCTTGTGGGGAGTTCTGAGAGAAAGTAAGAGAAAGAAGAGGAAAAGTAAGTCAGCAGAGACAGCGGACGGACTCTTTGAGGAAGCATCGATGGGAATTACAGGGATTACAGGTGAAATATCCGGGGTATTAGGATCAGAGAACAGTCTGACGGATGTAAAGACCGGGCAGTCTCCGGGGAAGATAAAGGGGACTGTAAGCGCGAGCAGAGGGGGAAGAACAGAAGTATATGATGAAACAGATAAAAAACGGAAAGAGCAAAGAGAGGATAATGTGCAGCTTAATAATGTGATTAGTCACGATATGAGTCTGGATATGATGTATGACCATGAGCCGATAATGCGGGATGACATGGCTTATGGGGTACAGCCTGGAAGAGCATATGGAAGAAACGTTGCAGCTTCCCCTTCATCTTCTATGACGGGCAGACAGGAACCGGACTACTATGGAAATACGATTTTTTTCGATGAAAGCAGGGCAGCAGAGTATAAATTATACGCTGTAGACAGGAGGAACAAGCAGCATATTGAGTTAAAGCAGTTTCCCTGTACAATAGGAAAAATGGCAGGATGTGTCGATTATGTCCTGGCGGATAGCTCTGTCAGCAGAATTCATGCGAAGTTTGATAGACAGGGAGACAGAGTACTCCTGACGGATATGAATTCCACAAATGGTACTTTCAAAAATGGACTTCGTATGCAACCTCAGGAGACTGTGGAAATAGAGCCAGGAGATGAGATACGTTTCGGAAATTTGAATTATTGCTACCGATGACCAAGAGGGTTTCGGACAGAAACATTTGACATGGCATACTGAAAATGATACCCTCTTATAAGTATAAGGAGTTTGGAGCATGCTATGATATCGGAGCAGATAGAGCATCTTTTTGAAGCAAATGGGTATATTAAAGTTCCCTCGAATCTTCCAGAGTTCACTTTCTATTATCGCAGAGAAAATCAAGGGGCTATTGTCATACATGTTATCAATTACAGACAGGGTTTGTATATTTCGGAAGACCAGTATGTTCATCTGAAACAAAAGATTACAGAGTTTCTGTATGGTAAGGGAGAGCAGGAGGTACATATGCTTTCCCTGATCCTGAGCGATGATATGGAAAAGGCAAAGCGCTTGTGTGTCAGTGACAAATTTTGCTGGATGATCGATACAAATGCCGGGAGGCTGATCATCCATGAAAATCAGGTAGGTGATTTTTATGGGTGGAAAGGAATATTGGAGAGCTTTCTTCTGAATCCGTCTTCTGTTGCTGTGGAAGAAGAGAACTATAGATATAGCGATAATACTGATAATGCGGCATATGGACCTGGAACGGAGAGAATTTGGAATCGGTCATGGTTCAGGAATTTGCCATGGGTCAATATTTGTCTGGTGGCTGTGAATGTGTTTGTATTTCTTATATGTACATTTACAGGGGAAATGTTATATAATAAGGGTGCGCTTGGAGTGGCGTTTATTATGCGGGACATGTCGTTTTATCGGATAATCACTTCCATGTTTCTGCATGTGGACACAGGGCATCTTTTCAGCAATATGATTGTCCTGTACTATGTGGGGCAGATTGTAGAGAGCAGGTTGGGACATGTACCTTATGCAATACTTTATTTTCTTTCAGGAATTGCAGGGGGTATTGTCTCTATGGGATATGAGCTGCTGTCGGGGAACTATATCAGTTCCGTGGGAGCGAGCGGTGCGGTTTTTGGCGTGGAAGGAGCATTGCTTCTTTTGGTTATTCTGCACCACGGTAAGCTGCAGTCCATGTCGATCGGCAGAGTGGTTTTTGCTATAGCGTTTTCTCTGTACTGTGGTTTAACGAGTTCAGAGGTCAATAATGCAGCACATATAGGCGGTATTCTTATGGGATTTGCGCTGGCGGCGGTTTTCTGTATGTTATTTCCGCGGATCAGGGGAGGAAAGGATGGAGAACTTGGATGAAAGTTAATATTTACTACGGCGGACGAGGGCTGATGGATGATCCGACGCTTTTTGTCCTGAATAAAATGAAAGAGGTATTGGAGGAACTCCGCGTCACGGTGGAGACTTTCTATCTGTATGATTTGAAAAACAGTATCACTACATTGCCCCAGACTTTAAAAGAAGCGGACGGTGTTATTCTGGGTAGTACGGTGGAATGGCATGGAATAGGTGGATATATGCAGCAGTTTCTGGATTCCTGCTGGCTGTATGGAGATAAGGAAGTGATCAGCCAGATCTATATGTGTCCTATTGTCATGTCTACAACTTATGGAGAACGAGAAGGAAAACTGAATCTTGCGACCGCATGGGAGATTCTGGGCGGTCGTCCCTGCAGCGGTATTTGCGGGTATATTGCGGACACGACGATGCTGGAGGAGAACGAGGATTTCATTCGTATTATAGAGAAAAAGGCGGAAAATCTGTATCGCACGATCAATCAGAAACTGCCATGCCTTCCGGCCAGCAATCAGGCTATAAAACAGAAAGTTGCGATTACGAAGAATATTCATTTCACACCGCAGGAGTCGGAGCAGCTTTCTGAGTTTGTCTCAGACGATACCTATGTTCAGCGCCAGAAAGCGGATATCCAGGAGCTGGCAAGTATGTTTCGGGATATGATGGGGAGCAGTGCCAGAGAGGATACGACGGAATTTCTGAGAGATATTCAGGAGCATTTCAAACCACAGCCGGGACTGGCCGCCAACTACAAATTGAACATTGAAGAGAAAAGAACACCCCTCATGATAGAGATAAAGGGAGCGGATCTTAATTGTTATTATGGAAGTGGAAACCGCGTGGATGTGGAGGTTCAGATGGCGAAGGAAACGCTGGAGAATATCGTTGCAGGAAAGAGTACTTTCCAGGCTTCTTTCATGGCGGGAGACATGCGAATGAAGGGTGACTTTAAAGTCTTAAGAGCGCTGGATCAGGTGTTGGTGTTTGGCTGAAAAGCGTGACGCAAATGTACTGTGTGAATGTGTTGATATAGTAAAAGGAGATCGGATTATGAGAGACACTAATTGTATTTTCTGTAAAATTGCGAATGGCGAAATACCATCCAAGACATTATATGAGGATGAAAAATTTCGGGTTATACTTGATCTGGGACCAGCAGCGAGGGGACATGCACTGATTCTACCAAAAGATCACTATGCTAATTTATATGAATTGCCCGATGAAATGGCCGGGGAAGTGATGAAGCTGGCCAAAAGAATGGCCACACAGATGACAGAGCGTTTGGGATGTGAGGGATTTAATTTAGTGCAGAACAACGGTGAGCTGGCGGGACAGACTGTGTTTCATTTTCACATGCATCTGATTCCCAGATATCGGGATGATGGGCAGAAGATCGGATGGAAACCAGGCGAGGTTTCCCAGGAAGAACTAGAAGAGATCAGAAAGCAAGTCACAGATTAAAAAATTGCATGCTGCAAAGTTTTATAAATAGCTCCTATAGTTAACGACATTAGAAATTTAGTTTTCGGCCTTGCAAAAGCTTCCGTATATGGCTCCTGTAAGAGCCGGAAACAGATAATTATGAAAGGATAGATCGGAGTTATGCGTACGATAGATGTAGCGGATGTTACACGCAGCATTAAAGAGATGTGTATAGAAGCCAATCACTTTCTTACAGGAGATATGGATGAGGCAATGAAAAGGGCGGTGGAGGAAGAGAAAGCACCGCTTGGCAGGCAGATTCTATGTCAGCTTCAGGATAATCTTAAGATTGCCGGGGAGGATATGATACCGATCTGCCAGGACACAGGGATGGCTGTGATTTTCATGGAGATTGGCCAGGATGTGCATTTCGAAGGCGGACTTTTGGAGGAGGCAGTTAACGAGGGAGTCAGGCAGGGATACACGGAAGGATATCTCAGGAAATCCGTGGTGAGAGATCCGATTATCCGTGAGAATACGAAGGACAATACGCCTGCCGTGATCCACTGTGAGATGACAGCAGGCGATCAGGTCAGGATTACGGTAGCACCCAAAGGGTTTGGCAGTGAGAATATGAGCAGGGTGTTTATGCTGAAACCTGCAGATGGTATCGAAGGAGTCAGAAATGCGATTCTGACGGCGGTGAAGGACGCGGGGCCAAACGCCTGTCCGCCGATGGTGGTGGGTGTCGGGATAGGAGGTACTTTCGAGAAGTGCGCCCTGATGGCCAAGAAGGCGTTGACAAGGCCGCTTGATCAGCGCTCGGAAATCCCTTATGTAAGGGAGCTGGAAGAGGAGATGCTTGGATTGATCAATAAGACGGGGATCGGCCCCGGTGGCTTGGGTGGTACGACCACTGCCCTTGCAGTCAATATCAATACATATCCTACGCATATAGCAGGATTGCCGGTAGCGGTCAATATCTGTTGTCATGTGAACCGACATGCGGTGCGGGTGCTATAAAAAGACGAAAAGATTTTCTAAGGCGCCAAAGAACGCCGCCTAAGAAAATCTAGATTTCGTCTTGAAGAATCGTCTGTGGACGATTCTTCTGAAATGGTTCACGTATTGTTTGTGCCGCTGAAAGCGGTATAGCTAATAAAGAGGACGAAAAGATTTTCTAAGGCGTCAAAAGACACCGCCTAAGAAAATCACCTAAGAAAAACTATGCAAGAAAGGTACAAATACCATGGAACAACATATCAAAGTTCCGATGAATAGAGAAGATGCTGCCGGACTGAGGGCGGGCGACTATGTGTACATAACCGGGACAATCTATACGGCGCGGGATGCTGCTCATAAGAGAATGCAGGAAGCTCTTGGGAGGGGTGATAATCTTCCGTTTAAGATGCTTGATAATATTATATATTATATGGGACCTTCCCCGGCACGGGAAGGCAGGCCGATCGGTTCCGCCGGTCCAACTACCGCAAGCCGTATGGACAAGTATGCGCCTGAACTTCTGGACAGGGGCCTTGTCGGAATGATTGGCAAGGGCAGGAGAAGCGATGCTGTGAAGGATGCTATTGTAAGGAATGGTGCGGTATATTTTGCAGCGGTCGGTGGTGCAGGTGCGCTGCTGTCGAAATCTATTCTGAGGTCAGAAGTGATTGCATATGAAGATCTGGGAACGGAGGCGATTCGCAGGCTGGAAGTAAAGGATTTTCCGGTTATTGTTGTGATTGATTCTGAGGGGAATGATTTGTACGAGACGGCGATTCAGGGATATTGTGAGCTGTAAAGAATTATAGGAAATACTTAAAATGCTGTCGCCTAAAAGTTTATCAAATTTATTTTCAGAGAAATAAAACATTGACAAGCGGGAATACTTTAGGTATAATAATCCTTGCGTTGTTACAGGACGCAGAACTTTATATTGGTAGAGGATAGTTCAGACTGTGGAGAAATACTCAAGAGGCTGAAGAGGCGCCCCTGCTAAGGGTGTAGGTCGTTTACGCGGCGCGAGGGTTCAAATCCCTCTTTCTCCGTTTACTATCATATGAAATGAGAAGTGTTGAAATTTAAGTTCAACACTTCTTCTTTATTCTTTATTTTACAGGAAATTCCTCTCGCTTATCCGAGTGCGAGCAGCAACGCAAGCGAATCTCGCAAATGAGCTGTGCTCGTTTTTTTATATTATAGGGTGCGCCCAGCCGTCAGATGGACACGAAATCAGAATGCGAACTTGTCTGCTATTTTATACACTTTAAGAGAGATTAAGCAGGGGGCATTGATATATAAAACTTTAAAATTCTTAAAAATGTATGGACATTTACAATCA
>CAYXKS010000037.1:15469-18238 GCA_964465725.1 uncultured Bacteroides sp. | reverse complement strand
CATGAAACGCAGCATCCTCTTAAGAAAACGTAGTTTCCAGTCGATATAATATATAAGAAATTTATATTTTCTTTTATGAATTCAAATCAAATATATACTCGCAGCTTATAGAAACAGGAAACGGATTTTCCATTTATGTTCAAGGATAGGACAACACTCTATAAGGTTTTTTCTGTCTGCTTTCTCAGATAAAACTCCCTTGAATAACCACATAGAGAACTGTAATCTGACTCAAAAGAAAGGCTAGGTATTGAATATGGTAGGTATGGGTCTTAGTATCGGCTCGGTGAGCCACACGAAAAATAACACTACAAGGATTGAACTAAAGAATCGGGACGGTTCCTCTGCCGGCACGCTTACTATTCACCGTGCAACTGTCAAGAAGAAACCGAAAAAGCTCCGCTATAATTTCAAGCGGCTTTCCAACCAGATCATGCAATCCAAGACTTCCCTGAATGCCAAGCAGCTGACGAGCAGATCAAAGTTCCAGATCGCCGATCTCAGGCTCAAATTAAGCAGCGGCGACTACGATTACACAGAAGTTCATAACGCTCTCAAGCATGCCGAGAAAATCGCCCGTATAGCCAAAAAGAAAATGAAACACCTGCAGGAAGAAGAATTTTATGAGAAGACCGGCTCCGCTGTTGCTGCAGAGGAAGAACAGGAAGAGCTGGAAGAAAGTTCCGAAGGACTTAACACGATAGATACTTCCGGCATGAGTCAGGAAGAAATGGAGCGCCTCATGAAAGAAATTCAGGAGGAAATGCAGAAAATCGAGGAGGAAATGGAGGAAGCCATGAACTCCAGGGACTACCTGAGCGAATTTATGCAAGGCGGCGGTGGTGAGATGAGCCCCAAGGACCTGGAAGAATTAAAGAAAAAACACCGAACCGAGGAAATGAAGGATATTATGGAAGCCGATCTGGAATACCTGAAGGCATTCTTCAACAAGCTGTCCAAAGAAAAAGAGGAGGGCAGCTCCAACACATCGTCCGATTCTGCCGGCAACATAACCGGCGTATCTTTAGAGCTGGGCGGTATGGAAATTCCGGTCGACGCCGTAGAGGCCCCAGCTCCTGTTGAAGGTGGAAATGTAGATGTAACGGCATAATTCAGGATGGCATTGTCAATCCCAAATGATGATAAGTCAGTTCCGTTACTACCCTTCCCCGGGGTGTCCTGTTAATAAAGCCGTTCTTGATCAAGTAGGGTTCGTAGACGTCCTCAATGGTGCCGGCATCTTCTCCGATCGCCGCCGCCAATGTGTCCAGTCCGACGGGCCCTCCTTTAAATTTGTCTATCATCGTACACAAAATATTACGGTCGATATGGTCAAGTCCCATCCTGTCAACATCCATCAAATCCAATGCGGTCGTCGCCACTTCCTGCGTGATGACGCCATCATACTTCACCTGTGCAAAGTCTCTGACTCTTTTTAAAATGCGGTTAGCCAAACGCGGGGTTCCACGGCTTCTTCTCGCCAGCTCCAGAGCTCCCTTCTCCTCTATCTGCACGCCAAGAATCCTGGCAGAGTGCTGAATGATCACTTTCAATTCATCCACTTCATAGAATTCCAGGCGATGAATCACGCCAAAGCGGTCACGCAAAGGCGCAGTCAGCAGTCCTGCCCGCGTTGTTGCACCCACCAGCGTGAAATGGGGCAGATCCAGACGAATGGAACGCGCCGATGCCCCTTTACCTATCATAATATCTATAGCATAGTCCTCCATGGCAGGATACAATACTTCCTCCACCTGCCGGTTTAGTCTGTGAATCTCATCTACGAACAGCAAATCACCCTCCTGAAGATTGTTCAGAATCGCCGCCATTTCTCCCGGCTTCTCGATGGCAGGACCACTGGTAACCTTCATATGGACACCCATCTCGTTGGCTATGATCCCGGCTAAAGTAGTCTTACCCAGTCCAGGCGGCCCGTAAAAAAGGACATGATCCAGCGCATCATGCCGCTGTTTGGCTGCCTGTATATAGATTTTCAGATTCTCCTTCACCTTAGATTGACCAATATAGTCATCCAACGTTTGTGGCCTGAGAGAGCCCTCGATCTTTATATCCTCTTCTATCAGGTTTGTCTCGATCATTCTGTTGCTCATAAAGTATATAATATCCTTTGCTTATAGAATCAGTTATTCTTAACAGTTCCTAAAACATAAATTTCAGCGAGGCTTTCAAAATACTTTCCACCGTGCTATTATCGTCCGATGCCACTTTCTTCACGGCAGCCGTGGCATCGGACGCCGAGTAGCCAAGCGCTACCAACGCCTCTATCGCCTCTTTCTTCATGACATTGTCCGTACCTGCAGTCCCAGCATCCATATTCGCCGCTCCGACCGGCTCTCCGAGCCCTCTTAAGGTATCTTCCAGTGAAATCTTATCCCGCAGATCCAGAATCACACGCTCCGCGGTCTTATTTCCTATGCCGGGCGCCTTGGCGATGGATTTCGCATCTCCGGCCATGATTGCAAACCGAAGAGAGTCCGCATTCATGACAGAGAGGATCGCCAGTCCGCCCTTCGGTCCGATTCCGTTAACCGTAATCAGCTTCTTGAAAATTTCCAGATCATCTCTGGTGAGAAAACCGAATAAAGAAAGTGCATCCTCACGCACCAATGTATATGTATATATCTTAACCTCGCTGCCAATTCCCGGCAGTAAATCAATTGTAGTCAAAGATACTTTCACATTATACCCGATATTTCCCACTTCCACCACAATGGCATTTTCGGTGATTTCTTCCAAAGTCCCTTTTAA
>CAYXKS010000037.1:5358-15369 GCA_964465725.1 uncultured Bacteroides sp. | reverse complement strand
GTCTCCACAACAAGCATGGCTACGATAATCTGACCGATATTATGAAAAACTCCACCCGCCACGCTCACTCCGACTACGGAAAAGCAGTGTACTCTCTTAGCCAGAAGCATTGCGCAGAAACTGAGAACAGCGCCTGCCAGCGCATATAATATGGCGTAGAGATTGCTGAATAGAAATCCTGACAGAATAATCCTCATAAAATTTACGGCTACTGCCTCTTTCGATCCTCTTCTGTACAGAAGCAAGACAACAACCAGATTCGGCAGTCCCAGCTTAATTCCGGGAATACCGAAAGAAAACGGAATCAAAGACTCCACATAGGATAAGATCAGGGCTATTGCCAGGAAAAAACCAAGTTCCACTGTCTTCTTCGTCATTCCACCACCCCATCTAACCCATCATCATTCCCATTCTCTGAATCTCTGTCATCAACCTCCAAAAACAGATCAGAATCTCCCGCAACTGTGATCACGATCCTGTGTGGCAGACAGATAATGCTCTCCCCCACCGCGGATATTACATTGTGATGTACACAGATCTGGTCACTACAGTCTGCCGCTTCCATCTTCACATCACCGCCCGTAATGGAAAATAAATTAAAGGCTTCATCCTCCGGAAGCTCCGGGTATGTATCATAGATATCTATCACCGGCTCAGTTTCCATGTCCTGAATAAGATAATATTTTGTCTCAGGATTTCTGCTCCCGGTGTTCTCAAATGTAAAAGCGGCAATTTCCACTCCGTCACGGAAAACATTCACCCTCCCACCCTCGGTACGATACATAAGAAGAAAAATTCCTGTCAGCACCGCCGAGAGCAGACATCCGGCAATCAGGATAATATCTGCCCGTTTAATCGTATTGAATGATTGTTTTGATTGTTTCCCTTTTTCTATTCCAGTTTGTCTTCGCATGAAAACATCATACCACACTCGAACATATGTTTCAAGATGCTAAAACCGCCCCAAGATGGTTCTGCAGGAAGTTGTCCTGCTGATCTGACAGCCCCTGCGCATTCAGTTCCTGTACGATCACATTGCACACGGCCTCTATAATCAGGACTCTGCCATCATTGGTATTCAGATTGTAGAGATAATCCTTCGCGCCTACGCCTGCCCATGCCTCTGATGGATCCGGAATCTGGTAGAGCAGGTTGAGCATATCCCCCACCTCCGAACAGACCTCAAGGTCCTTGAGTCCCCGGTGCATCCATTTGTAGAACGGGGCATATTTTCTGTTCAGCAGATAGACGATCTGCATACTCTCCCGCACAAACTCAGCCAGTGACAGTTCCGCCGCAATCCGCTCTCCACGTTTCATGGCCCTGGCATAATTATACTGGCCCGCCTGGGCTGCCTTCGCCAGCGCCTGAACCAGCTTTCTGGTCCACACAGCCTTCGGGTAATACTGTAATAGTCCCTCCCTGACAGCGCTGAATCTGCCCAGGTAATCCTCAAAGACTTTCCCGTTTGTGGCTATGGCAAGTTCTTCTTCCGACAGGGTCAGCCACTCCTGATCCGTCTCCGGCGCCGTATCCCGTCCCATAATCCTCATGTAAAAATCTTCCAGACACAGGATTCCCACACGTCCCTGCCCCTGCTCCTCGCTCACACGCCCGCCATACCCCATAAATTCCTGAGGAAGAGCATCATAGGCCGCCTGCATCTGCGCTCCATACTGCACATACACCTCTCTTGGCAGCCAAACACAAAAAGATGGACCATAGTCATGATCCATCGACAACTCATCGTCAAACCCCAGACACTCCGAACCATATCCTACCAGTCCGACGGCCATCTGTTTTGCCGCCTGAGGAAACCTGGTTAAAAGCATCTCTCTTCCATAGGCTTTATAGTACTCCTCTGACAGTTCCAAACCTTTCATTATCTGATCGCATCCTTTACTTCTTTAGATTTATTCAAGTAAAACTCCTGTTTTGCTTTATCGCCAAGCACTTCGCAGACGGCCGCACAATTCTCGCAAAGTATGGCATAACTCATATTCTCTCCGAAATGAATCTTAACCTCGGATAATGCCTTCTCATAGTATGCCAGCGATTTCTCATAATCCTGCATACGGTACCAGGCTTCAGCCACCCCGGCCAATGCGCCGCTATAGTGCGCATCCGTATTCTCACCGCCCTTTTCGAATAAGGACAGGGCACGCTCCAGAAGCTCCTTGGCATGATTCGGCTGTTCTGTTTTAAAATACAGCAGCGCAAGATTAGTCAGCGTAGTCGCTGTCTCCATCTCACCGCCTTCAAGCTTCTCGATAATAGCCAGGGCTTTCTCTGCATAGGAGATCGCATCAGCATCCTCACCTGTCTTCTCCATAAGGATACTCATATTATTGTACAGCCCTGCATACCGGTAATCTTCCGGCGCCAAAATACCGCTGTATATCTGTTCCGCCTGCCTGTAATACCGAAGCGCCGTGGCAAAGTCGCCAGCCGCCCGGTAAGCTGTCGCTGCATTTAATAAAGTTGTGGCAAAATGTTCCGTGTTCTCCAGTTGCAGTTCTTCCATCAACAGAAGCACATCCTCCGCTGCCACATAAGCCTTCTCAAAGGCAGATACACTGCGGTAAAATCCGATCATCTCATTGCAAATAGCAATATAAGCTCCATAATCTTCCTCTTCCTTCGCCTTAGCCAGCGAAGTTGTCAGAAAAGGATCAACCTTATCAATCTCCTGCTTCTGAAAATAAGAATCCAGTTCTTCATAAAATTTGTCTATATTCATCTCTACAGTTCTGTTCCCTTCCTTATCAGTACTGCCCATTAAAAATCTGTGCAATCGGCGAATCATCCGACAAAATGATCGTCTTGTTATCCCCGTTCATACTCTCCTGCAAAGCATCCAATGCCCTGACGAAGGAATAGAAATCCATTTTCTCCGGATCTGAATAGGCATTTGCCAAAATCCTCATATATTCTGCCTCACCTTCCGCAACGGCCGCTTCCGCCTTGGCCTCCGCATCAGAGAGCATAATGGAAACTTCCTTGTCCGTCGTATTCTCGATCATCTTCGCTTCCGATTTACCTTCCGCCGTGTATTGCGCCGCAATATTCTCACGCTCGGAAATCATACGGGTGTAGACCGCCTGCTTATTGTCATCGGGCAGATCCAGCTTCTTGACCTCCACTGCGGAAATCTCAATCCCATACTGTTCCTCTACATGATTGATCTGAGACATGATCTCTTCTGTCAGCGAAGTAATCTCAATCACTTCCTCGTGCTCCTCGGAAATCACCATATCATTGTTCGTCACTTCCTCGGGACTCTGGTCCACCGTAATCGTCATTTTACCATCACGGCTTCTGATTACCTCATCCTGCTTCATATTGGAGATCGTATTTTTGGTAGCATTATAGACAATCGCATCGATACGGCCCTCTGCATTATTGACAGAACAGCTGAGCGTCTGCGCAAATTTCAGCGGATCAATCACATGCCAGAGTACATAACTGTCCACAATCATCGTCTTCTTATCAGAAGTGATGACGTCCGAAGACGGCAGGTCATACAGCAGTAGCTCCTTCGGGATCGTATCCACAGACTCGATAAACGGGATCTTGAATGTCAGTCCCGCATCCGTCACTACTCTCTGTACCCGTCCGAACTGCCTGATCAGCTTGAACTGGTTCTGCTTCGTCACTACCATGGAATTTCCAAGCAGGATCAGAGCTACCACCACAATCACCGTAAGCACCAGGCTGGCTCCTGCACCTTTCTTTTTATCTCCTTTTCCTTTCTTCCTCGTGCCATCCGAATTGAACCTCTCGAACATGTCGGATGTGCCATTCGCATTATTATTTTGATTATAATCTGCCATAGTTTCCTCCCTGTATTCGTTGTCATAGTTTACGACATTAAAAATTTAGTTTTCAGCCTTGCAGAAGCTTCCACAGATGATTCCTGTAAGAGTCAAAAACAGGAATTTGTTATGTCGTTTACTATAATAAGGATTAAATGTATCTGTTACTCATCCGTCTGACTGCTGTCAGTTGTCGTCCCCGAACTTCCAGTGTTGCCACCGCCTGTCCTTCCGGAAGTGTTATCATTATCTTCCGACACGAAACTGTCCAATGGCAGAACTGTACTCATATTACCGTCTTTACTCTGAATTACAACCTTTACGTCCGGAAGAATATTTTCCATGGCTTCATAGAACATTCTCTTCTTCGTCACCTCAGGATATTTCGCATACTCCTGATACATGGAATTGAAACGCGCCGCCTGTCCGTTCGCCTCATTGATTCTCTCCTGTTTGGATGCCTCTGCATCCTGAAGGATCTTATCGGCCTCGGCCTCTGCATTGGGGATCTGTTCATTCCGATACTTATTGGCATTGTTTAAGGCAGTTTCTTTGCCCTGTTTTGCAGTCTCAACCTCCTTGAATGCATTCTCAACTTCCGTGGTAGGAGGCGTGGCATCCTGAATTGTTATATTTACAAGCTGGATCCCTATGTCATAATCCTCCAGCTTATCCAGAATCATCTGCTTGATATTAGACTGAATTTCATTCTTACCGGTAGTCAGAACACTGTCTACACTGTAGGAGCCTATCGTAGTCCTGATGCAGTTCTGCGCGATATTCTTAAGAATCTCTTCCGGATTCCGGGACGCGTACAGTGCCTTAACCGGATCGGTCACTCTATACTCAGCATAGAAATCCACGAAGATGAAATTATAATCTGACGTGATCATCATCGCATCGTCTTCCTCGCCATTGGAATGATAACCGATAGAAAAGCCCTGAATCGTGGTATTAACTTTATCCACCGTCTGAATAAACGGGATTTTAAAATGAAGGCCGGGCGTTGTGACAGCCTTAGGGGAGCCAAAGGTGCAGACTACCGCCTGCTCTTCCTCCTGAATGGAATAATAGGAACCACTTACCAAAATGACCAAAACCACAATAACCAGAATAATCCCGGCCATCGACCTGCCCTTTCCTTTATCAAATTTATGCAACGCTTCTTTTGTTTTCTTCTTTGCGCCAAACATAGCTTTCCTCCGTTTCATAAAACCATTTCTTTCTATACAGCACTTATGTTATTATATACTATAGCTGGCAAAAACACTAATAAAATTTTGCTAAAGATAATGCGAAAGGAAGGATTATTATGAGAATTCTATTTATTAGACATGGAGATCCGGATTATGAACATGACACTTTGACAGATAAGGGGATTCGGGAAGCAAAACTTCTGTCGGAGCGCACGGCGAAATGGACAGTGTCCCAATTCTACTGTTCTCCTCTCGGCAGGGCACAGAAAACCGCTTCCTATACATTGGAAAAACTGGGCCGGGAAGCGATTACATATGACTGGATGAAAGAGTTTTTTTATAAGGTTGAAGATCCTGTTACAGGACGAATCGGAGTCCCTTGGGATTTTATGCCGCAGTACTGGACCGAAATCCCGCAAATGTATGAGAAAGACGGATGGAAAGAGACGGAAATCTACCGCTCCAACCCCGAACTTCTCCCGGCATACGCACAGGTATGTGAAGGAATTGACGGTGTTCTTGAGTCCTACGGCTACCGGAGATATCACAATTATTATCTGAACGAAAACCAGGCGAAACAAGAAGATTTTTCCAACGCGCAGAATTTACCGTCAGGCGACGGCACAGACAGCACGATTGCTATTTTCTGCCATCTGGGCGTGACCTGTGTGATGATGAGCCATCTGCTGGGGATATCGCCGGCACTGCTGTTCCACAGCCTGTACCTTGCGCCCACTTCCGTGACCTGCCTGGCTACAGAGGAACGTCTGAACCATATCGCGCAGTTTCGGGCACAGTTTATCGGTGATACCTCCCACCTGTCACAAGGCGGCGAACCGGTGTCCGCCGCCGGATATTTCACAGATGTTTTCCTGGGATAAGATTGTCTCCGACACCTACCTTATCCTCTCGGGAAAACCGACTTTCTTCTGGACCTTGCGGAGAGTCTTAGCGGCATAATAGTTCGCTTTCTCCGCATTTTCTTTGATGATCTTGTCTATATAATCCTTATTGCCTGACAGATCATGAAATCTATCCTGTAACGGTTTAAGAATGCTGACAACAGCCTCACCGACAGCCATCTTGAAATCGCCATATCCTTTTCCGTCAAACTCCTGCTCTGTCTGCTCAGGAGTATTTCCCGTACAGGCACAGTAGATATCGATCAGATTCCTGATGCCGGGCTGCTCCTCACTGTAGCGGACGCATGCCTCGGAATCCGTCACGGCTCTCTTGAATTTACGGATAATCGTATCCGGATCATCCATCAGATAGATGCTGGCATTCGGATTCTCATCGGATTTGGACATTTTCTTGGTCGGATCCTGGAGGCTGTTGATCTTAGCTCCCGCCTTACCGATATACGGCTCCGGAATCGTAAACACATCCCCATAGATTCCGTTAAAACGCTGCGCAATATCTCTTGTGATCTCTAAGTGCTGAAGCTGATCCTTCCCTACAGGAACCACATCCGACTGATACAACAGGATATCGGCTGCCATCAATACAGGGTAGGTGAAAAGTCCCGCGTTGATATTATCCGCATGTTTTGCAGCCTTGTCCTTGAACTGTGTCATGCGGTTCAGTTCTCCCATATACGTAAAACAGTTCAAAATCCAGGACAACTCAGCATGTCCGGATACATGGGACTGATAATAAAGACAGTTTTTCTCAGGATCTATTCCTGCCGCTATGTACAGAGTCAGCAGATTTCTGGCCCGTCTACGAAGCTCCGCCGGATCTTGCCTTATTGTAATGGAATGTAAATCCACTACCGAATAGAAGCACATATATTCGTCGCACAATGTAACCCAATTTTTTAATGCGCCGAGGTAATTTCCCAGCGTAAGATTTCCTGTCGCCTGCATGCCACTGAATAAAACCTTATTTCCGTCTAACATTTCTCCTCCATTCCAAAACGCATAATTTTCACGTTTTAATTTGCTTTCCGATGCCTGTACCCTGACAGCATCGACACAAACAATATCTGCTTATAACCCAAAAACAGTTTAACACTGCCCCTTCCTTACGTCAACCGAAAAGAAAAGGCAGTGTCCTTATCTGACCCTTACTTATTTATCATTACATCCGCATCCCACGTCAGAGAACGGTCTGGATTCAAACCGTGGCTCAAACCGGGAATCATTGTTGCAAGGGCAGTCATCACGGCCATTATCGCGGTCTCTGCCGCTTTCGCATCCGCACTCTCTTTCTCTCTCTCTCGGACGGCACGGCGGCGGTGTGGGTTTATCGCAGCCACATCCCGTATTGCAGCCTACGCGACCGTTCTGATTAAAGCAAAGCAAAAATAACAGAATAATTCCACAATTCATATTCTCATCTCCTTTTTTTCATACCTTATCTTATGCTCAGGAGAATGAGACTGTTACTCCTCTTATTAATTAACTGATTCGCGGATTTCGGAGGATTCTTGTCCTGATATAGTAAAAAGTCTTGTCCTCGCCCTTCTCCGCCAGCATATTCAGAAGGAACTCCAACATTTTCTTCGTCTTCGGATGAAGTGGCGGCGGAGTAGGCGAAGACTGATAATACAGCAGAGGATCTCTGTCAGTATAGGCATCCTTATGATACACCTTACATGCGGCGATCCTATCCATAAACATTTCTATAATATATCTCTTAGGCATCGGGGCTGGCGCCATGCCACCTTCAATCCCGCGGCAACTGTAATCGATCCAATATTCATAATGATGTTTGTTGCGCCCCTTATGGTGCAGCCATGAGGAAGAATATCCTATATCTTCACGCTCCGCATTGTTAGGGCTCCTGTCTCCCTGCCAGTATTTGGCACCCACAAGAAATTCTGTCGGCCCTAATTTAGACATGTCGTGAAAAAGTCCCTGACGATAAAGTCCGACCTTAAAACATCCCTCCATAACAAGACGTTTATGGAGCATAACTGTCTTAAAATGTTCCCATGCTTTATTCATGATTCTATATCCTTTTCAATAGTCATCTCTGCCAGCCGATTTGCTTCCTCTGTCGGTGCTGGTTTACTGCGTTTACGCCGCGGCTTTGCGATCGGCAGAGGACAATCCTCCGTCGTATAAATCACGATAGTTCTTGGAGGAATACTGATCTTTTGCAAATTCTCTCCCGCCTGTTCCGGAGCTTTATGCTCATCGTCAGTGGAAACGCACATTTTCCAGATTTTCCCTTTAGGCAGAGTAGGAAGGCCGAGAGTATGCTCCTCCCAATGCAGATTGACTCCAAAATAGATGAAGTTCTCATCCTGCCGGCTGTTCGTCCCACCATAATATCCACAGTACATGATACCCAAAGTCCGGCTGACAGGGCTCGTATCCGGTCGCCATGCCTCTTTACCATGGAAAGAAATATCCGGATAACCGCAGGAAAGGAAATCCATCCCTTTCAGCGGCTGTGGGCTGTGAAGAACCGGATGGTTCTTTCGAAGGTTAATCAACCTTTTTGTATACACCAGAAGCTCGCTTCCATTCTCCATCTGGTTCCACTTGATCCACGCCGTATCATTGTCCTGGCAGTAAGGATTATTATTTCCATTCTGGGAATTTCCAAATTCATCCCCACTGTAGATAAGAGGTGTTCCCTGCGCAAGGAGAACCAGCGTCAATGCATTTTTCATCTGCTTCATACGAAGTCTGGAGATATATTTTTTGCGGCTCTTTCCTTCCACTCCACAATTCCAGCTATAGTTGTAGTCTGTACCATCCCGGTTATCTTCCCCGTTGGCCTCATTATGCTTGCGGTCGTAGGACACCAAATCCGCCAGGCGAAAACCATCCCAACTGGCTATATAGTTGACGATTCCTGTTTCGGGACGATTGTTACGTATATGGAAGATAAATTGGTTGATCATATTATCATCGCCCTTCAACAGCTTGCGCATATCATACAGAAACCCCTCACTCAGCCACCCGACATTGCGTTCAAACACATCAACGTCCGCCATATGGGGAGTATACTGTTGTATCGTCAACAGCTTCGTCTCGCAAAGGAGAGGTTCCGTCGCAAACATTTCGATGGGAAGATTCACGCCCATTACATGAAAACCATCTATATGATATTCCGTCTTCCAATATTTCAAAATGTCCAGCATATCTATCGGAGCGACTTCCGTAGGAAAATAAAACTGCATGAGAACTTCTATGCCATTTCGATGCAGTTCCCTGACCATATCCTTGTACTCAATGACCGCATCCTTACTGTATGCATAGCTCCCCTTGGGACAATAATACAAACCTCGGCGGTATCCCCAATAATTTATCACATATTGAATTTCTTTCCCGGAAGCCTCCCCTTCGGGACACTGCTTGCAGACGTCAATAGCCTTCTCCATCATCAAGGCAGTTTGCATATTAGTCTGAATCTGGATTTCGTCAAACTCATAAGCAGGCATCAACAGCACGGATGTGATTCCTAACTCTTTCAAATAAGGAATCTTCTCCACAATTCCACTGAAAGTCCCCTTATGCTTCACGCCGGAAGATTTATGTTTCGTAAATCCTCTTACATGGAGTGCATAAAGGATCGCATTCTCATAAGAGACCCCCGGCGCACGATCATCTTCCCAATCATAATCTTCATCCGGCACCATGCAGCGCGCCGGCGCTTTCTTCGGAATGCCATATTTTCCGGAGCACTCTATTTTCCGGCAGTAAGGATCCTGCCATGTCCTGTCTCCGCAATAAAATAAATAACAAAATTCTCTGTTCTGATATCCCTCCAACATCATAGAATATACAGATCCAACTCTGTTTTCTTCCGGGAAAGGAATTCTGATTCCTTCTCTGTGTTTCCTGTCATAAAGAATAACACCGAATTCTGCCTTGTCATCAGTATGTATTCTTCTGTGTATCCCCGCAATATGCAGCCCTTCATGCCGGAAATACACGCCTAAAGGATATAGCTGTGTCTTAACTACTCTGAAGTCTTTATACATGAAATCCTCCGACAAATTATAAGTTTTATTTCTACAAACTGAATGCCATAATAACATT
>CAYXKS010000037.1:0-5258 GCA_964465725.1 uncultured Bacteroides sp. | reverse complement strand
AGACAACGGCTATGATGCAGAGGAAATGACCGTTGACCTGGATTTAGAGGATGGTACTTCTGTCACCTGCGCCGTGATCACAATCCTCACGGTGGACAAGCGGGATTATATCGTACTTCTTCCGCTGGACGAGGCCGGAGAAAATACGGAGGGCGAAGTGTGGTTCTACCGCTATAGTGAGAATCCTGATGATCCCAATGAAGAGCCACTACTCGAATACATCGAGGATGACGAGGAATATGAAGCCGTTGCCGACGCTTTCGACGAGTATTTGGATTCGGCACAGTTCGACGAGTTGATGGATGAAGACTCATGATCTGATCAGCGCTGCAGACATGCCAGGAACCGGGAAGATGTATCTTTTCCGGTTTTTCCTTTGTCCGCTATCAGGCAAAGTTCATGCCTTGCCCTGGTCATCGCCACATAAAACATGCGCCTCTCCTCTTCTATCTCTTCTTCTGTCACGGACTTTGCCGAGGGAATCGTTCCCTCCTGGCAGCCCGGTACAAGGACTGTATCAAATTCCAGCCCCTTTGAGGCGTGCATAGTCAGCAGATTCACTCCTTGTGATGTCTGTTCCCTGTGTTCCTGAATTTTATGCAGCGATTCTTCATACCCTGATATATATTCTCTCATCTCCTTCAGCGACTGAAATTGCCTGGAAATCTCCTGGAATTTTTCTGCAGTCCGTATCAACTCTTCCGCTTTGGCCGCACCGTATTTTTCTTTCAGGAAGCTGTCATAGCCGATGATATTGCGGATATAATGTATCTGCAGATACAGCTTCCGGCCACCCAGATTCCGAATATCCCGGAACAATTTTCTGACCCGATCCTGTAAAACGGGCGAGCCGGTGTAATACAACAGCAGCTGTTCCTCTTTCACGCTCTCTTCCGGCACGCTGTCTCTTTTCAGATACCTGACAGGCCGGTTCATGATACGCAGAAAATACTTCCTTCTATTTTCCCCGTCTGCCAGCGTCAAATATGCCATAATATCCTGAATCACAAAGTGCCGGAAAAGATTCCCAGGCCTCTCCTTCATAACAAAAGGTATTGCATTTCTTTGCAGGACTTGTGCCCACATGGCGCAGTCATAGTTGGTTCTGCAGATCACCGCACACTCGGATAACTGCATGCACTTTTGCCTGTCACGCAGCTTCCAAACGAAATACTCCTGCTCTTCCTCCTCATTTTCACAGATTCTCAGTTCAAAGCCGCTTCCCTCCTCATGCACTGCGACAATCTGTTTCTCGATCCGGTTATGATTCTCTCCGATTACCTTAAGCGCCGACTCCACGATTTGCTTATGGCAGCGGTAATTTCTATCCAACAAAATCTGCGCTGCATCCGGGTAATCTTGCCGGAAACGCTGCATACTGTCCGGGCTGGCGCCCCGAAAGCCATAGATGGACTGATCGTCATCTCCCACGATAAAAAGATTCCGTTCCGGCGCCGCCAGCATTTTGACGATCTCATACTGAATCGGTGATATATCCTGAAATTCATCCACAAGAATATATTGAAACTGTTCCTGCCACCATGCAAGTGTCTCCGGCTCTTCCTGCAACAGCCTGTGGCAGAAAAGCATAATGTCATCGAAATCCATCTGCCTGTATTCCTGCTGATATGTTTTATATTCTTTCAGGAGAAAACCGATATCCTCCTCTGTTATGCCCTGTATAGATATCTTTCTTCCTTTTACCGCCGTCTTGCGGGCACTGACAACAGCGACAAGCTCTTCCAAATCCTCCTCCTGAAGAGCGGAAAATCTATTATATAAACGCACGATCTGTCGTATCTGTTTTCTTTTCTCTGATTCTGTCATGATGGAATAGCCGCGATACCGGGCTGACTGTTTCAGAATGTGATAGAATACGGCATGAAAGGTGCCGAACCTTACCGGAGGTCTCTCCGGTTCCATGAGACGAAAGAAACGTTCCTGCATTTCCAGTGCCGCTGCTTTCGTAAAAGTGATGACCAGTATGCGGTCGGGACTGATGCTTTGATGTGTGATGAGATATTGAATGCGGTGTACTGTGACAAAGGTCTTGCCGCTGCCAGGTCCCGCAATAATCTGTGCAGGCCCGGCAGTGTGCATGATCGCTTTCTCCTGATTCGGATTGACTGTCCGCTCAGGCATTCTGTAATTTCTCGATTCCTTTACGGATTCTGCGCAGGGACTCTTCCTTGCCCAGTACTTCCATAATCTCCGTAGCGCCCGCCGGCGTCATCTGTTTTCCGGAGACCGCTGTTCTCACCGGCCACATCACATACCCATTCTTACATCCCTTCTGCTCCACATAGGACACCAGCGTCTGATAGAGCGCATCATTGCTGTAGTCCGTCTGTTCTTCCAGAACCGGCAACAATTCCTTAAGCACCTCCAGAGAAGATTCCGTGCTGGTCTTCATCTTCTTATGAGCATACATCTGCACATCATATTCCGGAAGTTCCTCAAAGAAATCCACCATCTCTTTGATATCCGGGAAAATCTCTATTCTTGTCTTGACCATGGCTGCGATCTTCTTAAGATCCAGGTCATGATTGAGAGCCTCCTTCAAATACGGCTCAGCCATCTCATAGAATCGGTCAAAATCCATTGCCTTTAAATATTCGCCATTCATCCATTTCAGCTTGGTGTAATCAAATACCGCGGGTGATTTGGACAAATGATGGTAGTCAAACTTCTGTACCAGCTCTTCCAGCGTAAAGATCTCCGTATTATCCTCCGGACTCCATCCCAAAAGCGCCACGAAATTCACAATCGCCTCCGACAAAAATCCCTGGTCAATCAAGTCCTCGTAAGAAGAATGTCCACAACGCTTGGACAGCTTCTGATGATTCTCGTCCGTAATCAACGGACAGTGCACATACTCCGGCACTTCCCAGCCAAACGCCTCATAGAGGCGATTGTACTTGGGCGATGAGGACAGATACTCATTCCCCCTGACCACATGGGTAATTCCCATCAGATGGTCATCCACCACATTGGCAAAGTTGTAAGTGGGATATCCGTCCGATTTGATCAGAATCATATCATCCAGCTCACTGTTATCCACGGTGATATCGCCATATATATCATCATGGAAGGTAGTCGTCCCCTCTGTGGGATTATTCTGCCTGATTACATAAGGCTTTCCGGCCGCAAGGTTTTCCTCAATCTCCTCTTTCGACAGATGGAGGCAATGCTTGTCGTATACATTGATCTCCTTGCCAGCAACTGTCCGGGTCAGGGTCGCCAGCCTGTCCTTATCGCAGAAACAATAATATGCCTGTCCCTTATCAATCAACTGTCTGGCATATTGCAGATAGATCCCCTGACGCTGGCGATCACTCTGCACATAAGGCCCTACACCGCCATCCCGATCCGGTCCTTCATCATGCACCAGGCCCGTCTTCTCCAGAGTGCGGTAGATAATATCCACCGCTCCCTCCACATAGCGCTCCTGGTCGGTGTCCTCAATTCTTAAAATGAAATCGCCGCCCTCATGTTTGGCGATAAGATATGCATACAATGCTGTTCTCAGGTTTCCTACATGCATACGCCCTGTAGGACTTGGGGCATATCTTGTTCTTATTTTCTGACTCATTTCTATCGTATTTTCCTTTCTTCTACTACAATATATTTATGATTAGGTTAATGCCCTTACAGTCAGTAAGGAATTCAGGTGTGGTCCGGAATCTTCTTTGGTGCGGCGTTCTTAAAGTTGCCTACTGCCTTCGCAGCTACAGGTATCGCAATATTCGTTCCGGCGCCCGCCACGCAGCCGCCCGGACATGCCATGCCCTCGATCAGGCAGCCGTTCTTCTTGCCCGCCTTCGCCAACATCAGCATTTTCTTGCATTCCGACAGGCTCTCCGCATGTTCGATATTGACTTCCACATCAGGATAATACTCCCGCACACACTCTTCAATCGCGCTCGCCACGCCGCCCGCGACACCATAACCGCGTCCTGCACCCGTCGCTCCCTTTAATTCATCCAGAGCCTGAATCTCCTCCAACAGAATACCTTTGGCCTCAAAAATACCCGCCAATTCCTCAAAGGTGATGACAAAATCCACATCCGAACGGATCGTCCTTCTGGAAGCTTCCAGTTTCTTGGAGGCACAGGGCCCGATAAATACCACTTTGGCATCCGGATGATCCTGCTTGATGATCCTAGCGGTAGCAACCATCGGCGTAAGGGCATTGGAAATCTTATCGATCGTCTCCGGGAAAAACTTCTTCGCAAGCACTGACCAAGACGGACAGCAGGACGTCAGACTGAAAGGCAGCTTGCCTGTCGCCACCTCCGAAGCATAATGTTCCGCTTCCGCCATCGCGCCCAGGTCAGCCCCGATAGCCGTCTCATAGACATCATGAAATCCGAGTTCTTTCAGGGCCGTCTTAAGCATATCCGGCGTCACGTTCGGTCCGAACTGCCCCGCAAAAGCCGGCGCCACCTGAGCGATGATCTTATGTCCTGACTGCAGGGCACGAATCAGCTGAAAGATCTGGGATTTGTCCGCAATCGCTCCAAAAGGACAGTTCACCATGCACTGCCCACAGGAAACGCAGAGATCATTATCGATGACTGCCCTGCCTTTATCATCATTCTTGATTGCACCCACGCCGCAGGCGCCCGCACAAGGACGTACCTGGTGGGAAATAGCATCGTAAGGACATACCGCCTTACATTTACCGCATTTGATACATTTCTCAGGATCGATGACAGATTTGCCATTCTGCATGGAAATCGCGCCGCGGGGACAAACCTCACGGCAAGGATGCGCCACACATCCCATACAATGATCCGTCACATAATATCGGTTCTCCGGACAAGCATTGCAAGCCGAAGGAATCACCTGCATCAGCGGCGGCTCATAATATTTCTCGTCAATATTGCTCTCTTCCAACCCCTGCGTCAGATGAACCGGCTGGTTCTCCGGCCTGAGAGAAAGCCCCATCGCGAGACGAATCCTCTCACGTACAATGGCCCGCTCCCTGTAAATATTCTCATATTCTGATTCCTCGTAATTTACGATCTTATATGGAAGGGCCTCCACATCATCCTTCAGATTGTCCGAATGATAAGCCAGATTAGCCACTTCTTTAAAAATACGACGTCTGTTCTTACGAACCTGCGTATCAATTCCTCTCATGATCGCTCCTCCATATCCTCCATATCAACTTTACTTAAGATGCCTGAATCTGTAGTGTACAGACTGGTTCAGACATCAAATCCATCCACCTTAATGTTAATATTTTAACAAAC
>CAYXKS010000036.1:7285-18298 GCA_964465725.1 uncultured Bacteroides sp. | reverse complement strand
ATCGGGAGTGGGACTTCTGGTGCTTTTCAGGGTGAATGACGATCACAAAGAGAATCTGAAGATTATGGGAGTTTTATACGTAGCTGGCGTTGTGGGAGGGCTGATTGTAAACTGTCTGGGAATTACTTTCCGGTGAATGTGTCCGACTTAACTCAATGCCATCGATTTACGGTCGAAATGCGTATAATCTGCGCATTTACGATCTGGTACAATGGATTATACATTTATTTTGTATTAGTCAGATAATGGGGTGATATCCCGTTCTTTGTCTGTTATACTACTGCTAAAATAAAAACCTGTTTGAGGCATCACCCCGTTTACTGACTAACACTATTTATTTTATGCGACGGAGTGGAGGTTATCATGGAGAAGAATTATAACAAAACATTGTACGCGTGTTTCGTAGGTTATATTGTACAGGCGATTGTCAACAATTTTGTGCCGCTGCTGTTTCTGACGTTCCACAGCAGCTATCAAATTCCGATGACACAGATCACACTGCTGATTACCTTTAATTTCGGGCTTCAGCTTCTGGTGGACTTGTTGTCTGTCACTTTCGTGGACAGGATTGGGTATCGCGCGTCTATGGTCATTGCCCATATCTGTGCGGCGGTAGGATTTATTCTCCTGACGATTCTGCCGGATGTGTGTGGCAATGCTTTTGTGGGGCTTCTGATTGCCGTCACTGTCTATGCGGTGGGCGGAGGTCTGCTGGAGGTACTGGTAAGCCCCGTAGTGGAGGCATGTCCTACGAAGAATAAGGAAAAAGCCATGAGCCTTCTGCATTCTTTTTATTGCTGGGGGCATGTGGCGGTTGTGTTGTTTTCGACTGTTTTCTTCAGACTTTTCGGGATTGAGAACTGGAAGATAATGGCCTGTATCTGGGCGGTGGTGCCATTTGTCAATATGATTGCGTTTACCAGAGTGCCTATCGCCTCTCTGATCGAAGAGGGTGAGAAGGGTCTGACAATGGGAGAATTGTTCCGGAATAAGATATTCTGGGTGCTGATGCTGATGATGGTGTGCGCCGGGGCAAGCGAACAGGCTGTCAGCCAGTGGGCTTCAACCTTCGCGGAACTGGGACTGGGTGTTGGCAAAACAGTGGGAGATCTGGCAGGCCCTATGCTTTTTGCGGTTCTGATGGGCAGCGCAAGGGCATTCTACGGTAAGTATGGGGATCATATTGATCTGGACAAGTTCATGATCGGCAGCAGTGTGTTGTGTATACTGTCTTATCTGTGCATTTCTCTTGTGCAGAATCCCGTGGTGGGATTCGTGGGCTGTGCATTGTGCGGATTGTCCGTGGGTATTATGTGGCCGGGATCTTTCAGCAAGGCTACGGCTTCCATTGCACGTGGCGGTACTGCAATGTTTGCACTCCTGGCGCTGGCTGGTGATGTGGGCTGTTCGGGAGGTCCTACGGTAGTTGGAATGGTGTCAGGTGCGTTCAATGACAACCTGAAAATGGGAATTCTGGCGGGAGTTATGTTCCCGATACTATTGCTGGCGGGAATTTTTCTCTGTAAAATCTTATCCAGGGAGCATCAGGCGTGACCGGCAGCGCCTCATTCAGATTCCTTGCGTATGAAAATTTATCCTGCGTGAAACATTAAGGTAATTAAGCTGAGTCATACCAGATACGATACATATAGCGGAGACGGAAGGGATTGAGGCTGCTGTAAATAAGAACGACGAAAAAAGAACCGACCCCAGAGCATCTAAAATCTCCAAAATCAGTCCTTCACCTGCACCGCCAGGGGCTCGAACCCTGGACACCCTGATTAAGAGTCAGGTGCTCTACCAACTGAGCTAGCGGTGCGCATCTTATGTTTGGCATATGGGATATTTTCTTGTCTCCCCCACACGCAAGTGTTATTATAGTATAATGTTCCAGGCATTGCAAGTCTTTTTTTAAAGAAATTTAAGAAAAAATTACAGAAATATAAATTTTTGGTAAAAGGAGTATAGTTTCAGGATGATATTTGAAAGCCATGCACATTATGATGATGAAGCATTTGATGAGGACAGAGAAGAGCTGCTGCTTTCTCTGCATGAACACGGAATCGGCAGTGTAATCAACGTGGGGGCAAGCCTTGAAAGCTGCAGGACCACGTTGCAGCTGATAGAAAAATATCCCTTTATCTACGGGGCAATGGGAGTTCATCCGAGCGAGACTGCCGGGCTGGATGACAATAGTCTTGCATGGCTGCGGCAGCAGTGTTCCCATAATAAGGTCGTTGCGGTGGGAGAGATTGGATTGGATTACCACTGGAAAGAACCTGAGATAGCGGTACAGAAGAAGTGGTTTGAGAGACAGCTGGAATTGGCGCGGGAAGTCAGACTTCCGGTGATTATTCATTCCAGGGAGGCCGCGAAGGATACCCTGGATATGATGCAGGCGCTCCATGCGGAGGAGATGGGCGGTGTGGTACACTGTTATTCTTATACAAAGGAGATGGCCAGAGAGTATTTGAATATGGGGTTTTATTTCGGTATCGGCGGAGTGATTACCTTCAAGAATGCAAAGAAGCTGAAAGAAACGGTGGAATATATTCCGATGGAGAAGATTCTGTTGGAGACGGACAGCCCTTATCTGGCTCCGGAACCGAACCGGGGCAGAAGGAATTCTTCCCTGAATCTTCCGTATGTGGCACAGGAAGTTGCGAAATTAAAAGGAGTGCCGTATGAAGAGGTGGTAGAAATCACAAAGAAAAATACGGAGAAGCTGTTTCTTTCATAGGAAATACTTCCGCTTATTGGAGTCAGCGCAGCGACGCAGGCGGATTTTGCAAACGAGCTTTGCCCGTTTTTGTATTATAGAACAGGGGATCAGTTTTATGGCGACACTTGGAAACAGAAGAAATACAGCGGAAATTATTGAGAAGTATCATTTTAACTTTCAAAAAAAATACGGGCAGAATTTCCTGATAGATAACAATATACTGGATAAAATTGTGGAATCGGCACAGCTTACGCGTGAGGACTGTGTGCTGGAGATTGGACCGGGCATCGGTACGATGACCCAGCGTCTGGCAGAGGAAGCCGGGGAAGTGGTTGCAGTGGAGATCGACAGGAATCTGATTCCGGTATTGCAGGAGACTCTTTCAGATTATGATAATGTGACGGTGATCAATGGGGATATTTTGAAGCTGGATCTGAGCCAGATCGTGGAGGAACGAGGAGGCAGACCCATTAAAGTGGTGGCGAATCTTCCTTATTATATTACGACGCCAATTATTATGGCGCTTTTTGAGAGACATATACCTCTGCAGAGCGTGACGGTCATGGTGCAGAAAGAGGTGGCGGACCGTATGCAGGTGGGGCCGGGCACCAAGGATTATGGCGCACTGTCGCTGGCAGTACAGTATTACGCAAAACCTGAGATCATAACAAGAGTTCCGGCAGCCTGTTTTATGCCGAGACCGAATGTGGACAGTACGGTGATCCGGCTTACCCGCTATGGGAAGCCGCCTGTGGAGACGGAGGATGAAGCCTGGCTTTTTGCAGTGATCAGGGCGTCTTTTAACCAGAGAAGGAAGACGCTTGTCAACGGACTGGCAAATGCGGGAAATCTTGGGGTAAGCCGCAGGCAGGTGGAAGAGGTTCTGAATGAGATGGAGCTTCCTGTAACAGTGCGCGGAGAGAGCTTGACGCTGGAACAGTTTGCCTGTTTGAGCAACAGGCTTTTGAAGCGGGCAAATTGACATGCTCTTACGGACTTTGCAGAAATTGCAAAGTCCTGAGATGAACTGTTTTTCGGGGATACAATATAAAGTGAATGTATATTGATGTATTGCCATATATTGGTATATGATTAAAAAGTATACCGTTACTGTCCGGGCGATAGCAGCTTTACACTGAAACTGTTGCTTCGAACAATATAAGGGCAGTGAACGGCAGCTTATCGAGGGTGCTATTTTTTTATATCTTTATTTACATTAATTAGAGGCTATGGTAAACTAAGACAGTGAAAATAGGGTTTATATGGCCATACTGACCGTACCAAAGAGTAATGCCTGAGAATACAATGATGAGGTGAGTACCTTGGATAAGTATGAATATAAAGTACGCGCTGATGAGATCAATGCCCTGATCGCCGAGGGTAAATTTGCAGAAGCCGTTAAAATTGCTGATACGATTGACTGGCGCAGAGTCAAGAGCGTTATGATGCTGTGCAAGATCAGTGATTTGTATAAGATTAACAGGAGATATTCGGAGAGCAGGGATATTCTGCTGCTGGCATATGAGAAGCATCCGACAGGAAGACTGATTGTCTATTCCCTGTGTGAGCTTTCCATTAAAATGGAAGATTATGTGCCGGCGATTGAGTATTATAAGGAATTTGTACAGATTGCACCGAAGGATACAGGCCGGTATATCCTGCAGTATCGTCTTTATGAGGCGCAGGATGTCAGTCTGGAGGAGCGGATTGCGGTTCTGGAGGAATTCAAGAAGCGGGATTACAGAGAAAAATGGGCCTATGAACTGGCATATCTGTATCACAGGATCGGTTTATCTACGAAATGTGTGGAAGAATGCGATGAAATGTTCCTCTGGTTTGGCGAGGGAAAGTATGTTATTAAGGCGCTGGAGCTGAAGGCTCTTCACACACCGTTGAATGCAGACCAGCAGGACAAGTATGATTTGTGGATGCAGGCCAGGGAAACTGCCGGCGAACCTTATGAGGAGGATGAGACCGGGGAAGAGAATTATGAGGATGAGCCCGCAGACGACAGCCTGGGAGATACGGGCAGGTATTCGGGAACAGCAGGAAATGAGACGATGTCGGAGCCGCTTACCACGGAGCTTCCCGAGGTGAAGACGGTGGACCTGGGGCAATATAATACGATTAATCTGCAGATGGCCCTGGCGGAGAGCATGAGAGAGATTCTGGATGAAGAAGAGGCTCCAGAAGATGTTTCGGAAGAAGAAGCTCCGGAAGAATTTGAGCTGTCCGATGCAGAATACATAGAAGAGGAATATGAAGAAGACGGCGGGGATGCAGAAGAATTCGTGGGGGACGATGAGGAACCCGCGGTTTATGAGGACGACGGGCAGGAATATGAAGAAGTAGAAGAAGCTGCATGGAGCGGGGAAGTAGAAGAGGCGTCTGAGGATTACGGGGAAGCAGAGGAGGAGTCCGAAACCTATGAGGAGATAGAGGAGGAACCTGAAGTTTACGAGGAAGTGGAAGAGGAACCTGAAGCTTATGAGGAGATAGAGGAAGAGCCGGAAGCTTACGAGGAAGTGGAAGAAGAGTCTGAGGGCTTCGGGGAAGCAGAAGAAGTACCGGAGGCATATGTGAAAGAGGAAGGTCCGGAAATCTATGCAGAGACAGAGGAAGAACCTGAAGCGTATGAACAAGTGAAGGTGCAACCTGCTGTTTCCAGGAACAAAAAACCTCAGCCTGCTGTACACAGGAAGACGCAGGAAAGGGCGGTCAGGCAGCAAAAGACTGGCATAGAAGCACCGACGGAGGAGGAACCGGATGGAATCAGTGATGATGATATTACGAAGTCACTGATTGCTCCGCTGTTGGAGGAGACAATCAGGCTGCCTGATCACAGAGTTGTGGAGCGGACGCTCAAGGAAACTTCCGTGGCACAGTTCCCGAAGAAGGCGGAAGTCAAGGAGCCTGTGAAGGACAGAAGGCCGACGATGGACACGGATCATCTGCAGGCAATCAGCGCCCAGATCGTGCAGGAGGACACAGCATCTTTTGACGCACAACAGATTTTAGAGCAGATGAAACAGGAAGCGGTGAAAAATGCGGAACGGAAAGCATCTGATCCAAACCGGATACCGGGGGCAAGGACAGGCGTTCTTACGCCGTTAAATGCTCAGCCGACGAAATACGACAATATTCTGTCTCAGGAATATGACGGGCAGATCAGTCTTGTAATGCCGGAGGCAGAACGGGTAGAGAAGCAGATTACCGGGCAGCTCAGTATTGAAGACATCATGGCTGAGTGGGAGGAAATGAAGAAATCCAACGAGCAAAAGCGCATGGAAGATGTGCGTCAGCGGATTTTACAGCATACAGGTAATCTTTTTGCTGATTTTGACGAGGCGACGAAGAACGGTCTTCTGGAGGAACTGGAGCGGGCGTTCGTGGCGGCGATCATGAAAGAATCGGGGAAGAAGCCGGCGATCAAGAAGGTGGTACTGCCGGACGACACGGATAAGAAGAAACCGAAGCATGTGAAAGCCGAGCCGCCTGAACCTGAATTGGAAATGGAGGATCAGGAAGAACTTCTCACGGATGAGACAGACGAAGCAGAGGAATTGGAAGAGATCGAAGAGCCTGTGTCGGAGAATATTCTGGAAGAGGAGCCGGAGGAAGCAGAAGAGACTGAGACTCCTGAGAGAGCAGCGGTTTCAGCTCCCGAACCGGAACGGCAGCCGGAGGATTCCATAGGAGACAGGGAACTGTCGGAGGAGGAGAAAGAGCTTTTCGGCGAGTTTATCCATCACCGCAAGACAGAGAGACAGCTTGTCCGGACGCTTGACAATATGAGCCTTGCGCCTTATACAGGCAATGTACTGATTACCGGAGAAGAAGATGAGGAGACGCTGACACTGGCGAAAGCCCTGATCAGGGAGATGCAGCTTAACGACAATAATTTTTCAGGTAAGGTGGCTAAGATTTCCGGCACTGTTCTCAACAAGAAGGACGTAGATGAGACTTTTGGCAGACTGGACAATGGAGCGCTGATCATAGAGAACGCATCCCGCCTGAAACCGCCGACGACGGCTAAGATGGCCAAGGCGTTGGATAAAGATAACAGAGGGCTTATAGTGCTTATGCTGGATAAGAAGCAGAGTATGAACAAGCTTCTTGCAGAGAATGCGTTATTGGGTAATCATTTTAATCTGCGTGTGGATATTGAGGCGCTGGATGATGAGGCGCTTGTAGCCTATGCAAAGCAATATGCGGAGGAGATGGAGTACACCATTGACGAGTTCGGCGTCCTGGCTCTGCACACGAGGATTGCGGATATGCAGACCAGCGACCATGAAGTGAATACGGCGGAAGTCAGGGAATTGGTTGATGAGGCGATCTACCATGCCAATAAGAAAACACCGGGGCATTTTATGGATATCCTGCTGGCAAAGCGGTATAATGAAGACGATATGATTATTCTGAGAGAGAAAGACTTCATGCATTACTGATTTTTCATGTACCAGGCTGCAGTGTTGCACCGTACTTTTCATAGGTTTTTTTTCAGGGAAGACATGGAGATGCAGGAACAGAAGCAAACAAATATAAGAGAAATGTAATGGGGGAAATGTCTATGGCAAAGAAAAAAGAAACAAAAGTGGAAGAGAACAAAGTATTTATCTCAGAGGCGGATCAATATGTATTTGGGCAGGGGACCCATTACGACATCTATAAGAAGCTGGGAGCTCATCCTTCTGAGGAGAATGGCGTCAAGGGGATGTTTTTTGCTGTGTGGGCTCCACATGCAGCCAGCGTCAATGTGATCGGTACTTTCAACAACTGGGATGAAGAATTACATAAGATGGAGAAGATAGGGCCGATTGGTATCTATACGCTGTTTATACCAGGGGTGGGAGAGAATGAGATGTATAAGTATCTGATTCGCACACCGGAAGGCGAGAAGCTTTATAAGGCAGATCCTTTTGCAAATTATGCGGAGATGCGCCCCGGCAATGCTTCCAAAACTTATGATATCACGAAGTTTAAGTGGACAGATGACGCGTGGATGACAAGCAGGAACGGCAAAGATTATAATAAAGAGCCGGTGGCAATTTACGAGTGTCATATCGGTTCCTGGATGAAGCATCCGGATGGCACGAAGGAAGGCTTCTACAATTATCGTGAATTTGCGGACAGAATCGTGGAATATCTCAAGGAGATGAAATACACACATATTGAATTGATGGGGATTGCAGAGTATCCGTTTGACGGCTCCTGGGGATATCAGGTAACCGGTTATTATGCTCCAACATCAAGGTATGGAACGCCGGATGACTTCATGTATCTGATCAATCTGCTGCACCGTAATAAGGTCGGTGTTATTCTTGATTGGGTTCCGGCGCATTTTGCCACCGATGCACATGGTCTCAGCAGATTTGACGGTCAGTGTCTGTTCGAGCATCCGGACCCAAGGATCGGGGAGCATCCGGACTGGGGCACGAAGATTTTCAATTATGGCAAGAACGAAGTCAGGAATTTCCTGATTGCCAACGCGCTTTTCTGGATCAAGGAATATCATATTGACGGTATCCGTGTGGATGCTGTGGCTTCCATGTTGTACCTGGACTATGGTAAGAGAGATGGACAGTGGGTACCTAACAAGTATGGCGGCAATGAGAATCTTGAGGCGATCGAGTTCTTTAAGCATTTGAATTCCGTTGTATGCGGTACTTATCCGGGCTTCCTGACGATTGCGGAGGAATCCACTGCATGGCCGAAGGTGACCGGTAAGGTGGAGGACGACGGCCTGGGATTTTCCTTCAAGTGGAATATGGGGTGGATGCATGATTTCTGTGAGTATATGAAGCTGGATCCTTATTTCCGCAAGAATAATCATTATGCTATGACATTTGCCATGACCTACAACAACAGTGAGAATTATATTCTGCCGTTGTCCCATGATGAGGTGGTACACCTGAAATGTTCCATGGTTAATAAGATGCCGGGTTATCCGGTTGATAAGTATGCGAATCTGCGGGCGGGATATACTTATATGTTTGGACATTCCGGCAAGAAGCTGCTGTTTATGGGACAGGACTTCGGACAGGAGAGAGAGTGGAGCGAAGAGAGAGAGCTGGATTGGTTCCTGCTCGCCGAAGAGCAGAATAGGGGAATGCATGAGTATGTGAAGGAGCTTTTGAATCTGTATCGCAAATACCCGGCGCTTTATTCTATCGATAATGACTGGAGTGGCTTCGAGTGGCTTAATGCGGATGACAGTGACCACAGTGTATACAGTTTCTTCAGAAAGGATGAAACCGGCAAGAAGAATATCATGTTTGTGATCAATATGACCCCTATGATGTGGGAGAACTATATGGTCGGCGTGCCGAAGAAAAAGAAGTATAAACTGTTGCTGAACAGCGATGAAAAACGGTTTGGCGGCGGCGGACATGAGATTCCGGCTGAGCTTAATGCGGTTAAGGGGGAATGCAATTTTAAGAAATATACGATTTCCTTTGACTTACCGCCATATACGGCTGCGGTGTTTATGTTCTGACAGTTATAAATTAGCGACATTGGAAACTTCGTTTTCGACTTTACGGAAGCTTCCATATATGGCTTCGACAAGAGCCGGAAATTTGTTATGTCGTTTACCGTAGTTATAAGAATGGAAGCGGACGTTGTGCTGAATAATTCCAGTACAGCGTCCGGTTTTTATATGTTTTTATTTGTACACGACAGCAATCATACATTGTGCCAAACACTTCCGTGACACCTGCCAGCCTGTGGCCCAATATCATTGCCATAAGACCTGTCTGAAAAGGAGAAGACCGGGGATAGATATATAAGTGTTTAATATTTGTTTATATTTATTTAATTGTACTATAAGCGGAAAGGGAATAAGATATCGTAATGACAGTTCCTAATCTTCGGAGAAAGGCGTGATCTAAAGATGAGAGAAAAATTTCAGCGTTTTATGTGGGGACGTTACGGAAGTGACCGTCTGAATCAGGTTCTGATGGTGTGCGCTCTTGTGGGGGTGTTTCTGTCCGTTCCGGGCGGAAGAGTCTTTTATCTGCCTTCACTGGCGGTGCTGGGATATGTGTATTTCCGCATGTTTTCCCGCAACATTGCGAAACGGTCGGCGGAGAATCAGTGGTATCTGGCAAGAGAGAGTAAGGTTAGAAACTGGTTTCGTAACCGCAGACGGGATTTTGCCGGGAGAAAGGAATATAAAATATTCAAGTGCCCGAACTGCCATCAGAAGCTGCGGGTACCCAGGGGAAAAGGGCGTATTGCGATCCGGTGCAGGAAATGCAATACGGAATTTATCAGGAAGAGCTGAGAGCAGGAAAGGGATTGACGGATTATGTTCGGATATATCATGATCAATAAGGCGGAGATGAAGTTCAGAGAATTTGATGTCTATCATTCCTATTACTGTGGGATATGCCGCGACCTGAAACGTAAATACGGTGCGGCCGGGCAGCTTTTCTTAAGTTATGATATGACTTTTCTGGCGATGCTTTTGACAGGGCTGTATGAACCCGAAACGAGAACCGGAAGCTGCAAGTGCATTGCACATCCGCTTGAGAGACATGTGACCAGAAATAATATCTTCACGGAATATGCGGCGGATATGAATGCATTATTTGCCTGCTATAAATGCAAGGATGACTGGAAAGATGAGAAAAAGCTTCACCGGCTTATCCATGGCAGGATTCTGGAGGGCAAGACGGGGCGCCTGCAGGAAGCATATGGTGAGAAGCTGCAGAAGATAAGCAGACTGATGCGGGAGTTTGAGAAAACAGAGAAGACGGAAGATTTACGGATCACTAAGGGCGGACACAGGCCGGAGGAAGCCAGGAAGAATCCTGACACAGCTCCAGAAGAATTTTGGAATGCCGGACAGCAGAAAGGAGAAGCAGATTCCAGTCTTGACACACTGGCAGGATTGTTCGGTGATGTTATGGCGGAGATTGTGGCAGTGCGGGAAGACGAATGGGCGGAAGAACTGAGACGCCTTGGTTTTTTCCTGGGGAAATTTATTTATCTGATGGATGCCTATGAGGATGTGGAGGAGGATAGTAAGAAAGGAACGCCCAACCCGTTAAAAGAAAGATTCGGCTCTCCGGACTTTGAAGAAGAATGCAGGACAATCCTCATGATGATGATATCGGAATGTTGCAGCGCGTTTGAAGTGCTTCCTATTCTGGAACATGTGGAGATACTGCGGAATGTGTTGTATTCCGGCGTCTGGTGCAGATACGAGGCGATCCATGAGAAAAGGCGGAAGTCGAATGTCTGCGAAGCAGATGAATGGAGGTTGGGATGACAGACCCATACAG
>CAYXKS010000036.1:0-7185 GCA_964465725.1 uncultured Bacteroides sp. | reverse complement strand
AAGTCGAATGTCTGCGAAGCAGATGAATGGAGGTTGGGATGACAGACCCATACAGCATATTGGGAGTGGCAAAGAACGCTTCCGAAGAAGAGATTAAGAAAGCATACAAGGCTCTGAGCCGGAAATACCATCCGGATGCCAATGTCAACAATCCCGACCGGGATCAGGCGGAAGAGCGGTTTAAGGAGATTCAGGCGGCTTACCAGCAGATCATGAAAGAGAGGACCTCCAGTTACAGCGAGAGTGGTTATGGCGGTTATGCGGGCGGCCAGAATACTTCCGGCGGATATGGGTATGGCCCCTTCGGGCCGTTTGGATTCGGCGGATATGATCAGGGTCAGGAGACGGGCTATGAGGACGATTCTCACCTGCGGGCGGCCGGTAACTATATTCGGAATGGCTATTACAGGGAAGCGCGCACGACTCTTGACGGCATGGCGCAGCAGGAGAGGAACGCCAGATGGTATTATTACAGCGCTGTTGCACACTCTGGTCTGGGCAATAATGTGGCGGCGCTGGAACATGCGAAACGCGCCGCTTCTCTGGAACCGGATAATATCTCTTACAGTAATCTGGTCCGGCAGTTGGAGAGCGGCGGCAGTTGGTACAGACAAAGACAGGCCGCCTACGGATATCCGACTTTTGGAAGCGGCGACCTGTGTATGCGGCTCTGCTGTATGGAGATGATGTGTAATCTGTGTTGCTGTGGCGGCGGATACGGCGCACGGGGGATGCTCTGTTGTTAATGATAAATCCTGACCCGGAAACGGTGAGGCTATTGTCCGGAGTCTGGAAGGAGCAACTGGCATTTCTGGCCGGAGGATCAATGAAAATCCCGGAAATACTGTGGCTGAGGATGTTTGCTACAGGCATATAAAATTGCATATGCACCCGGTCTTTTTCAGAAATTCGTCTGCCGCCTGCTGAAGGCTTTCCGAGCCGGCAGACGCCTGGACTTTGAGCTGGACAGCCCTTCGCTCCGGGAGATAAGACGGATTCTTATTCAGAGAAATTCCATACTTCATACACAGGAGCTGGACAATTTTAAACAATTCATTCTGATTTACTTTGTCCGCAATCATGATACGCCATCCGGTCTGATCTGCCAGACTTTGCAGTTCGTTATGATACCGGTGTCCTACGACGGGAGAAATGAAACTGATTTCCAGGTATTTTCCGTCGGAATCCTGTTTCAGGCTTTTCCTGTCCGGTGTGTGAGGCAGATTCTCAAAGACCTGGTCGATGCAGTAAAATGCCAGGTTCTGCTCGGCGGTCTCTGTGGACGGATTGTGGGGAAGGAAGAAGCCGGATTCAGATTCTTCACTTCCGTATTTCAGGGCAGTTTCACCGTCGGCGTCAGATTCGCTGCCGGTTGATAAGTGGGAAGCAGCGGAGGAAGGTGAAAGGCATTCTCCGTTGACAGACAGACTCCACCCGGTCATGGCGTGGAACCTGTCAGCAGCATCCTGATCCTTTGTCCCGGAGTTTCCGGTGAGCGTAATGGCGTAATTCCTTCTCTCGACATGGTAGGATATTTTGGTAATCCTGTCCTCGAACAGGGAAGAGAGCAGGATGGATGCCGCATTATGGTTTGTGGCAGGATTAATCGCAGCATGCCAGCCAGTAGCCTCAGCGAAGGCAGAGGCAGCTTCGGTGAAAGACTGCTGATCCTGAGCATCCGGATAGTCGAACTGCAGTATGATTTCTTTGCGGTCGTTATGGTAGCTGATCTTCCGATAAGGGAAGGTGCTGAAAATCTTTTCAACCTGTGCCGACAGCTCCTGCTGCGTCAATTCTTTAGGAGCCAGTATTGTCGCCAGGTCCTCGGGGCTTACGGCATCCCAGAGGAATAATCGACGTGCATTCGGCACAAAATAACTGCTTTCGCCAAGCTCTTTCTGCATCGATTGCAGTATCGTATCATCAGAAATAGATTTGCCGTACCAGATATAAGCGATCTGTGAGACTGCAAAATGCATCCCTGGATAGTGTTCCTGCCAGTATTCCCAGAGAAGTTTGGCGTCAGCCGATGTATATTCCTGTGTTCTCTGAAGCGTGTAAGCCGGAATAAACGGTGTCTGTTTCCTTTTCCGGTGGAATGTGATTTCATATGACTGCCCGCATTCAGGCAGATAGACCTGCCTGCGATAGTCCTGTTCCGCCAGTTCGTGTCCCAGTTCTTCTATGGAATCCTGATTGCCATGTACCAGGAAAATATGCCGGGGAGAGAGACGGTCTAACAGGCTCTGAATCTCAAGCTTGTCTCCGTGGGCGGAGAGTCCGACCTGTTCAATGCGGCACTTTACAGGAACGGAGCTTCCGTTCAGAGACAGTGCAGCATCCTCCGGATTTTCCAGAAGATTCAGGAGTTTTCGTCCGGGCGATTCCTCGTCCTGATAGCCGGTAATGATGATACAGGCATTTTCCGAGGATGCGAGCTTCTGTGCATACTGGACACTGGGGCCGCCGGTAAGCATACCGGAACTGGAGAGGAAGATGGCCGGATCGCTGCTAGATAGCAGTTCTTCTCTGTTCTGCATCGGTGCAACAGCCTGAATTTCTTTGGTATAGAAGGGTTCATTGCCTTTCAGAATCCGTTTTGCCAGAGCGTTTTTCAGAAAGGTGGGGTTGCGGGTATACATGGTGTTGATATCCCGGACCATACCGTCCACATAAACCGGGACAGCCGGAATCTCCTGATTCTGGATGGCCGTGCGGAGGATCAGAAGAACTTCCTGTGCTCTTCCGAGGGCGAAGGCCGGAATCAGTATTTTCTTGCGTTCAAAGATACACTCCCGCACCAGTTCCACCAGGCGCTTTTCTTCCACCTGTCTGTTGGCATGGAGCCGGTTCCCGTAGGTGGTCTCTACGATAACGGCATCCGGCCGTAGTTTGGGAATGCTGATGCCTTCAATCGTCCGCTGGGAAAAGGCAGAGAAATCACCAGAGTAAAACAGGCTGCCGTCCGGCGTGGTAAGGTAAATGCAGGCAGCGCCCGCGATATGTCCTGCCGGATAAAACGTCAGGGTAATATCCGCCAGGATCGGAAAAGGCGTCTGAAAGCCGACAACATGGATGCGTCCCAGCATGGCCAGTACATCCTGTTCGGAATAGTGCGGAATTTCGCCTTCCCGGTTATTCATGATTTTCAGACTGTCATACAGAAGAACGCGGGTAAGATCCGCGGTCATGGCAGTCATATAGATCGGGGCATTCGGGTATGCTTTGCTGACGAGGGGAAGGGTTCCGATATGATCCATATGGGCGTGGCTGATGAGGATGGCATCAAGGCCGCCTTGCTCCTGCAGAGTGCGGAAGTCAGGTATAGGATCTTTCGTTCCGGCCTGACGGATGCCTGAATCCATCAGGATGCCCTTACCTGCCGTCTTAAGATAAATGCAGCTTCCGCCAATTTCCATGGCTCCGCCGAGAAAGTGTAGATTCATGGTTGTAAACCCTCTCTGCAATGGTATTGCTTTCTGTTACTTTCGCTGGTAGCTTCTTGTATTATACTATGCTTACAATTTGGGGGCAAGATTTTACAGAATAATGGGACAGTCAGTTTTAAAAGCATATCGATAATAGAATAGACTATGTATCTTAATTGTGATATACTGATCAAGTAACAATATAATTACGGGCCACAATAGGAAAGTAGGTGATTATATGCCGTCTGGTATTGAAGTTACGAAAGTCGCTCTTGATGATTTTAAAAAGATTCAAGAGTATATGTTATTAGCAAGAAAGGAAAATGCTACCGAAACATATGCCAAATTGAAGGATGAATACCTGACAATTAAAACATTGTTGAATGTATCTGGTGTCAATCTCACAGATATAGATAAGATCAAGGAGTAAATTGTATAATAGTTACATGAAATCAAGGTGTAAGGTCTATTGAACTATATGGACTTTGCACCTTTTGTTTCTGATAAAACTATGGAATACCATTGAATATTTAATATGAGCATGCCATCCATAATTTTAGCGTAATAGCCGTTTTAGGTATTCAGGAGCAAAAGATTGATGTATAATATACAAATAAGATTATGAAAGTACAGCAATGTTCCGAGATAAATAATAATAGGACAGATACAACGTGCTACAATTCAGCCGCTGGTCTCATTGTAAGATTGATTTATACAAAATATTCTGAAATCACATCCTGGCGCGTTCACAATTCTCATAATTGCGTAAAAAGCGATTTTACTCGTGGGATAATGAAAGGCTGAATTGTCATTATAATATCATTAAGTCAAACCAAACGCACTTGACTAATTTCCATGACAGAATGACATCGATACAAGGACGGGGACGGAGATAGAAACAGGAGGCGGCTATGCTGTTTATACAACATAATTTGCTGGCGGAAAATGCTAATCGTCAATTAAAGATAAGCACAGGGAAGAATACGAAGACTACGGAAAAGCTTTCTTCCGGATATAAGATCAACAGGGCGGCGGATGATGCGGCGGGTCTGTCGATTTCTGAGAAAATGCGCAGACAGGTGCGAGGACTGCACCAGACTGTGGATAATATCTCGGAAGGGGTAGGTTATGTCCAGACGGCGGAAGGCGCTCTGAATGAAGTACATGACATGCTGCAGCGGATCAATGAACTTGCGGTGAAAGCGGCCAACGGCACGAACACGGTGGAGGACCGGGCGTATATTGATTCGGAAATACAGCACCTGAAGAATGAGATGAACCGGATCTTCAGCGAGACTACGTTTAATGAGAGGAAGATTTGGGAGCCGGGTGATCAGAAACTGCTTGGATACAGGCCGGTACGGGCAGTTAGTCCTTCAGGACCGGCAAATAGTATGTCGATAACAAATAAAAATTATGAGGTTTTGCCTGGCGGGGGCTATTATTCTTCATCCAGCTCAGGCTATTTCCTTGTAAATGCCGACGTTGATAAAGGAGTCAAGATCAGTTGGTATGGGTATAACGGGACACATTATGAAACAAAAGAAGTTGATTGGGATACGCTAAAAGAACAAAAGTACAGTTTTGAAATGAGCGATTATTTCGATAAAGATAAGTATCCGGAACTGTTTGATGGCGATAAGCCTGTTTTTGAGCATCAGGTAGAGTTTTCTCCTGCCGAAACGGCAACAGTGCAGGATATGGCAGACTCCTTGAATCAGACGTGGATGGAGGTTTATTCGCATGTCAGCATGAATCCATCGTGGGAGAATACGACGGGGAATAATGCTAATTTTTCGTTTTCCAGCTATTACCTGTATTGTCCGGCGGCATATTTATCCCAGAAAAATGCGGGGACTGCCGGAAATGGGCATAATTATGATGCTGCCGATGATATTTTTCTTGAACCTGCTAAAAGCGGCAACACGAACCTGACAACGTGCCCACAGTATAATGGTGTGGATGCTGCACGAAATGATTCGACGAACTGGGAATTTTCTTTCGAGATGACAGGAATCGGGAAAGTAAAAGGAACTTCCACCAGTATCAGTTATGTGTCGAATGACCTGACAGAAGAACATGAGGGCTTGTGGTGGTACTGGTGCATCCACAAGGAACATGGAGTAGAAACATACAGACATCAGGCGTCGTACACTAAGTCTGCTTCAGGCACATTAGCGGGGCTTATGAGTGCTCTGACCGGTGACGAAAATGAACAAACGCCAGGACTCTTGAACAAAGATAATAAGGGGTGCAATGCCGGTACCGGTGGTACGATTTCACTTCATTTTCAATTGACGGCTGAGAAGGGGATTGAATTTACAGACTACAATGGGAATACCCATAATGAGCCTTCGGTGGGAGCATTTACACTGAGCATACCCGTTTCGGCCACAGAAACAGAGCAGGCTGTATATGAGAAAGTTACGAAGGCATTGAACGAACACTCGGTTCTGGATTTCTCAACATCCGGCGCTGGTGCAGATGGCGTGACTTTCTATCCGCTTAATCCTTCTTATAAAAGCATCCAGGCGCCTATTTACGGCGGCATCTGCAGTTTCTACGTCCAGGCGGGTACAGAGGGCGGCCAGCATATTTCCGTGCAGTACGAGGCTCTCAGCACGCTTGCTCTGGGAATAGGAGATACTAATGTGCTGACGCAGGAATCCGCCAGCAGAGCCATTGACGAAGTCAAAGGCGCCCTTCAGATGGTCAGCGAACAGCGCTCCACTTTTGGCGCTTATCAAAACCGCATTGAGCATGCCAGAAATATCAATGCCAATGTGGAAGAGAATACACAGGCGGCTGAGTCCCGTATCCGGGATTCCGATATAGCGGATTTGATGATGGAATATTCCATCAATAACATTCTGATGCAGGCTGGGACGAGTATGCTGACACAGGCAAACCAGGGCAGCCAGTCTATTCTTGAACTGTTGCAATAGGTATGAAAAGAACACCTGTGGCAACAGATCCGCGCACTCGCTGCGTTGAGTGTGCACGCGCCACGCAGCTTGTCTGCATGTGTGCATATGCGCAGGTATGTGCCAATACTTGCACCGTATTTTTCACAAAACGTTTGGGTCTGGAAAGACATGATGTGCAAGTATGAATTTTAACTTGTAAAGATACATAGATGGGGAGAAAAGAAATATGGGCCAGAGAATATTGATATCGTGCGACATGTGTGGATGTAAAAAAGAAATGTCGGTAGGAGCAGGCTTGTTGAGCAGAAGGCCGGATATTATAGCTTCCTGCCTGGATTCAAAAGACGCGGAAACGTGGCGGCAGCTGTACGACGGGAAGAAGATCGACTCTTTTCGTTCGCAACAGAAGGTGTATTATTGTAAAAACTGCAAGGATTTAGTGTGCCAGCTGACGGTGAATGCCCGTCTTACAGATGGGACAGAAAAGATATTGGGCAATCTATGTGAGAAATGCCATAATGAACTGCAGGAGATAGACATGGAGGCACATCACATGATCTGTCCCATTTGTGGGAACGGGGATTTGAGCTGGAAACAGGTTGGGTTCTGGGATTAACAGGTGATTTCATGTTGCCATGTGAGTTTGGGCTTGACTTAATGACATTGGCTTTGGTCTGTCCACGTGCATACAGGTGTGGTATATACGGTTGTAGCTGGTCAGGTGTGAGAATGAGATCGTTATAGCTTTGGTATGGGGATGAAGACGAAGATATCCAGGGGGATGAGAGATGGTTATACAACATAATCTGACGGCATTAAATGCCAACCGC
>CAYXKS010000035.1:0-18313 GCA_964465725.1 uncultured Bacteroides sp. | reverse complement strand
ATGGAGCAACTGATTTTTGTGACTTTTTAATACATTTCAGTATGCGAAGTATGAGGTATTATAGTTTGAATCCATTAAGAAATAATGAGCTTCATCACATATCACATAATCAAACTTGTTATAATATTCCATCATCTTATAAGGGTTTACATGATATTCTTTTTTATACCCTTTCCTGTAAATATTCGGTACATTAAAATCCTTCAATGCTTGATCATATCCCCTATCAAATTCAGAGTAGTATACCTCCTTATCCAATTTAAGAATTTTTGCTTCAATCTTTTGATATAACTCAACTTCAATGCTTTCCTGTAACGCAAATGAACAACCTTGGATTTCTTTGTCAAGTTGCTCCTTCAAAACAGTCCTGTTTACAAGATAAAGTATTTTTTTGCCACTACTTAATGCATATGGCAATAATACTTTCAAAATAAAATGTGTCTTACCGCTTCCGGTTTGAGATGAAATAAAAATAGTATCTCCCAAAGAATTATCATATTTCAAAGATGTCCACTCCTTAAACTGTTCTCCTATTCTGTCTGCCAAATATTCCATGCATGCACCCCCATCATCAAAGTGGAATTTGGAATCATAAAATATTATGAATTTTCCATTTTCCATCCAGTCCAAACAGTTCCATTTTTATTATTGTAACACAAATTGTACATATATGGAAAATATATTAAAATTCGCAACACAATAAATTTACACACAAGGAACTTTCCAGGAAAACTTGTCTCCTGGAAAGTCATTTTTACGTTTCCAATAAATATTATCTCCTATTCTTTACCTCCTCCATCACTATTTAATGCCGCAATCACCACTGTCAATATTCCAATCACTACTGCTTTCATAACTTCATCCATCAGATTTTGTTCCCACCTTTTCTCTCATATCTTCATATAGACTAAAACAACATATCCACAGTCCACGTATTAACACAGATTGAAATCACCATCCCATATCTTTTTCATGTACACACTAAATTCATCTTTCAGCTCATCATAATAACTATGAATAATAACCATAAATATTATGAAAACAATTTTACTTCAAAACTCTTACGCCGCCGTCTGCGTCTTCGCCAGAGCTGCCATCACTTTCCTGTAAAGTTCCTCGCTCATGGCACCCATCTCTGAGATCCGGTAACGGTTCTTGACTGCCTCTACCGCTACGCCTGTCCTGTCAAGCTCTTCCATCAAGGATGTCATCTGTTCCATAGAAAGACCAGCTTTCGGTTTTTCCCTCTTCCGTTTTCCCGTGTTCACTGTCTCTGCCTCTTTTCTCTCCACATTCTTTCCGGCGGCATTCCTGGCTTTCATTGCATATACTGTCTGCCCTTTCTCATTTACGATCACAAGAGATGCTATCTCCCGGTCACCGTTATACTCAATGGAACATACAGAAAACCTGTCATAGCAGTAATACTTCTTTTCCTTATTCCTGCTGTCGCCCTCTTTACTCTGTATCGCTGCTGTCTCAGCCGGGATCCAGATAAACGGCGCTGTATACAGCTCCCTTCCAATGCCCCAGTTAAAACAGGCACGTTTGAAGCTGTCGGATGCCTGCCCTTTCTCCTTCTCCGAATAGCTCATAGTCCCAACATCCTGCTTGGATATCCACTGGCCTGTCTCCTTATCATAGATTTCCACCGTGCAGTACAGGTTCCCGTCTATGCACTGGTGGCTCCGCTTCCAACCGAATATCCCGAAGGTTTCATCAAGGATCTTCTGGTCTACCCTTGCATCCTTATAAAGTAAGAGGCTCAGCCCCTTCTCGTTGATCGTGGAGATCCTGCACTCGATCTCATCTGCCTTAAGCAGCCTGATTCTGTCCTGTTCCATCTTTGTCCTCCTTTCCACTGCCACCATCTGCCCTTCCCACTTCTGAGATAAGCTCCAGCCTGTCATGTACATAAGCGCTCAGTTCAGAATAGAATCCGTCTTCCCTTTCCATCCATTCCTGATAAAAAGAGTCCAATATCCCGAAGCTGAGGTTCAGCAGGATCCGCATGGCATGTTCCTTCAAATGTTCCACGAGTTCTACAAGTACCTCATACAGGTTCACATAGACTTCTATCTTATAGGAAGACGTAAAGATATCCTCTTTCTTCATCAGCAGGATGGAATCCTTGAAAAGCAGCAGCTCCATATGGAGTCGCTGCAGCAATAATCCCCTCAATTCTTTTTCATCCATAAATAATCCTCCTATGCCGCTTTCACCTCAAACCGTCTGGAATGCGATACCTTCCCGTAATCCGCATAGATCTCCGGCCTCTCAGATTTGATACGCTTTGTATCCAGCATCGTAGAATCGATATTCTTCCATGAGACACGGAAGCATTCACTGACTGCATACTCATTCTCCTTCATAAGCAGCTTCACTTCCTGCTCTATCTGTTTCTGTTCCGCCTGCAGTTCGGAGATATACCTTAAAATCTCTTCCCTGCGTTTCAGTTTTTCATCGAATCCGACCAGCTTTACCGCACTGTCTTTTCTTGCTGTATGGAAATACTGTGCTATCACTTCATCACAGGCTTTGCTTCCATCCGGCGGCGGCATGATACCCTTCACCACATGGCCGTTCCAGAAATTCTCTTCTATGCTGACCAGCCCGTTGATCAGCTCTTCATCCCACTCTAACCTTCGGTATGTAAATTCCCTGCCCAGAATGACAACTGCAATATACCAGGTACGCTTTCCCGTGACCGCCATGTAATGGTAGCACTGCAGGACATAGTGGAGCGGAATATTCCCGTCAGCCCATTTGTCCGCATTGTAGGCGCTGGCGGTCTTGCATTCCAGCCCTGCATCCTCCCCTGCCACCAGACGGTCCACATCCGCGATCATGAACGGATGCTCCTTACTCCGGTACATGAAGTTGTACTTCCTTACCTTTAATCCAGTTGCTTCCGTGAAACGCTGCGCAACATAATCTTCCAGGTCGTGACCGATACGGATCGCCTCATTATCCTGTTCCTCCACCGACTCACTTGTCTTATCCTGAAATACTTTCATGGCGCTGCTGTACGGATTCACACCACAGACCGCCCCTGCGTCAGAACCTCCTATCCCCGACTTTCTTAAGCGGAGCCATCCTTCCTCGTCTACTCCCGCTAACGGTATCTTTTCATACATAATGATTTTCTCCTTTCCATTTTCTGCTCTCTTCATTCATTTTTTTGGTCGCTCTACACTTTTCAGCCTTTCTACAGTTATATATTTACAAATAAACCGGACAACAATTTCTGATAGTGCCTGCTGGACAGCAATTTCCAGTGTGCCTGCCATACCACCTGTCTTTAGCCCTTTTCACTCTGGAACCCTGCCGACAGATACCTGTTTCCTCCGGCCTGCCCCGTGATATACTTTTCCCTTGCCGCCGCAAACCCAGAAGGAAACCTGCAGGCTTTTGTCAACACATATCTGCTGGGATTCCAGAGCATAAGACACTATTATGGCTGTCCTGTTTCTTCTATAATAAATAGTAACACTCTGCGTAATAGTAACTGTCAGGCCGCTTTCACCAGCTGGTAAGCCTTATCGATCAGCGGGTTGCCGTCCATCGTGCGCATGAAAAGGTTCTCCTTATAGTTTGCCGTCCTGCGCAGAGGTTTGGCATGGGTTGCAAAATCCGATACCGCATTAAGAAAACGATATGCATTCTTCCCTGTCCCTTGCAGGTCAGGCGCGTCATAATATCTTTGTGCCATATCTTCCCTGAGCTTTGTGATATTCTTATTCTGAATGGCAGTCGCATCTTTCTCTATCGGGAGCAGCATTTCAATATACTCTGCCACCTGCCTGTCCGTGACCTTCTGCCTCTGCAGGTTCCCAAATTCCTTCCCAAGCTGCATCATATATTCTTCTGCCATAAAAAGTGTATCCTCCGCCTCCTGCAGCTTGTCCCTGATGTTCCCCGTGTGGATCATGGACCAGGAGCGTTTCGCCGTATCCAGCGCAAGGTTCAGCGTATTGCAGCACACCACCCTTACCGGCGTCAGCGCTACTTTCACTGCCCCGCTCCCGTCGTGGGTATTGGAAAATACCAGATATGGGGATACCTGCTCCCCGGAAATGATGTATTCTTTTGGAAGCCTTGCGAGGAGCCACACCCTCCTTCCTCCCTGCAGGGAACCGGCAGTCTCATAGCGGACGCCCTTCCCCAGCAGGGCATCCGTAAAGACAAATGCTTCTTTATTCTGGATGATCTTATAACGGTCAGTTACCACGCCCAGCACCCTGCGGTCCCTGTCCCGGATGTTAGCTTTATAGCCGGGAATTGCCTCACCGGTATCCGTATAAACCGGTTCTTGCATTACCTGCCAGTCCAATCCTGCCATCTGCATGGCGTCTTCTGAAGACGGCGCCTCCGCCACCCTTGTGCCTAACCCGTGCCATGGTTTCTCCCTTGTATAAAACATTGTTTCTACGTTTGCTGCCATAATTCTCTTCTCCTTTTCTTTGAATAAATATGTTCTTGTTTTCAGTATCCTGATCTCCTTACTATCAATCTTTAATCCTCTCTTCCCTTACTGTTATCCAACCTCCTTCCTACTCGATAGATGGAATCTGCCATACGCATATCCCATCTGAAACAAATAAGGGAGAGCCGCTGACAGGCTCTCCCTGCTATGCTGATAAAGCTATTCTATGTAAACGGTAATCTCTTACCGGAAATCTGGGACTGGCATGTTCCCTTCTCTGGCTTTGCGGCATAAATAAAGGAAAGGCAAACTACCGTCTCTTCCTGTTTTTATATTCCATATATCATTTTTCATCCAGCCCCGTACAAACTGCACAGAAACGATATTACCAAACAGCATAATGCCGCCACCATCTTTTCCTAAAAACAGGAAATGTGTACTATACCGGTAACCTGCAATCCTGACGCCTTTACATCATATTTCATCTGGAAAATATCAATAGGACGTTTCTTCCTGCATGACACCGCATAACGCAGGCATTCAGCCGTGCCGCCTTTAGATGTGTGCCAAGTATCATCCGGATAAAGCCCCAGCAGGATACCGCAATTATCTGCTAAGGCGTGGTTCCGCTCAAACATTGCCCTGACGTTACTGGTATTTGATACTACATATATTTCGTCTGCAAGCTCTTCCATCTGGCGGTATTCTTTCTGTGAGAAGCAGCCGGATTTCGCCCAGCGTAACTCCTGTCCTTTAAATGGAAGATAGAGGATGTTTTTTACATCTGTGCAGCCTCTTACTGCTTTCAGCCTGTGGACTGCCCAGAATGCCAGCTGATCCATCCCCTGCGCCCCTCCCGATAAGAACCTGCGCACTCCTTTTAAGTAAAAGATATAAAGAATTTCCGTCAGGTCTGATACAAACTGACAGTAAGCAGATGCCTCATAACCGCATAAATCTTTCGGGCGGCGTCCGGTAAACGCCATTGTATCTGACACTGTCTCAAACGGCATAATGCATTCAATAATATCCTGCAATAATGTATTTTCCATTTCTTTCTTCGATCATACAGCAACCTCCTCAATCTCCTCTTTCTGCCTGTCATAGCGGTACAGATTAAATGAAAGGATCTCTTCCGGATCTACCTGGGTGGTATTGACTTCCTTAACCATCTGTCTGTAGAAATCATATCCCTGATCCCGTTGTTCCGGCAGGAGCAGGACTTCATTTGTAGAGCTGGGCAGGATTAACAGGTCTGATTCCAGTCTGTCCGCCAGCCCTTTTATCTGCTCCGAATAAAGCATTGCGGAAGCGCCAAACATTTTTTCCTTGTTCGAAAGCACATATAAAGGCGGTATCGTTTCATCCACTTCGATTCCCGCCATTTCTTCCATCAATTCCCTCAAAGGTACTAAAAGCTCCGGCATCTTTTGTTTCATATTCTGCTGGGCTATGCGGTAAATCCCATCTGCTGACTGTCCCCACATGGCCAGGTGGCTGTTATGGATCAGGATGGTTGCCTTTCCAAATGATGCTTCCTCCATTGCGTAATAGAAAACAACCGCCAGATCATGCCACTTAATATATGGCACATCTTTAAGAAGCTCCCTGTTTTGTTCATAATTGATGATCTTATGGAAAATCCTGCCCTCCACCTGGGAGAAATCCTTGAAAAATCCCATATCTATCTGTAGGTTACGGGCATGCTTCTCATATTCATCTCTGATTTCTTCCGCAATCACTTCCAAAGAAATTCCTTCCTGATACTGCTTATACGGCCCTTCTAAATAGACTGTAGGAGCTATGCTGCAAGTCTCTTCTGTAATGACAATCCCTGTAAGACGGACATTGTTATTTTTTAGTACTTCTGTTACTGTAACTGTACAGGTATTCCCCATTTTTTCTTTCAGTAATGCTACAATTTCGTCTGTAAATTCGTTAAAGTTCATTCTGTTTTTCCTCCTTAATGTTTATTCTGCAAATTCTATTGCTTCTCTGAATACTACTTGCCCTGGCACAGTTTTGTTTTCCCTCCAACCCGCATCAGATCTTCCGCAACGCTGAGGTCAAAACTTTCTTCGAACCAATGCCAGACTTCCTCTCTATGTGTTCCCGTAGGAAAGTAACGCCATGGCTCTTCGATCTCTTCTGTATGAGGGTTCATAGGGACTTCCCCGAACTCTTCCCATAATTCTTCTACATAGGCTGTCTTCCAGTTGATAAAACTTTCCTCCAGTCCTCTCACTTTGATAACCTCTAAATCTGCACCAGTCATTAAATACCCACAGGTCTCACAATACATCCGGACTGCATGGTACTCTTCTTCCATGAATGTCTGGTCGTCTTTGATCCGGTCGATTCCGATATCTTCCAAATATTTTCTAAGTGTCTTCATTTTTCCTCCTGAACATGCTGCATCAAGGCAACTATTACACCCACACTCTCTATCTTAGCGCCCGTTTAATTCCATTACCGTCACGCATACCTCCACTAAAATTAATTTGTCCCCGGAATAAAATAGAAAAAGCCGGTACTTAACCGGCTTCCACTTACATCTTCTTCTATTGTCAGAATCTATACAATATCTATCTCCATCGTTCTAAAGACTATGATCCTTATCTATGCTCATCACTTCCTTTCAATTTAATCACTCGACCTGATCTCCCTCCTTTCCCCGACTTTTGGAAAATTTTTTAAAGGTTATTTTAAAAAACCCGGTACATGTATGCTTTAAAGAAAAATTCATATGTAAATTTTTCCTAATGTCGCGGATAACCCGCATCAGTATGAAATAATATTCTTCAACCTTTACATATAATAAGGAAGAGACCACTACAGCCTCTTCCCCTTTTCCATCTGTATTATGCCTTATAAAAATGTATTGCCGCCACTTTCTTTTTAAATTCCTGTCTGCCTGTTTAACTGATCTCATATCTGCTCTGCAGAACGCATTTTCTCCTGATAAAACCGCCTGCGTAGGCTGCAGATATCTTTCGGCATATCCTTAAAGCCGCCCGTTTCATACAGCGTCCTCAGCCACCCATAGAATTCATTTGCTACAGGTGTGGTGAGGGATGCGGTATTGCTGATAAACCCTTTTCTGACCACTTCATGGGAAACGTTCCGCATCTGCTTCCAGAAGTTATAGTACCACAGTTTCAGCTTGGTCATATAACCTGCGCTGTCCTCGATCACGAAGCCTTCTATCTGCCGTCCCTGATACAGATACCCTTCCTGCCGTACTTCCCGGTACCAGTCAAAGAATCCCTGCCAGTCTGTTATCTCGCAGGCCTTCTCCTTATGATCGAATCCAAACTGCCCTGCCACAGCACACAGGTCTTCATAGCTGTATTTCGTATACTCCATGCTGTTGTGTACGATATCCAGCAGCACAAGGCGGCTCTCCGGATATGCTATGACATGCGGGTCATGCTCCATGTCAACGCATTCAAAGACAAAGGAGACCTCCTGCTCCCTGACATACTGCTTTAATCTCTCCCGGATTTCCGGCGTGGTCTTCCTTTCCAGCATCTCCTTAAACCACTCCGCAAACCTGCTGTCCAAGGTGGATTTACAGGCTATAAGCAAGTCATCCTCATAAGGATGGTAGCTCACGATACCCAGGAACCCGTTTTCCTTTACATAAGCAGACACAGGGAACTGCAGACGCCGCTGCAGGTTCCCGGGCATGGTCTCTTCACATTCCCCGATATTAAAGAACTTATCATAGGCTCTTGCCGCCACTTTCCCTTTTGCCGTGTCAAGATAGAGGCCTCTCGCCCTGACCGTCTGGCTGTTCCATACTTTTCCGAGAAACGCATCATCGGAATAATTGAAAGAAGAGATATTTCCAAACCTCTTTTCCACGATATATTTATTATGCCGCAGGGCAATCAGGTCATCCGCCACCGTACTCCTGATAAGCGCCTGTTTCCCGACCTCCGTTTCCTGGCTCCTGAAAACCTCATTCCTGGTCTCTGCAGGGCGGATCCCTTCATGCGTCACCTGCAGGCAGCGCAGGGAGCCGCCGTACTCCACCTGCCCTTCCAGGTTAAAGACCCTGCCGCCTGTCAGAATGGGCACCTGTTTCAGGTTCCTGTGCCCGTGTATCTGGAAGCAGGTATCCGGCGCGCCTGCCTGGAAAGCCGCTGCTGCCTCTTCCGCCTCCTCAAACCTGCCGCTCCCCATGATCATCTGCTCCGTCGCCGTAAATGTCAGATTCTCCGGTAACCCGCTGAGGCCGCCATGCGTTACAAGGTAAGTATTGCTGTCAAATCTGTAATAGGCACACTGCCCGAACCTCCGGTAAAGATTGCGTACATCCTTCCTGCTGATCCCGGCTGCTTCAAGTTCCGGCAGCGTCACCAGCTCAAACTCCTTATCCTGGCTTTCCCTGCCGTTAGCCCACAGCCACAGCCATCTCTCGTGGTTTCCCTCTAACAGCAGTACATTCTTCCGGTCCATGATGGAAAGGAGGAACTTCACCACCTCCGCATTCTCCCGGCCGCGGTCGATGTAGTCCCCGAGGAAAATATACATCTCATCCTCCCTGATCCCGCCGTTTTCCGACAAATACTTCTGCAGTACCGTATTGCACCCGTGGATATCGCCGATATGGTGTACTTTCTTATAGTGGGAAAAATCCCGCAGTCCCATCCATACCATATCCAGTTTCTCCGGCTGGATTACCTTGATGCCGGAGGGCACCTTCTGGGTGGCAAATCTCGCATACATGGTCTCGACCGCCCTGTCCGGTACCCTGCGGTAAGGCTCGCGTCCTGTATTCCTTCTCCTGGCTTCTTCGATCGGAACCTGAGTAAAATCAACACAATAGGCTCTGTAACGGTATTCCTCGCAGAGTTCCTTATATCTGTTCAGTTCAGAAGTCCGGGAATTGGTGGCGTCCACCACGGTAAAATCTCCCCGCTGCATCCTGGCCCTCAGCATACGGAACAGCGTTTTCCATACAGCCTCATCCTGCTCCGCACTGATCTGTTCTGTCCCGTCCGCTCCCATCACCGGACTCTGGTACATGAGCCTGATGGCATCCGTTGACAATGTATACAGCTGCAGGCCGTTCTCTTCTATCCATGTGGATTTCCCACTGCCCGGTGCTCCCCGTAATAATAACAATGTACGCATTGTAATCTCCTCCCCTTGTGCCGCATCAGAAGATATGGCTCAGGATACCCTTGATCCCTCCGGTAAATGCGCCCAGTACCATCCCGACCGCCGCACCCGGCGCGCCGAGGGCACAGAACCCGGCAACCGCACCATTATTGATACCTTCCGCGATATAATCAGCCATGCTTCCAAAGCTTTCTGCCACACTCTCATTATAATCCATCTCTTCATCATTGTGAACATAATGTCCTGCATCTGTGTTGATCCCCGTAAAAACTGCGGCACGCTTCTCTGCCGGTAAGGCACTGAGGATATAATAAAGCAGCTTTGACAGGTTATATGGATATACCACCTCTCCCGATTCTTCCTCATATCCGGCACAGTAGTAGACCGGCGTGATATCCACTTGGGAATCCTCCCTGATCCGTTCCCGGATGGAACCTGCCTTCTCTTCTAAGAAAGCCGTAAGCGTGTCGTCCGGTTCATTTTTCCCATAATCCCAGTGCCTGCCCGTCTTCATGGCAATGTCAGCCTGGTTCAATGCGACTAAAACTCTTTCTGTCTCTTCCCCCAGCTCCGGCAGGATCACATCGTTTAATATCTTATAGGATGTACCCAGATCCCTTGTGGAACCGTCCAGGATCAGCAGCACCAGATCGATCAGCGCATTTCCTTCCGGATCCTGATCACGCAGCAGTTCCCTGATCACATCCTTATGGTGCTGGTCAACTTCCGTGCCGTCACCCAGCCCGGGCGTGTCCCATAAGATAAGGTTGCCGATCCGGTATCTCTCGATATCCTTTGTCTCCGGATCCACCCTGCTTCCGACTTTTGCGACCTCCACATAAGATTTTTCCCGTCCATCATCTTTCTGGCTGCACGCAAACATCGCGTTTATCGTAGAGCTTTTTCCACACCCGGTAGCGCCGACCAGCATGATGTTAGTCTCTGTACTGCACAGCTTACGAAGCTGCTTCAGCATGCTCTTTTTCTGCTCCTGATCGATCCCGCTTTTTAAGATCTCTTCCTCAAGGACATCACATAATACATCCATGTTCTCTTTTGTTGCGCCCATATCTTCCGCATGGAGCAAAGCCTCATCAGATAATGTCAGGGAATTTCCATCATCAATCTGAAACTCTGTCTTATCTGCCTGATAAGTGTCAACTGCTGCACTCTTCAGCATACGCTCCGCACTTGGGCAGCCGTTAATTGCAGCATCCAGCGCATAGGCCGGCCCATGCTCCAGTGTATCAATCGCACCTGTCAGTAATCCATCGATCATTTCAAATAACATAATTTCTTCCTCCTCTTATCATAAGTTTTTGTTCCTTTGGGCAAGACCTTACATCTGTCTGAAAATCCATATGTATCCGCTGCATCCCTCCGATCAGATACATAAGATGGTTGTGTAATATGATTGCCACTTATTCCTGTCTATCATATATGATTTCAGCCTGAGGACTTATACAAAAAAAGTATTCCGGCTGGCACAGGTCAGTACGGCCCATTCTGCCATTTCCTATCCGTCACCGGTATCCATCTGGCTTTACAAACATTATAAATAATCTCCATGACATATTTTGTCATCAAGGAAATTTCCCTCATCTTTTCATGCAAAAATACCGGAGGGAACCATCCTTGGGACGATTTTCTTTCTCTCTTTTTTTCATCCTCCTGCTTAAAAATTAAATTTTCTTTATATTCACCTGCTTCTGGAAAAAGATGTCCCTATAACACCGGAGCTGCCCATAGCCATATACCCTCACCGATATAGTTCTTCGTAATGATCTGGACAGTTGTTTTCTAAACAAAACGCTGAGATTAAATTGCACAATATAATTCCTTATGTTATCATAATATTGTAAATACAATAAGAAGGTAGCAATGGGGGATTTATCGGGAGTAAGCTACCTATAAGAGGAGGATTCAAGATGAACAGAATGAAGATGTTTATTGCATTTGGGTCGGTTGCTATGAGCCTTTTGGTATGCGGTATTAGTTCGCAGGCTGCACCCGGGGTGAGCACAATAAGTGTAAAGGCGGATAAACCGTCAACACAGTCTGGCACCACTGGAAGCAAAGTTTCCAAGAAGGCTACAGTATCTAATAAGAAATATAAATACTGGTCAACGACTGGAATGTATACCGGAGAGTGGAGCAACAGTATGCCAAACGGAAAGGGTACATTTACCTTTTCAACAGAAAATGTCGATGGTGAAATTCAGAGTGATAATTGGGTAGACGGCGATGTATGTGGCCAGACAAATGTTCAACTTGTATATGAGAACGGAAATATATACACATACGATGGAATATTCAAAGAGGGGCTTATATTTGAATCCGGAACAAAGATAGTAAATTATGAAAATGGCGATTGTTGTGCATCAATTGGTACTTATACAGAGGATGAAGTACTGATAGCTGGTGAATATATGTACATGTGGAGTAATGGAACATACGAATACTATGATGGGAAATACAATGATTCAGGTATCATTAAATCCGGATACAAAGAAGTATTGAATCTTAACAGTACGATGAATATATATGACGGTACCTATGACTCCAATGGAAACCTATATGATGGTGAATATGTTGTTTATAACAGCGATTCTTCTGTCAAGGCTTCGGGAAAATATTTAAGCGGCATAAAGGATGCCGATAAATATGCAGCGGATTTATTCCATACAACTGGTGATGCTTTAAGAGAAGAACATCCGTATTGGGCTCTCTTCTTTGATATCTGCGGTGACAGCTGCACAGAGTAGCAAATGACGCATTGTGCAATCGTACGGGGCGATGGCTTTTCTAAGGAACTTTTTTGATTTGGGAACTGTTGCAAGATGGATGAATGTTCTGAAGAGCAATAGTTCCCATTTTATGCCAGGAACTCCTGATTCGTGAGGAAGAAACTGTTAAATCTGACAAAACGGGCAGATACCAGTTTACTTATAAAGCGCCACCATCTCTTCCAGTTGCCTCTTTAGCCCTGCCCTCACACAGGCGGGCATAAATGACAAGCGTTCTGATATTCTTTGAAGCTCTGTCTTCTACTTGTCTGCGCCAACATGTTTTTATTATGACATCTCAGAGGAAAAATTGGAATCATTATCTACAAAAGGGCACAATATCCTTTTGAGTTATCAACAGTCTTGCTTCTGGAATAGTCAAAGTTCACTGGCCACTGGTTTGCTTTTTCCAGCTGTGGCTGCAGTTCCCGGATGTCCATTTTCACTGTAGCAGTGCAGTGAATAATTCAGGATTAATAATAAATACCTCTCGTTTTTCATAGTATCTATGCATTAATCTTTCCTGCGGAATAAAAATATAATAATTGCAAGCAAGGTGACTATAGAGATTACTTCTGCACATCTCCACATCACTGGTTCATGATATTCCAACCGGAAAGTTCCATCATAACCGGCCGGCACTGCAACCATAACTCTTCCATTGTTTCCGCTTCCAACAGACAATTTCTTCCGGGTATTCAAATCTATCGCCTGATATCCATCATAATACAGAACAGGAAACAGAATCTCGTGTTCCTCCCCGACAGGATTATCCACGGTAAGTTCAAACGACAGCCCTTTTCTCTCGGCATAACCAATCTGCAGCTGCTCTTCTCCCTGTATTTCTTCCGTAAGTTGCTGCGTGTCAGTGTCTATTGGAAGATATTCACCATTTCCCACGTGAAAACTATATTGTTCATTATTAACTCTCGCTTCCAGCGCTATCCCATCCAGATAGATGTTATCACAGGATAATGTCTGGAAATACAGCAAATCCTGATAAAGTGTGACAAAACATAGAGCCCCCATAATATAAGGAAGCATCTTTCTGTCAAATACACCCATTGAAAAAAACAATGCTGCCAAACTTGCCGCCAGAACAACAGCAATATTCATTAACCGATACTGATACTGTAATGTCAGGAAAAACTTGGTCAGAAACATGCTGGCTCTTGCAAGTCTCACAACCGGAAACAGATCCGTACAGACTACAAAAGCTAACAGAGTCATCCATGCCATAAATCTACTGCTCTTAACTCTCTTATCCTCTCCATGTCTGGACGCTGTTACAATATACAGCGAAAAAACAATCAGCATGGAAAATCCTATCATATCCGCATCTGCAAAGAGACTGTAAAGGTTTCTTCCTTCCTGCGTGAAATCTGACAGTTGTACATAATAATCGTTTATATTCAATCTTTCAAAAATTTTAGAGCCAATTCTCAATTTCCCGTTGGTCATATATTGAAGTAACGGAATCAAATACCATAAATTCAACAAAACCGTTATTCCTGCTGCTTTGAAAAGTTCCCACAATGTCTTTCTGCGTATCACTTTTTTTATCATAAGTATGCAAAGCAGGAAGGAACAGGCCCCAACCATCAGACAGCTAAGCATATGCGTCATCAATAAACCGGTAAACCCCGCTGCTAGAAGTATCCATATCTTCTTATATTCCGTCAAATGGATTTCTTCTGTAAACAACAGATAAAAACCAGCAACAATAAGCGGATAAAATGCCATACTGCTGGCAGAACCTAAAACCGCCGTATACAGCAGCGTCAGACGCTGCACACTGCCGGCATACAAAACGCTTCCAAGCATTGCTGCCAGGTCATCTTGTGTAATCTTTCTGAAGGCATAATAGGAAAGAAATACTGTAGCGATATTAACCATCTCAACATATATCTTATACGCCTCTTCCAGCGTAAATCCAATCAACCGTAATGCAGCCGGGAAATACAGGAAAAGGTCCCCGTAAAAGACAGAAACGGCATACCCATTCCCTTCCAGCCATCCGGGCTGGATTCTGACTGGAAACTGTACGTCCTTGCCTAACTCTCTCAATCCCCTATAAAGCCCTTCCAAACGCGACAGATGAAAAGTTAAGTCACTCCCGCCATTCAAACCACTGCGATATAACGGTAATCCCATAAAAAATGCAGTCAGCACCAACACAATAAAAATGCACTTCTGTTCCGCATCCCATGACAGATAGTACTTCCGATATCCTAATACCACCAAGTCTCCTACCAGAAAAAATACAGCTATCCAAAATATCTTATACACACAGGTCAATTTCGAAGAAACAATGCGCACCTGAAAAAGTTGTACATAATCTCCATCTACCGCATCCCCCGTCAATCGCATCTTAAAGCGTATCTTTGAATCATCATGAATTTTCATGCGGTATGACAGCGTCCGACCTCCCGGCCTTAAAATAAATTCGTCATTATCAACCAGTTCTTGCCCATTTCTGGATGTCTCATAAATCAAACCGGCATCCACGATCCCCCTTGCCGTATAAAGCGCTTCCAGATAGTATATCCCTTCTTTCAGTTGAAATGCTGGTGTAACAACGGCTTTTACTCCTGTGAAGGAAACATCCAGATAATTTCCATCTACTGTTTCTTTGGTATCATTCTTTAACTGCATATCGTTTTCTTCGAAAACAAATTCTTGATGTGAATAGGTAAAAGCCAAAAACAGCCCATAAAGTATAATAACTGCTATTTCACATAACAAAATTGTCTTTTTTTGCCATATCCTTCGTCTGAAATAAAGCATATCGTCTGGTTTTCTTCCTTCTCTCCCCAACATCCCAAATTTTCCTTATCTCTTTACAACATCTATTTAATCATCGCCTTTTATGCTCAAAAGCACAGGATAAAGCCGCGGCACAGACAAGCTGCGTATATTCTGTTGCATATATGAACAATTATTACATAATTTTTTAAGATATACAATATCTTATATTATTATTCATAAGATATATAACACGTCAATTTTGTCTATGACATACTCTATAATCTTAAAAAACAGGAAGGTGATCTCATGTTTGAAGATTTTTTTGTAGAGCGCCTCACTTCTCTGCGGAACCAGAAGAACGTATCCGCCAGAGAAATGAGCCTCGCCCTCGGACAAAACGGCAGCTACATTAATCGTATTGAAAACAAACAGGCCTTCCCCTCCATGCAGGCGTTTTTCTATATCTGTGAGTATCTGCAGATCTCCCCGAGAGATTTTTTTGATATGGATAACCCGGCACCGTTAAAAATAAAACAGATCATGGAAGAATCCCAAAAGCTGGATGATGTCCAGCTGAATACCGTCATGGCGGTAGTCAAAGGCCTGCAGCACAGGCCAAAATAGCTTTCCCCAATCTTCCTGCCACACCCTCATTATACGCTCCGCACTTGGGCAGACGTTAATTGCAGCATCCAATGCATAAGCTGGCCCATGCTCCAGCGTATCGATTGCACCTGTCAGTAATCCGTCTGGCTTTAAAAACATTATAAAAACTCTCTATGACATATTTTGCATCGGGAAAACTTTTCTTCTCTTTTCATGCAAAAATCCCGGGGATTCATCCCCGGGACGTTTTTCTTTCTCTCTTCTGTTTTCCTGCTAAAAAAACACATTTTCTTTATTTTCATCCGTTTCAACTTTAAAAGCTTAAATCATCCTATTCTCATAATCCTGTAATTCATGAAAAATATTGTCTGCATAAACCATATCCTCTTCCACTCTGTAAAGCATAAAATATCTGTGGGACTTAAAATTGATCCTCCTATATCCAAGTTCTCTTAAATGCTGATTTTCACACAGCTTCATGTTTTCTGCTGCATGAGTCAGGGTAGCTATAACTGCATCAAAATCATCTATCAGATTACTGGCTGCCAGTTCATTTTTCTTCTCGAATAAGAGAAAATGTACAAAATTGTCCATATCCAGTTCTGCATCCTCTGTAATGACCACTTTATAATCCATACTTTCCCCTCAGGTCAGAGGCCACCTGGCCTGCCTCACGATACCTGCCTTCCTCACAATGTTCTCTGGAGCGTTTTAATTTCGCCAATATTTCCTCTTCTGTCATTACTTCATACGGGTTGTATCCTGCCCTGCTGTTCTTTTTGATCTCAAAGGGGAACCCATTATTTGCAACTGCCTGTGTTAAGAACATCCTGATCGCTGATGTTGTATCCGTACCAAGATCCTTGAACAGCATATCTGATTTCCGTTTCAGATCGTCATCTACCCTTACTTGAATCGTACTCGCCATAACAAATTCCCTTCCTATTATCCATTCTTAAAATTCCAGCTTTTTACTTCATGCTCTGAACAACTTTCGCATCTTGATCATACATCATATTATAATGCTATATCATTACTAAATCAATACGTATGACATACTGCAATCCAAATATTGTACCTCAACCAAGTATGCCCTGTGTCCATTTACAACAAAAAACCCACAGAATAGATTTCTCTGTCCTGTGGAATATTTTTGCTCCCGATAATATTTCTCCCGGAAGCTGCCATGCACTGCAGCAACCGGACAGCTGCCAGGTTACTTATAAAACGCCATCACCTCTTCCAACTGCCTCTTCATATCCCGCCTCAGGGATTCCGGTCGTACCACTTCAACCTTATTCCCCTGGCTGAGCAGCCACATGATAATTCCTTTCCCATAGACCTCCGCACTGATCAGATATTCACGCTCTCCCGCTTCTACGATCTGTGCCGTCGGAAGCCTGTCCAACACCGGTTCTGGATTCTCTCCATAGAATTTAAGCCAGATCTTCATAAGCTGCCCGGCATACATGAACTGAATCCGCTTCCGGAATTCGCCTTCCTCAAACCTGTCTGCATAGGATACCTGGAATTTCCTGCCCGTTTCTTTATAATCCCTGATCCTGTCAATACGAAAGACCGCCGGATAATCATATTTATGTACAAACTCACCTGTACTGTCCGGTTCGACGATAAAGGCATTCAGATAGAAATAGTATTCGGAAAAGAGAATCGCCACCGGCTCAATCACACGCTGAACCGCCTCCTCTGAATGCACTGCCCTGGAATATATGATCTCGACCAGGTTATGTTCCTTGATATCCGTTCCTATAGTCCATAGCCTGTCCTGAATGTGCATCTTGTGATGAAGCTCTACATAATGGAACTGCTCATTGGAAATCAATTCCCTTACCAGCTTCATATTTTTAAGCGGAACGCATCCATCGATCATCTTCTTTAGAATACTGTCCATCTCATCCCGCGTAAAGGCACGGCTCCCCAACAGGATCTTACTTACTGCCAGTATCTCACTGTTGGACATCATGGAACCCTCTGCCCCAGCCATAACAAAGCCCTTCCGTTTACGGTCATACTCGACTGTGCGGCCGTCCGGCGCATGCCCTGTACTGCGTTCATCCAAAAAAGCACGGATATCATCGATATCCCGTTGGATCGAACGGGCATCTACACCAAACCTTTCCGCCTCTTCCGTTTTATTGATAGCCCTGCCTTCGCACAGGCGGGCATAAATGGCAAGCGTTCTGATATTCTTTGAAGATCTGTCTTCCACTTGTGTCTCCCTTTTCAAAATCCGTTAAAGAATCTTAATGCTTCATTTTTTATACTGAAACTCTGAACCAGTTTCCAGCACCCCATGCAAATCTTGTGATCTCCTCTTGTTTCTGTTACAGAATATGCCCCTCGATCCTGTCCCAAAACTCCTGTGACCCTACAAGATATAGCAGCGTTCTGGCACGCGTTCCCGCAATATAGGTATACCTGGAAAAAATATCATCCCGGACGCTGTCTAATCCGAACAGGATCACCACCTTTGCATCAAGACCTTTAAATCCCTGAATGGTCGCATAAGACGGCAGCTGCCCGTCATCCGGATGCTCCTGCTCCTCTCCCAGTGTATTTACTTTAACTGTCGTTTTGGAAAGCAGGGAATTCTCAT
>CAYXKS010000034.1:0-18341 GCA_964465725.1 uncultured Bacteroides sp. | reverse complement strand
ATGGAACTGGAAATCAGCATTGAAGATTTATTAAACAAGCGCCGTGTAGAATCCGACAGAATTGAATTTAAAGCGGGATGGAATCCGGATGATATTTATCATAGTGTAGGTGCCTTTGCAAATGATTTTGACAATGTGGGCGGCGGATACATTATCATTGGTGTGGAGGAAAAGAACGGTATAGCAGTTCGTCCGGTAAAAGGAGTAGAGGAACAGGAGATTGATAAGATTCAAAAAGAGATCCTTGGTTATAATAACACCATTATTCCGGCATATTTTCCAAAAGTAATTATAGAACAAGTAGATGCGAAGATGATCGTAGTATTGTGGGTAACAACCGGAATCCAGAGACCGTATAAAGTACCGGAGCATGTGACTGCAAAGAAAGAGAAAAAGCATTACTACTATATCCGCTATGCTTCCAATTCTGTGCATGCTAATCCGGAACAGGAGCGCGAGTTGATAAATATGACTAATTATGCTCCGCTGGATGCCAGACCAAATTTTGATGCGACAGAGGATGATATTTCGGTTGCACTGCTGATAGACCACCTTAATGAGACAAAAAGCAAACTGGCAAAACAAGTGACAGAACGTGGAGTGATGGCTGTTTTGAATGATATGCAGTTATTGGTTGGACCACCGGAACAGCAGTATATTTCTAATGTGGCATTAATGATGTTTTGTGAACACCTGGATAAATTTTTCCCTTATACACAGGTAGAAATTGTGCGTTTTCCGGATGGAAGTATTAAAAATCCTAATAATTTCAAGGAATTTCCGGTCATTAAAGGTTCAGTGCCAATGATGATCAAACGTACCATGCAGACACTGCAGGACTTGGTGATTGAAGAGATGGTCACGAAAGTGAATTACCAAATGGAAGCGATACGCAGATTTAACTATCCATATCAAGCGTTGGAAGAAGCAGTTGTAAATGCATTTTATCACAGGGATTATCTTTCTTATCAGTCAATTATGATTGAGATTGAGCCTGAATTGATCCGAATTATCAGTTTTCCGGGAATAGACCGTTCTATTCCACAAAGGGTAATCGAAGAGGGGGAGCGCTTCTCTTCCAGATATTATCGTAATAAACGTTTGGGTGAATTTTTGAAAGAATTGGATTTATCTGAAGGAAAATCAACGGGCATTCCAACTATTCAGGAAGAACTGCGGAATAATGGTTCGCCTAAAGCAAGGTTTTTTACGGATGAGGATAGACGGGCTGTGTCTGTAGAAATTCCAATCCATCCAGATTTTATTAACAAAAAAGTTGACATTGAGAACGAAAAGGTTGATATTGAACCTAAAAAAGTTGATATTCAAGAGCTGAAAGTTAATTACATAAAAAGATTAAAAGCAATAGGGGCAAATAAATCAACTTTGCAAAAAATTGATGTGCTTTTAAATGTAATAGAATTAGAGCAAATATTTGGAAGGACAGAGGTTATTAATGCTTTGCATATTTCTCCAACAGCCGCCTCAAAGTTTATTGGGAAGATGTGCCAGGCTGGAGTTTTAGAGGCGGTTGAAGGGAAAGGGAAAGGAAAGTATCGATTAAGTTGTCGTTAAATTGCATTTAAAAAATATTATATACAATATATTAATTGACGATATTAGCATAATGGTAAAACGAAAGGTAAGTTATACAAATTGAAATAATTCGTCGCTACAAGAGCGACGAAAAAGGCGACGAAATAAATGCAAATGGTGGATATCCCAACTGATGGGAAGTCTGCCCTATGGCAGCATTTACATTCTCAGAACATTACGACCTGTAAGGGAAGAAGATCATCCTGTTCTGTACCAGTGAGGGCAGCGACACAGTTGGAAGCGGTGAATATTCTTGCACCAAGAAACCATGATTCCGGTAATATGGAAACCGGTATTCCGGAGCGGAAACCGTCATTGATTGGCTTGATTACAATTCATAGGAAATTGAGCGAATGTCAAGCCCAGAGCCGCTTTGCGGGGCGTAAGCCGGCTTTACATTGGCGAGATTTCCTATATCCTACATAATTGCCAATCGGTTTCCTAATTACCGGACAATATGGACTTCGAGACCGGAATATTCAGCGAAGGCAGCAACATGGGAAAAGAATGAGGTTCTTCCTTCTTGATGAGTCTGGATGAAGCATGTCTGATGGTGGTGCAGAACAGTGGCTTTATGCCGGTTGATGAGGGAGCGGAAGTCTTCGGGAACACAACAGCCAGGATTCCGCTCTGCCGGAAGGGCGCCGGGGTACCCGGCATTACTGCTCATTCTGGAAGGTGGATAACTCAGGCTATTATGTCGAGGAGTTTGCAGGGATGTTGAAAGAAGTATTTGTGTAACAGAAAGGCGCGCTATCATAGATATGAAAGAATTAGATGAGCTTGATAAACAGAAAGCGCTTTATCAGCTTTTAAGCAAATTAAATGAGGCGGAAATCTCCATTCGTGAAGAAGGAACGGTGTCCGCTGACGAGCTGGAAGATTGGGATGAATGACAAAATAATTGGATAGTAAAGAACATCAGGCTGATTTACGGCTGGTGTTTTTTTGTGATAAGGTTTTCGGAAAGTTGCTTGTCGTACAGTGGAAAGAATGGTACAATAGGATTAACGGATTACAGGTTTCGTGTGTATCCTGCCAGGTTGAAGTGAATCATGAAACAGCGGAGATGGCGGCAACTGTAGTATTATACGATAAGCCGTAAGGCAGATGAAGGGGGAGGACACTATGGATAAGACTATGGACCAGACTATTGACAAGAAAGCAATGACAACAGAGAGTGAAACGATGCCTGAGAAGGAAGCGGATGTGAAGAAAGAGGCCGTTAAAGAGACGCCCAGGCAGGAGGTAGTACCGGAGATTTTCTTTCAGTATCGCGAATATGAAGCAAATCTGCAGGCAGTGACTGATCGGGTCAAAGCTCATTATTATGCGAAGGGCCATGCAGAAGATTCTATTGAGAACATACAGATTTATATTAAACCGGAAGATTTTACGGCTTATTATGTCATTAACGATGGTGTGGTAGGGAAAGTAAATCTGTTTTAGAGTAATAGTAAGATGTTCCTAATCCGGAAGGATGTGGAATAGACAGATAAAAATCAGAAATGGGAAAGTTTAGAGAAAGGGTACTGTTTTATACTGGAAGCCAGGTATGAAGCAGTACTCTTTTTTTGTACATGTATGCGTTCTGTTTTATGTTAGCATGTGATGTCATATTTTTCTGAACACAAGTATCTGTGTAAGATGTGATGCAGGTATTATATGCATGATATGATGTCAAAGCTATGGTATGAAGAAAGGTGGATTTTGTAGTAATTGAAGAAATTTCTGCTTGCAGGCCGTTTCTTTATATAGAATATAGAGTGAACTACATAACAAAGTCCTTTTCCGGTTTCTGCAGAAGCTATGTACAGAAGCTTCTGCAAGGCTGAGAACGAAATTTCTAAAGCTGTTATTGATAGAATCGTATAGAAGTGGAGTGTGCTTTAAGCAAAACTTAAGAAAAAATAATGTAAATGTATGTTGACAAATAATATTATACGCCGTATAGTATTTACAGAAACAATATTATATGATGTATAATATTGTAGTAACTTATAATATTATAAAATATGCTATAAAGTGTGAAGGCCAATAAGGCTGAATGCTGTAATAATTCAGTCTATAACAGTGAAATCAAAGGTCAAACGGTTACCGGACGCTTTGGTTGCATGTGGCGGGAGTTTTTAACTTATGGGCAGAAATGGATGATTATTATGAGATATGTAAAAAGCAGGAAAGGAGTTTATCGCATGGTATTTAACACGGGTGCGGCTTTGCTGGACGCGATTGTGCTCGCTGTAGTTTCCAGTGAATCGGAAGGCACATACGGATATAAAATTACGCAGGAAGTGCGGGAAGTTATTGAGATCTCGGAATCCACGCTATATCCGGTGCTCAGAAGGCTGCAGAAAGATGAATGTCTGGAAGTCTATGATATGGAGTGTGCGGGCAGGAACAGACGATACTATAAGGTGACAGAAAGAGGAAGAGCACAGCTCAATCTGTATATCAGTGAGTGGTATCGGTATTCTGCCAGATTGAACAGTATCTTTGAGGGAGGATTGAAGCATGAATAGAGCAGAATTTATGAGGCGTCTGACAGGACTTCTGAGCGATGTATCACCTATGGAGAGGGAGGAAGCCATTCAATATTATAACGACTATTTCGATGATGCAGGGGAGGAAAATGAGAGCGATGTTATTTCGTCTCTGGGAACTCCCGAAGAACTGGCCAGATCGATCAAAGCCGGATTGAATGATGGTGGAAACGGCGGTGAATTTACGGAATCAGGTTTCAGCGGCTATACACACGCACCGAAGGATGAAATTATGCGGACGGAGAATGCCGCTGCAGGAGAGCAGCCCGGTCAGGAAAATACATGGTCCGACGGCGTGTACAATGGCAGCCCTCAGCGGGAAGGAGTGGAGTATGGCAGTTCGCAGAATGGGAACAGCTATTATGACGGCGCGTATTACAAACGTCCCGAGGGTGATGGGATATATGGCGGCAGAACGGATAACAGAACATATAATAACCCTTATGAACAGTCCCGAGCACAGAACACTGACACTTACGGAGCCGGAAATACGCAAAATAGGGCATATGGTCAGAACAGTTCACAGAACACAGCATATGGGCAAGGCAACACACAGAATGGACAATACGGACAGTCAGCTTCCGGGAAAAAGAAAATGTCTGGCGGCATGATTGCATTGATTGTTATTCTGGCAGTGCTGACTTCTCCTGTGTGGATAGGGCTTCTGGGTGCATTCTTTGGTATCGCAGCAGGAGTGATTATAACATTGTTTGCACTGTTTCTGTCATTTTTGATCGTGGGAGTGGTGCTCGTAGCGGTTGCAGTTGCGCTTTTGATAACCGGAATCAGTTTAATGTTCAGTCTGCCTTCGGGAGGCTTGTGTGTTCTGGGTGGTGCGTTCGCATGTTTCGCAGTGGGGCTTTTGTTTGTATGGTTGATGATTATCATGGCCGGTACGGCAATACCGGCGTGCATCAGGGGAATTGTCTCCCTGTGCCAGAGAATTTTTCATAGAGGAGGTGCATGGGCATGAAGAAATTTACAAAAATATGTCTGGCTACGGCATTGGTCACTTTTCTGATAGGATGCTTGCTGGGAGCGGTTGGCACGATGTTGGGCGGTCTCAGGCAGCTGGAACATGTCAGCGTTGAACATCTGACAGGAATTCCGTTTCGCTTTGTACGCAACGGGGCTGATTTTTCTTTTGGGTTCTGGGATGATGAAGATGACTGGGATGAGTATTGGGACTGGGATTCATCAGAATGGAAAAAGGTAGTAAAGAATAAGGATACACAGACCGGCAACGATGTTACTGGCAGCATGAGCGGAATGGGAACCGGCATTACAGCGAATGGGCTTCGGGAACTGGATATTGAAACAGGCGCGTGCCAAATGTATATAGGAGAGGCGGCAGTCGATGAAGTCAGTATCGCTATTACAGGGGAATGTAAGGATCACTATCAGTACCGTATCAAGGATGGAGATACATTTATGCTCGTCCATAAAGACATGAAGCCCGGGCATATCGGTGATCTCTGGGAGCACAACCATCCTAAGGGCGATACGGAAATCACTCTGTATCTGCCGGAAGGCATGTCCCTTGATGATATCAATATTGATTTCGGCGCGGGAAAATTGGAAACAGGAGATCTGAAAGCCAGGGAAATAGAGATCAATGTCGGAGCCGGTGAGTGCGTATTCGAAAAGCTAGAAGCGGCGGAATCCGTTGACATATCATTGGGCGCTGGCAAAATCACGGTAAATGCACTGAGCGCGAAGGAGGCCGGTTTTGATATAGCGGCAGGAGAACTGCGGATTAACGGAGCTGATGTGAGCCATGAGACACAGGTAGAGGTCAGCATGGGCCAGGCAACATTAAATGGAGCATTCACCGGAGAGCTGGATGCAGAGTGCGCTATGGGAAATCTGTACATTACGCTGGAAGGGGAAGAATCAGATTATAATTATGAAGTTGACTGCGGTATGGGAAGCATATCGATCGGAGGCAATAGTTACGATGGAGTGGCGGAACGCGATATTAATAATGGCAGCAGTAATAAGATAGACGTTACATGTTCTATGGGAAATATCGATGTGGGTTTTACAAAATAATTGCAGATAACTGAGGAAGGAGAGTAATTATGGGTAATGATTATAAAAAGCTGGTACGTTCCAAAAGAAACAGGACAATATGTGGCGTGTGCGGCGGTATAGGAGAATATCTGAAAGTGGACCCTACTCTGGTACGGCTGATATGGCTTCTGTGTTCGCTGACAAGCTGCGGGACAGGGTTGATTATATATATCGTGGCGGCTTTGGTGATACCAGAGGACAACGATATTGCCGGATAGACAATATGCTATAGTTAACGACATTGGAAATTTCGTTTTCGGACTTGCAGAAGTTTCCGCGTATGGTTTCTGCAAGAGACGGAAACAGAAATTCTAAGATTCCCCCACTCCGGCGAACAGAAAATGTCGGGATAATCCTGGTATTTGATGGTATAATGTATTCACAACGAAACGGGAAGGGGTACGCAGTCCATGAACGGTTGGAACGACGGTATACGCAATGCAATTTCATACATTGAAGAACATCTGACCGAGGACATAGATATAAATGAAATTGCCGGCCAGGCGTTTGTATCGAGTTTCTACTTTCAAAAAATATTCCATGTATTATGTGGATTTACGATTGGGGAGTACATCAGAAACCGCCGTCTGACTCTAGCAGCCCAGGAGCTTTGCTCAACCGACATCAAGGTGCTTGATGTTGCGCTGAAGTATGGATATGATTCTCCTGACAGCTTTGCCAGGGCATTCACTAGGTTCCATGGAATAACTCCTTCTCAGGCAAGAGAAAAGGACCGCAGCCTGAATTCTGTTGCCCCGTTGAAAATAAAACTTACATTGGAGGGTGGTACTATGTTGGAGTATAAAATTGTGGAAAAAGAACAATTCACAGTTGTGGGAGTTTCACGCAAATTCAATACGGAAACTTCTTATCAGGAGATTCCGGCGTTTTGGCAGGAACACATGAACAGTGAGAATGGGAAAGCTGTATGTGGAATGTATGGAATCTGCATGGATGGTGACGGCCAGAACTTTGATTATCTGATAGCCGATAATTACAATCCGGAAAGCGAAGTCCCTGATGGAATGGAGACAAGGGTAATTCCAGCCGGAACATGGGCGGTATTCCCTTGTCGTGGGCCATTGCCGAAATCCTTACAGGACGTGAATACAAAAATATGGAGCGAGTGGCTGCCATCCTGCAAGGCATACAGGCTTGCAGGTAATTATAATATTGAGGCGTATACGGAGGACATGAATTACAGCGAAATCTGGATCCCCGTGGAAAAATCCTGACGCTTTTGATGTTCTAGTGAGTTTCCAGCAGCTTTTTGTTCTTGCCGATGGTGAAGAACAGGTTAGATTTCTTAAGCGCTGGACGCAAAGCCATATAGACTGCTACGGACACGACCGTGGAGGTTACTGCATTGATGGAAGTAGAAGCAATATTCCATGCCAGAGTCACATCAGCGGCAGGTTTACCCAGGATCATGCGCTTGTAGAAGTACCCGACAAGCGGATCAAAGATAACGTTGAAAAGCAGTCCGCCCACAGCAGCGGCAATCGTCCATTTAAGGACCCTGGAAGTATCCTTCTCTGTGCTGATGTGGCCAAGTTTATGGGCAATCAACCCGGTAATCAGACCGATACACAGCTTCAGGATAAAAGTTTTGGGCGCATAGATAATGTAGTACGGATCAAGAAGATCACCGATCGTCATACCGATCGCACCGCCGAGTCCGCCGTAAAATCCACCTAAAAGCAGTGCGCCCAGAACGCAGACGGCGTTGCCTAAATGAATGGAGGTAGCGTCTCCTCCGGGCAGCGTAATCTTGATTTGCAGAAATGTAAATACAACATAGGAGAGTGCGGCGAAAACGCCGGTCATAACGAGTTTAAGAAGTTTTTCATTTTTCATTTCGATCCCTCATTTCTATTTTTCGTTCGGTTTTCCCAGAAAGCGTGACAATTATATACGGAAGCTTCTGTAAGTTGAAAACGGAATTTTTATGGCGTTAACTATAGTATGAATTATATGCAAAAATGGCATGATGGAAAGTGCCAATTCAGAAATTAATGACCATGCCAGAGGAAAATTGTTTATATCAGTTTACTGCATGTGTGCATACGTGCGAATTATGCACTGTACTTTTCATGGGAGTTTGTGTCCAGTATGGATCGACTAATTAATCTCATGCCTCACTTGTTTAAATTCTTATCTGCTGCACCTGAGTCAATCGACGACGCTACTGGCACCGCCTCATTCAGACGACTTGCATATGAGACATGCACATGGTATTTGATCAGAAGAATCTGGCAATACTGTGATTAATGGTTTTGACCACATTTTGAAATAACATTAAAAACAATGTTAAAAAATATAATAAATCATATTAAAAAGGAATGGAAGTACAGTGACAGTGGAGCATCAACGACGCAATCGACTCAAAACAGATTTCTTCTTCTATGTATGGCTGTTTTTTCTGCTGTCTGTTTTTGGATGGATTTGGGAAGGATTTCTGTATTTATTCAAAGACGAAATTTATGTAAACCGTGGTTTTCTGACCGGACCATGGCTGCCAATCTATGGGACAGGCGGTATTATGCTGGAGATATTGTTTCATCGGTGGAGAGACAGGCCGGTTCTTACATTTGTGTCATCCATGATATTGTGCAGTGTGCTGGAGTATCTGGCCGGATGGTATCTGGAATTGACCTGGGGAGTCAAATGGTGGGATTACAGCCGTGCACCCTGGAATCTGCATGGCAGGATCTGTCTGTACAGCAGTCTCCTGTTTGGTTTGGGAGGGATGATGCTTGTGTGGCTGATCAGCCCGCTGTTCTATTCTCTGTATCAAAAGATCCCGCGAAAGATTCAGATAGGAGCAGGGATGCTTGTACTGATGCTGTTTGTGGCAGATGCAGCCTACAGCGCCATAAGGCCGCATGTGGGAGCGGGGATAACATATTAGAGTTCCAATAGTGTTACAGCCTAAATAATGGAATATAAGCCTAACCTGGATAAACCAGAATCGCATTGCATATAATTTTGCAAAATATCTAAGATTTAGCGACAGGCTCGGATGAGACTATGTCAAGTCTGGCCAGCTTTCTCCATTTTCCGCTCAGGTATCTGATAACAAAGCAGACGATCCGGCAGATCCAGTCCATAATCATGGCGATCCAGACACCGACCGCGCCATATCCCATATTGACACCTATAAGATAACTGAACCCTATCCGGAAAATGAACATGGAAGCAATGGAGACAAACATGGTATACCGCACATCGTTGCAGGCCCTGAGCATATTGGGAAGCGTGAAGGACAAGGGCCACAGGAAGCAGGCGCATCCGTTGTGGATACAGACCAGGGTCCGTGCCAGCTGAGTAGTCTCTTCGCTCAGCCCATACAAGCCCAGAATCCAGTTTAAGTTCAAAAAGAGAACGATGTTCAGAATGATCGTGGGAATGTATGTGATGATCAGCAGTTTTTTCGTGTAGGAGCGGACCTGGCTTTCATCTCCGGCGCCCACGCACTGTCCGATTACGGTGATCATGGCCAGATTCAGGGCATTGCCGACGATAATCCCTACGCTGTCCAGGTTGTTGGCGACGCCGTTGGCGGCGATCTGTACGGTTCCGAATCCGGAAATAATGCTTACCACCAGCACGCGCCCCAGCTGGAAGATGCCGTTTTCCACGCCGCTTGGAATTCCGATATAGAGAATCTTTTTGACCATATTAAGATCCGGATGAAAAGGCTCCCGCAAAAAGCAGACGTCCAGATCTGGATTGCGCAGCAGAATATAAAGAACGATACTGCCCACTGCCCTTGAAATCAGGGAGGGAATGGCCACGCCGGCAGCGCCCATATGAAGGCCGAAAATACATATGGCATTACCTGTTATATTGATCAGATTAATCAGGACAGACACCTGCAGGGTAATCCTGGAATTTCCCATGGAGCGGAAAAGTGCCGCGCAGGCATTATATACCGCAAGAAAAGGGTAGGAAAAAGCTGATATTGTCAGATAAATCAGGGCATTGTCCATAACATCCTCTTCGATGCTTCCGAAGAACAGTCTCAACATGGGTCTTCTGATGAGAATCACAATGACTCCGATGAAAACACCGGAAACAATCACGGTATATAGAAGCTGTTTGGCAGATTTGCGGGCGTCATCCTTATGCCGCGCGCCCAGGCACTGGGAGGTCACTACAGCGCCGCCGGTGGCCAGTGCTGCCATAATATTGAACATCAATATATTGATCATATCCACCAGCGAGACGCCGGATACGGCGGCCTCACCGACAGAAGAAATCATCATGGTATCCGCCATACCTACCGTGATGGCCAATGCTTGTTCAAAAATAAGAGGAATGATCAGCTTTCGTAAATCTTTACCGGAAAAAAGAGGTTCCATTTTTATCACCGTGTCCTTCAATGTCTTTACTGGCACGTTCGCCGCTTGTTAATATTATTTATTATAAATCCAAAATCAGAAAATGAAAATACTTGTGTGACAGTTCAGCCCAGGATTTGTAACAGCTCAGCCTTCGGCTTCACTGTTATGGAATCTGCCCATTCTAAATCACCTTCAGCGAGGGGAGATTCCCTTTTGACCAAATTTACATGTTTTCACGGATTTTGCAGCAAGTGCAAAGTCCTGGGCTGAACTGTTACCAGGACTTTACACTTGCCGCAGGTGACTTTTCCACAGTCTCTTGCGTTATGCAGCCGTCGGTGCTAAAATGTTTGCGTTTAATATTTTGTCAAAGAGAGCGGGAAACAGAAGGGACAGACAGAGGTAAATGAGGGGATTAGGTACAATCATTAATGTTGCGGCCGTGATATTGGGAAGCGGAACCGGCATTTTGATAAAAGGCGGTGTAAAAGAAAAGGCCCAGCAGACACTTATGCAGGCATGTGGACTTGCAACGCTTTTTATCGGTATCAGCGGTGCGCTTGCACAGATCCTGGTGATCGATTCGGAGGGGATTCACACGCAGGGGACGCTTCTGCTGATCTGTTCGTTGGTAATCGGCGGATTTGTCGGGCAGTGGCTTGACATAGAAAGCAGGCTGGACTCTCTGGGCGTTAAGATCAAAGAGCTGGTGAAAGCCAGGAGTGACAGCAGATTTGTGGATGGGTTTGTCACATCTTCGCTTGTGATCTGTGTAGGTGCCATGGCGGTAGTGGGTTCGATTCAGGACGGATTGACAGGGGATTATGGCATGCTGGTCTCGAAGGCGGTACTGGACTGTATCATCACGCTTGTGTTTGCGTCCACTATGGGAGCCGGAGTACTCTTTTCGGCGGTGCCGCTCGGTATTTATCAGGGTGCAATCACGATGCTTGCGGTATTTATCGCGCCCTATATGACGGACACCATGATCTCGTCCCTGTCATTGGTGGGTTCGGTGTTGATCTTTGGCGTGGGCATCAATCTGCTTTGGGAGAAAAAGCTGAGGGTAGGAAATCTACTTCCGGCGCTGGTGGTGCCGGTTGTGTATGATCTGGCTGCACAATGGGTGCGATAGATGATAATTTAAAAGGTAAGCTGTTACGCATATAGCTTAAGTAAAAGAGGATTCAGATGAAAATATTGATTCTTGAAGATGATACAGGATTAAACCGAGGTATTTCCTTTGTTCTGGAGCAGGAAGGCTATGAGACTGTGAGCGCGCGGACGCTGCAGGAGGGTTATGCCATATTTAGGAAGGAAAATCCCGGGGCAATCATACTGGATTTGAATCTTCCGGACGGAGACGGTATCAGTTTCTGTGAAAAAATACGGCAGCTTCCCGGTGCGGAATCGGAAGTTGTTATTCTGATGCTGACAGCCAGGGATTTGGAGACTGACGAGATTATGGGATTGATGAGCGGGGCGGACGATTATATCACGAAGCCATTCTCGATCTCTGTGCTGAAGATCAGGCTCCGGAATATTCTGAACAGAAAAGCTTCATCCGGAGGTACAGTGCCAGATGGCACTGGGCAGCAGGACGGGGGAGCAGAGCACAGGATCACGTCGGGAAAAGTCGCTCTGGATACGAAGACTCTGCGCGCTTATGACGGGGATCAGGAGCTGGATCTGAGTATGACGGAATTCCGGCTTCTTCAATATTTTCTGGAAAACAGAAATCAGGCGCTTCTAAAGGAACAGATTCTGCAGCATATCTGGGATACGGACGGAAATTTTGTGGAGGAGAATACGCTTTCCGTGAATATCAGCCGTCTTCGCAAGAAGCTGACAGGAAATCATATCCGTACCATTCAGGGAATCGGGTATTTGTGGGAGGATAATTCATGACGGCGCAGAGTATAATCTTAATACTTGCCGCCTGTCTTTTGCTGTGTCTTGCGGCGCTTTTTGTGAGCACGGCTTATTTTTTGTGGCAGTGGAAGAAGCTGGATCGTATTTTAGACGGTTTTCAGCAGGGAAAGCTGGACGGCAGTGATTGTGATGGCGATGACAGGCTGGATATAGAGGAGACAAGGGAATCACGGATTGCCAGCCAGCTACGACGGATTTTGAGCAGTGCGCGCGCCAGGGAACGGCAGGCGATAGAAGAAAAAAATCAGACCATGGAACTGATTGCGGATCTTTCACATCAGTTCAAGACACCCTTGGCCAATATTGTCATGAATATGGAAATCCTGCAGGATGCCTCACTCGATGAGGACAGGCGAAAAGAGTTCCTGGAGCATACAAAGAATCAGGCGGACAAGATGCAGTGGCTGATGGCAGATCTTTTGAAGGCATCCAGACTGGAAAACGGTGTGATCCGTTTCACTGCCGAAAATACCGGGATCAAGGAGACGATCGCGAAAGCTCTCGGCGCTGTCTATGCACAGGCGTCCTCCAGGAATATTGAGATGGTCGTAGAGGAATTCCAGGATTTTGACCTCTATCACAATCCGAAGTGGACGGCGGAAGCCATGTCCAACATTCTGGAAAATGCCATCAAATATTCTCCGGAGAACAGCTGCATACGCATTGCGTTGTCCAGACTGGACATTTACACGAGGATTACGATCATAGATGAGGGGATCGGCATCCCCGAAAGCGAATATCATCTGATCTTTAAGCGCTTCTACCGCGGCGGGAAAGTGGAACAGCAGGAAGGAAGCGGGCTTGGACTTTACCTGGCACAGCTTATTGTGCAATGCGAGGGAGGATATATTACGGTATCTTCCAAAGCAGGCAAAGGAAGCCGCTTCTCTGTGTTCCTGCTGAACGCGGTATCTTAAGAGCTGTTAAGGCACGATTTCCAGCCAGTATCCATCGGGATCGGAGATAAAGTAAATTCCCATTGACGGATTCTCGTAGCAGATACATCCCATTTCTTTATGTTTCTCATACGCCGCTTTATAATCGTCTGCATGGAAGGCCAGATGGAATTCACAATCGCCCAGGTTGTAGGGCCTGTCCATATCCCTGAGCCATGTCAGTTCCAGAAGGAAATCCCCGTCCTCACTTCCCATAAAAACGATGATAAAGGAGCCGTCCTCCGCTTCATTTCTCCGCACTTCTTTAAGACCTAAAGCCTTCTCATAGAATGCTATGGATTTCTGCAGGTCAAACACGTTGTAGTTTTCATGAACCATTTTGAATTTCATAGATACCCTCCTGTTTTGTAGTTGTTTGAATTTTGGGACAGTTCCTTAGCTTCTTTTCCTGTTATCATACCACATTTTGGGAATGACAACTCCCTGTTTTCTTACAAAATTGTCATATCTTTTTCTGGCGCCTGTCAGAAGGATGTAAGAAGTATCTGATACAATAATTTGTGTAAAAAGGGTATGGATGCGTCTGGCATTGTCCTGAATGAAAAAACATTAAGCAACTCTAAGGCGCCAGAGAACGCCGCCTAAGAGTTGCTAAATGTTTCAGAGAATGCCCAAAAGCAGGGCATTCTCCGCAAAGCGGAATCATGGAGGTTAATATGAAAATATTGGAGACAAAAGATCTGAAAAAATATTATGGCAACGGCGAGACGGAGGTTAAAGCTTTGGACGGTGTGAACCTGAGCATTGAAGAAGGTGAGTTTACAGCAGTCGTAGGCACTTCCGGGTCGGGGAAATCTACGTTGCTGCATATGCTGGGCGGGTTGGATTATGCCACTTCCGGAACAGTGACTGTGGCGGGCAAGAAGATTTTTGAACTGAATGAAAATGATTTGACTATTTTCCGCAGACGGCAGATCGGGTTTATTTTTCAGAGTTATAATTTAGTGCCGATTTTAAGTGTTTATGAGAATATCGTACTTCCGCTTGAACTGGATGGAAGGAAAGTGGACAAGGATTTTATGAAAGATATTGTCAGGACTCTGGGTCTGGAGAGCAAGCTTTATAATCTTCCAGGGCAGCTCTCCGGTGGGCAGCAACAGAGAGTTGCAATCGCAAGGGCGCTTGTGACGAAACCGGCGATCATTCTTGCCGATGAGCCTACCGGTAATCTGGACAGCAAGACGACACAGGAAGTGCTTGGCCTCTTGAAGCTGACAGGAGAGCAGTTCCATCAGACAATCGTGATGATCACACATAATGAAGCTCTGGCACAGTTATGCGACAGGGTGATTCATATTGAGGATGGCAGAATTGTTGACGACCATACATGACATTGTCTGGCAAAGTGAAAGGAATGAGTGATTATTATGAAAAATAATAATGGAGCATCGATACGTAAATTATCTGACCGGAGTTTAAAAAATAACCGGATGAGGAATATCTTCGCGGTACTGGCGATTATTCTGACCGCTGTCTTGTATACCGCGGTTTTTTCCCTGACAAGCGGTGCGATGCAGGCAGCACAGGAGAACACTATGAGGGAGGTAGGCGGGAAATTCCATGCGGGCTTAAAAAGTGTGACCGCGGAACAATATGAGAAGATTACCTCGGACCCTATGATAAAAAGCAGCAGTTATGTGATTCTCATAGGGATGGCGGATAACATCCTGAAGCGTCAGGCGGAACTGCGCTACATGCCAGAGGAAAATGCGAGACAGCAGTTGGAGGACATGTTTATCACGTTGGAGGAGGGACATATGCCCGAGGCGGAAAACGAGATCATAGTGGATACCTTCACCATGGATGAACTTCATCTGCCTCATGCATTGGGTGAAAAGATACCGTTACGGTTCTCCTTCATGGGTGAGACGGTGGAAGATGAATTCGTTGTCTGCGGTTGGTATCGGGGAGATAGTGTTGCCCATGCCAGTGAGCTTTTTCTGTCGGAAAGATATTGGATGAAACTAAAGGACTCTTTTACGGAAGAGGATTTCGTGAACTGGAAGGAAATACATCCGGAGGACAGCGGCGCAGGACTAAGAGCCGGAAATCTTTTCTTCGATGATGAGCATAATCTGGAGGAAAAGGTTCGGACAGTCATTCAAAATGCCGGTTATGAACCGGAAACAGAAGTGGCATACGGGGTGAACTGGGCATATATGAGCAGCCGTATAGAGTCAGTGGACCCGTTTACCTGCCTGGTTCTTTTCGGAGCGGTTGTCGTTATTTTGATCACAGGATACCTGATTATCTACAATATTTTTCAGATATCCGTTATCAGTGATATCAGGTTCTATGGATTGCTTAAGACGATAGGAACGACGAGGAGGCAGATCCGATGGCTTGTGAGGAGGCAGGCGGCGATACTGTCCTTAGTCGGTATCCCTGTCGGTTTGGCAATAGGTTACGGTATCGGGAAGATTGTACTGCCTTTTGCTCTCAGTATCAATGATTATGATGGGATGGAAGTTTCCCTGAAGTTCAATCCATGGATTCTGGTATCAGGAGCAGGATTTTCCGCATTGACCATTTTCTTAAGCTGCAGGAAACCGGGTAAGATTGCGGGAAGCGTCTCTCCGGTCGAGGCGGTTAAGTATACGGAAACGGCAGGAAGCAGCAGGTTGGATTCTGGCAGGAGAAGAGGAAAAAAGAGAAGAATGCAGGACGGAAGAACGTTGGGCCGAAGAAAAGAAGAGCGCGGTTTTGGCGCAGTCTCCATGGCATTTGCCAATTTTGGGAGAAACAGGCGTACTGCTGCTGTAGTTATGACGACAATTTCCTTAAGCATTATTCTGTTGGCGATCATTATGACCGCTGTGGGAAGTTTTCAGTTCGATCAGTTTTTGGAACAGAGAATCGCAGGCGATTTTGCGCTTGGGAATATAAATGTCATATCTTCAGGAGGACACTCCTATGACGTTGCCATAGAGCCGGAGTTTCTGGCATTGGCGGACCGGCAGGAAGGCATTGAGGGCAGGCAGGAAATGTGGTTTCGGAATGGCACGTTTCTGCAGGTGGACGATAAAGCCCTGGAGCGGTTCAGGGAGCTGGATGCAGAGGGAAAGCTGAGGAGGGGGACACATACCGAAGAAAAGTTGGAAGAAATGCTGCGGGGAGAAGAGGGGTTGATGGATAGTCTGTTTTACGGATACAGTGAAGAGCTTTTATCCAATCTGAAGGTGTTGGATGGGACTCTGGATATTGAAAAATTCCGGACAGGAGATTATGTCCTGCTGACGCGGATTCTGGGAAAAGAATTCCTGCCGGCGGAAGATCATGTTTATCATCCGGGAGATACCGTGACAGTGGAAATGGTCACGGAGGACTCCGAGGTGCATGAGATAACCGATGCAGCGGGAGAGATAATAGACGTTACTTATTCGAACCTTGCGGAAATAGAGTACGAAGTCATGGCGATTGTGGAGATTCCCGGCAGTATGAGCCTGAACAGTTATACCGCCAATGGATGTGACATTGTGCTGCCGATGTCAGCATTTATGACTGATGGGGAGGGTGGATCGAAGCCGGACGGATATGCAAAGCGCTTTATGGTATCCTATCAGGTCAGGGATGAGGATCAGGCGGATTTTGAGGCAGCGATTAAAGAGTATACGGATCATAATACGAACATGGGCTATGTATCCAAAGACTCTTTGAAGGCAGAGTTTGCAAATATGATAACAGTTATGGCGACGGTCGGCATTTCACTTGCCGTAGTAGTTGCGCTGATCGGCATCCTGAATTTCGTCAATGCTGTCATAACACAGATTATTTCTAGAAAAAGGGAGTTTGCCATGCTGCAGAGCATCGGTATGACCAACGCGCAGCTTCAGAAGACGCTGATCTGTGAAGGCGTCGGATATGTCGTGATTTCCGGCGTAATCAGTTTTGCTCTGGGGAGTGTGCTGTCCTGGCTGATTTTGCGGGCACTAAACGACGTGATCAGGTTCTTCGAATACCGGTTTCAGATATTGCCGTTCGTGATTATGATACCGATTCTGATGCTGGTGGCTGTGCTTGTGCCGATAGGGGCTTACAGGAATCTTAGGAAGAAGAGTATTGTGGAGAGGCTGCGGGAGAGCGAGTAGAGGAAGGGGATGGAATCAGGGGCTGTGTAGTGGCTTAATTAAATGGCATTGATGTAGAATTTGACGGCAGTGATTTTAATTTGGAAATCGCTGCTGTTTTACTTTGCTTTTAATAGCATAAATATGGTGGATATGTTTGGGTTGATATTGTTTTGATTGTTGAATATACTTGAATAGGAAATAACCATGTTTTATTTACAGCAGAAAGAAAAGCAAAGTGGGCAAAAGCACAGTTTAGAAAACTAATTGAAGAGCAATAGGACCAAATATGAAAAAAGACAGAAATTACGAAAACATAACAGAGAAAGAATGGAAAGAGGTTTATGACAAGACCGAAAAGAAAATTAGGAAGACTGCGAAGACAATAGCAGTCATTGTTGCAGTTATTTTTATCATTATAGCGGTATTCTGGGTGAGCATCGTCTATGTAAGGGACTATAAGGTGACAGAGGCGGCGACATCAGCGTCGCCGGATGGGAAGTATGAATTGATTTTACAGGCTGTCGGGGAGGCTGAGTGGCCTTTTGGGTCTGCAGATGGAAGAATTGTCCTTATGGAAGGGGCACGGCAGGTATCAGAAGTTGGTTTTACCATTTACGATGATGGCGGTTACGTGCGGGAAAGCGTATGGAATGTTACGTGGTATGAGGACTTTGTAGAGGTCATTTTGTCCGGGGACGAGCAGCAGGATGAGCAGATTCTTCTGTATTATGACGGGAAGAAGGAGAGAAGGCAGCTGTCGGATTCCGGAAACGATACTTATGAGGGAACAAAATCTGAGACAATACTTCCACAGCCCTATGTCAA
>CAYXKS010000033.1:4972-18524 GCA_964465725.1 uncultured Bacteroides sp. | reverse complement strand
CCTCAATGCCAATCACGTCCTCGATCTCGTTCTTAACCCGCTCCGGATCTGCGCTTGGCAGGTCGATCTTATTGATCACAGGAAATACATCCAGATCATGATCCAACGCCAGATATACATTGGCTAACGTCTGCGCCTCGATTCCCTGGGCGGCATCCACCACCAGAATAGCGCCGTCGCAGGCCGCCAGACTTCGGCTCACCTCGTAATTAAAATCCACATGGCCAGGCGTGTCGATCAGGTTAAAAATATACTCGTTGCCATCCTTGGCATTATAAATAATGCGGACCGCCTGCGCTTTGATCGTAATGCCGCGCTCCCGTTCTAGTTCCATATTGTCCAACACCTGTGCCTGCATCTCCCGGCTGGTCAACAGTCCTGTCTGCTCTATGATTCTGTCCGCCAACGTCGATTTACCGTGATCGATATGGGCTACAATACAAAAATTTCTGATCTTGCTCTGATCTATGGCTGCCATAAATATCCTCCTGACGGTAACAGTTCAGCCTTCGGCTTCACTGTTACGGAATCTGCCCATTCCAGATCGCCTTCGGCGAGGGGCAGATTCCCTTTCGGCCTAATTTACATGTTCTCACGGACTTTGCAGTAAATGCAAAGTCCTGAGCTGAACTGTTACTCCTGACGAACCTTGATTTTATCATTTCAGGAAAATAGTATAACAAATCGTGGAAAAGATGTCCACCATCAGCTTCCACAAAACGCGGAAATGCGTTACGGCTCTTTCCCGCTTAAAACCAGATCCAGAACATGCGCAAGCGGATCACATGCATTCATCATCTCCTCCACAGTGTTGTTCTGTGCTCCCATCTCAATCAACAGTGTCTTCGGACACAGATGCATATTATAACGATAGGCTTTCAGGTAGATTCTTCTGGCCAGTCCCGGATAATACTCGTTACATGTCGCCTGCATCTGGAAGGAAAAGGCCAGATTATCGGCAAGATATGGATTTTCCAGATACTCTATCTCTCCCTTGGCGGTGCGGCTCAGTCCGTTGAAAAACATAATCTGCGCTGTCGGTCTACCCTGCAGCTCCATGACAAGCCTCCTGTCCTCAGGCATGGCGTCCCGGTGCAGATCGATCACTACCTCAATATCCGGATTCTCTTCCAGCAGCTTTTCTATGACAGGCAGAGAATTACCGTAAGCATAATCCCGTGATTCTTTATCAAAACTCTCCGTAAAATGTATCACATTATAGCCATATCGCTCTCTCAAAATGGAAGCTAAATACTCCCCCACTCCCACAATACTGGTAGATTCATCCCCCGGTACAGAGTCTGCAAACGCCTCCTGAGAATGAGTATGATAGATCAATATCTGCGGATGTTCTGTACTCTGACCGATACGCATGTCCTTAGAGAGTAATTCGTCCACCTTAAGAAGATTATCGCCCGCCTTCGTGGTACTGTCCACGGCATAAAATGCCTTGACTAAATCCTCATAATTCTGCAAATCTTCCCATCGGTAGCTATAGCTTTTGTTCTGCACCGGCACAAAGCCTTCCGGCGAATTCTCAGAAATCTGCTCGTCACTTCCGTCTTGATTGGCTGTCTGATTCTCCCGGTATGCCCCATTCTCCGCAAGCAATGCATCCTCCATCCCCTGCTCTAAATGCATCGCGTTCTCATCATATTCCAAATCTTCTTCCGCGATCGACTTGTTGTCCTCATCACTTCCCTCCAGCATCATCAGTCTGGCATAATCACTCTCAGCCGCGAGCTCTTCTTCCCCATTTTCTTCTATTTTATATAAAAAAACGGGAAACTCCGTAAGCAGCCACCGACTTCCTATCAGAGACTCACTTCTGCTCTCCGCACTTTGATTCATTCTATGTAATCCGGGGAGATATGGTTCCATCATCGCTCCCTGCAGCCACCCCGGAAATGCATTTTCTTCATCTTCCCTTTTTTGCACTGTCTCCATGATCTCCGACAGAATAAAGAAAGCCGATATTATAACAAGCGTTACTATTATGAGTCGTAATAATTTCTTTTTCACATTCATACTAAAATATTATATGCAATGCAGACACGACTTCATGCCATAAGTTAGACAGCCTTACTCTTCCTCATAGTTCAACGCCTTGTTGATACCGTCACAGATAATATGACTGATCTGCTGAATCTGCTGATCCACGTCCTTCGTAGTGACATACATATTATTCAGTTCTTTCAGCGCCACAGGCCGTTCTCCCATGGCATCTCCCACGATTGTAGCAGCGTCCACCACCGTCGGCACACCCAGAGCAAGTACGGGGACATTCAGACTCTCCTGCGTGATGGCGTTGCGATGATTTCCCACGCCAGAACCTGGATGGATTCCCGTATTGGTAATCTGTATTGTGCGATTCAGTCGTTTCGTAGATCTCGCTGCCAGCGCGTCGATTACGATCACCATATCCGGTTTCGTCTCTCCTATGACTCCTCTTATGATCTCCGCTGATTCCATGCCTGTCTTCGCCATAACCCCCGGAACTAGACTGCTGATCTGATGCATCTTGGACCGGTTGTAGGCCACCTTGCCGTACTCCCTCACAATATGCCTGTTGACCATCAGATTATCCACCACATTTGGCCCCAAGGAATCCGCAGTCACCTCCCGGTTTCCCAGCCCCACTACGAGAATCGACTGTTCCCTGTCCGGATCTGGCAGTATCCCCCGAATCTCCCTGGCGAGCACTTCCGATATCTCCTGATGGTAATCTTCCTCCGGTTCCGTCATAGTCGGCGCTTCCAGTGTAATGTATATCCCCATCGGTTTTCCCAGCATCTTCGCACCGTTCTTCGTCTCTATGACTACCTTGGTGATATGCACGTCACCCTCTTCATCATAGTTTTCCTCCACTATGACTCCATGCAGCCCTTCAGCCTTTTCCTCGATACTCTCTCTGGCTTCCAACGCCAAGTCTGTCCTGACTGTTGACCAGCTATCCATACCCTTCTCCTCATTTCCCGCATTTTATCTTACTACTATTAATATGCGTATCTTTTTAAATTGCTTATCTCATGCCTAATAACATCCTTCGTAACAGTTCATCGCTCGGCTTCACTGTTATCACTAACTCGGGTTTTCTGTGACTTCCGCTTTGCTCCACTCACAAAAAAACACCTCGCGGCATATTAGCCGTGAATAGTAACTCACCTCTTCTATTTTTTGCAAAAATAAACAAAATATGTATTGACATCATCATTCTCATATTCTACAATAATATGCGTGTGTTTCCATTAAAACGTCCGTGTCCGTCTTTAATGAGACACGTCCTGATAAATCAAATAATATTTCAATCGGAGGAATGATCATGGCTAATATCAAATCTGCCAAGAAGCGAATTTTAGTGAACAAGACTAAGAACGAGAGAAACAAGTCTATCAAGTCCAGTGTCAAGACAGCGATCAAGAAGGTATATGCCGCTATCGATGCCAACGATAAGGAAGCAGCAAAGGCTGCACTGCTTGCCGCTACATCTGCCCTTGATAAGGCTACCAAGAAGGGCGTTTATCACAAGAATACTTCTGCAAGGAAGGTATCGCGCCTTACTCTTGCCGTGAATAAGATGGCATAATTGAGATTATTCGATATTACTAAGTATTTATTATCACTAAGCATTCATTATTATTTATGAAAAAACACTTCCTACCGTCTGGGAAGTGTTTTTTATTCTTGTAGACAACAGTTTAAAGGACCAATTGCGCCAAAGCTGTATATTCCTACAGCAACAGGCCAAAGGACCGGTTGTGCCAAAGCTGTAAATTTCTGCAGCAACAGGCCAAAAGACCGATTGTGCCAAAGCTGCATATTCCTGCAGCAACAGATCTAAGGACCGATTGCACCAAAGCTACAAATTTTCAGCGACTGTGACCGCCTCCGCCGTGACTGCCACCTCCACCACCGCCACCGTGGCCTCCGCCTCCTCCATGGCTGCTGCTGGTCTCTATCTTGCGCGACACCACGGATTTGCGCAGAAATCTATCCTGTCTTACCCTGAACTGAGGCTGTGCTCCTCCGGTATAAGTGAGCGCCGTCGTTGTTTTCGCACCTTTCCTGGATTTTCCATTGCAAATTACAAATATAACAGCCGATATCAACCCGATGATCCACGGAACACTTCCCGGTACATAGGCGTGAAATACCTGTATGCCCAACATATCGTGATAGAAATCATTGATGTAAGTTTTATAGGCGCGATAGGGGTTGCTCTCCACATATCTGTATACATTGTCCAGAATGTGATCCACTGCGGCATCGGAATATTTGTCCTTTACTTTCCCTGTCGTGCACAGCCACGTGTAAATATGGCCGTCATCTTCCCTATACCAATTATCCACCAGCAGAATACCGTCCCCATTAGGCTGATCGTATCCGAAATGGTTCTCCTCATAGAACTGCTCCGCATAAATTCTCACGAACTCGCTGTACGGTACATTCGGGTCAATTTCCCTGGCGTATTCCTTCAATGACTCCTGCAGGGTAATCAAGACAATATCACAGCCTGTCTGTTCCTCACGCTTCGCAATCAGCCCGCGCAGCTTCTCCTCCTCCTTGTCTGTCAGCACATCACCATAATCGAATACCCGCTCTTTCGTCGTACAGGACTGATTCGTCCTCTCGTTATGTAACAGGCGTGAAATTCCCCAGTGCCCCACACTCAGGACCGCCCACAGAAGCGCCACTGCACCCAGCACGATATACATCCATTTAAAATACCGGAAATATTCTCTCATTCTCCTGATCCTTCTCTTTATAAAATCTCCAATACCCTGACTGCCATATAGCACACCGCCGTCACCACTGCGAACACGGATGCACTATAACTCAATACTTTAGCCATGGAGACAGGCGTGGTACCGATCACCTTACCCGTCTGCCCGTTGACATGATACTGATATACCTTGCCTTTATAGCGGTAAAGATACTGCCATACCGGCATCAGGGCGTAATGAGTCCCTGTTCCCTTCAGATTCAAATCTTTACGGAACGGTCTGACTGTATTGTATTCCAGGAATGATCCTTGCATCAGCTCCTCCGAAGCACTCCGGGACTTCTCCCGCGCCCTGCTCTCCAGTTCCGGCGCCTCCTGATTATAGACCTCACCATAGAAACCGGACATATATTTGGGATCGAACCCCTGCAGCTGTCTATAGTCATAGGGTTCCATCAGATCCATCGTACCGTCTTCCATCGCATAAGACGCATCTACCGGCACTTTATCAAAATCCAGATCCATCTGGCGGATCACTTCATAGTAAGAAGTCTCCGTGTACTCCTTATCACCGGCAACCCAGCTTCTGACTTTTATTCCTTCTCCCGCAAAATCATAACGGGCTTTATAATCATACAGCCAGAACGGCACATAAATACCTTCCATCTTCTCCAGGCTCTTCGCGGACAGAAAATCTGAGGGTGTGAACAGCCGCCTTGAAAATTCGTTGTCCAGCGCCTGTGCTGCTGCCTTCCTGCTGACTCTGAAAGGAAGCAGCATATGCGGCTCATAGACGCCTTCCACCCGCTCATTAAATACTATGTAGCATCCGCAATGTTCACATCTGCCTGCCGAAGTATAGTCTTGTATTTCCATAGGCGCGCCGCAGTTGACACACTGAGTCAGGGCCCCGCCCTGTATCTTCTCTTCACTGTCCTCGCTCTCACAGTGAGGACAGTACATTCTTCCTCTGCCCGGCTCATATACCACATTGCCGCCGCAGTTTTTGCACTTGAATATCATAGAATTGTTTCTCCTGTTTTCAGTTATACAATTATTATTTTATCAAACTCTTCTCATTTTGCAATGTATATCGATTTATACTGCAGCCACAGCATAACAGTTCAGGCTTCAATGTTATTAAGTTAAGCCAATACACAGCGTATGCCATTGGTTCATACTCCGGCTTTACTGTTACGAAATCTGCCTATTAAATATTTATGATTCATTTCCGTTTTTTTGCCTCTTATGATACACTCCAAGATAGCACAGAACTATAAAAACAGCCGTCACCGCAATGCAGCTTCCAATAGCTACCCCGCTTCCCTCTCCGAAAATCAGCACAGAGGCTTCTCTCATGCTCAACACGCCGAACACAGCAAAAATAGCAAAAGATATTTTATTTAAAATACCTGTCGGCACCTTGCTCTTAAGAACTACTCCAACAATCAGGCCAATCAGATCCGCCAGGATCAACCCAAGCGTACATCCCAGAAATACATATACGGCGTTCATCACATTGTGCCCTGTATAGTTAGCCGCCAGTGTGATGGCGGACAGCTGTGTCTTATCTCCCAGCTCACCGATAAAGAAAGAACCGAAAATAGCAAGCACCGGGCCAAGACTGTGCTTCATCTCGCGTTCTTCCTCCTCCCCGCTTTCTACTTTCAAAGCCGAATAGGCAAACCAGAAGAACGCAATCCCCGCCACCGTCTTAATGATCCTCATATCCAGATAACTGCCAAGCGCCGCACCAACCCCGACCGCCAACAGATTCAACACGACCGTAGCCAGCCAGGTGCCCGTCAGAATATGGGGGATCTTATATTTCCCCGCCATTGCCACAAGCAAAAGCTGAGTCTTATCTCCCATCTCCGCAATAAAAATTGTTGCAAGAACCGTCAAAAAAATAATCATTTCCCTTACCATTCCTTTCTCTGATTGTAAATTTCTGATGTCGTCAAATACAGATATCCGTGTTTCCTCTGCGCGGACCTGTGCATCAAAAAAGGGGATAAATACCATGCGGTATCTATCCCCGAATTCTCTCATCAGACACACGCATGACATTCTCACCGTCATACATGAGTCTCATCAATTAAGATATACCAGATGTCAGCCTGTACCTCCATCAGTATGTTGGCATACCGCGCCTGCCATCTTCAAGCGGCGCCGATTACTCCCTCATTTATGATATATTATATACAGCCCGTACAGGTTCGTCAATTGATAATGAAAATTTTTATCATTACTATTTTTGTTACTATTCACAGCTTACGCTGCTCATAGTAACGGCATTTGCGCATTCCAAATCGCCTTCGGCGAGGCGCAAATGCTCAAATGATTTACTCCATTGGGTCGTAAATGCGCAGTTAATGCGCATTTCGACTGTGAATAGTAACCTATTTTTTCCGTTAGTACAGAATAGAAACTTTTCATTTGGTATATCCTTTGATATACTAATATAATCCACAATAATGGCCAAACCTTTACACGCAGAATAAAATTTCTGTTTCCGACTCTACAGGAGCCATATACGGAAGCTTCTGCAAGGCTGAAAGTGAAATTTTTAATGTCTTTAACTATAAGTATTGTTCGAAAAAGTATTTTTACACATTCAGGGTATTACAGACATAGTCTCACGATCTACACGGAGGTAAACATGAAAAAAATAGCAGTCATAACCGGAGCAAGCACAGGACTTGGCCGAGAGTTTGTCAGAATCATCAAAGAAAAGAAAGAAATCGATGAAATATGGGCAATCGCCCGGCACCGGGATAAGCTTGAGAAACTACGCAAACAGATGGGTTCCAAGATCATTCCCATCTCCCTGGACTTATCGGATGTCTCTCAGATAGAAGAATTGGGCCAAAGACTTGCCCAAAGCGGAGTGGAAATCCAATATCTGATCAATAACGCTGGTTATGCTAAGTTTTGTTCCTACGATGACCTAAACGTAGCCGACTCCTTGAATATGATTAACCTGAATATCAGCGGCGTGGTCGCTATGGGGCTAGTCTGTATCCCCTACATGCCCGCCGGCAGCCATATTATCAATGTGGCCTCCCAGGCCGCCTTTCAACCTGTTCCTTATCAGAACCTCTATAGCTCCACGAAAGCTTTCGTGCGCAATTATACGAGGGCGCTGCATGTAGAGCTTAAGGACCGCGGCATCACAGCCACCGCCGTCTGTCCCGGCTGGCTGAAAACAGACCTGTACGACCGGGCCAATGTAGGCGCCGCCAAGGCGACCAGAAAATTTGCCTGCATGGCCTCACCCGACAAGGCCGCAAGAAAAGCTGTGGCAGATGCCGACAAAGGAAAAGATATCTCTATCTACGGCCTCTTTGTCAACTTCTGCCACATAGGCGCTAAACTGCTTCCGCAGCGTGTTGTTATGGAAATATGGCTGCGCCAGCAGCATATTGACCCTTACTCACGCCCATCCCAACAGTAAGTACAGAGTTTACACCTGCTAAGCCCTACAGATTCTATCATATCATCCAGACGATGATACCGGAGAGAAGTGAAAGACAGCTTCTCTCTTATTTTTTCCAACATATCGTGGTACTCCGTACTGTCAGGATCAGCATAGACCGACAGGTTAGGATACTTGTTCTCCCCCTCTATCTCCTGTATCACACGCCGCGCAATCAGTTCCATCTCCGAAGTGGATCTGGAAAAATTCAGATACTTACATCCAAACAAAAGCGGCGGACAGGCCGGGCGGATATGTACTTCCGAGGCTCCGCTCTGGTAGAGGAATTCCGTAGTCTCCCGAAGCTGTGTGCCCCGCACGATCGAATCGTCAATCAACAGTAAGCTCCTGCCCTTGATCAGGTCATGAACCGGTATCAGCTTCATCCTGGCAATCAGGTTACGCTGGCTCTGGATCGTTGGCATGAAAGACCGCGGCCAAGTAGGCGTATATTTGATAAACGGTCTGGAAAAAGGTATCCCCGACTCATTGGCATATCCGATGGCATGAGCCGTTCCGGAATCCGGCACTCCTGCCACGATATCCGGGTGTGCGTCATCCCGCCTGGCCAGCAAAGCCCCGCAATTATAACGCATTTTCTCCACACTGATTCCTTCATAAGAGGAAGAAGGATACCCATAATAGATCCACAGGAATGTACAGATCTTCATCTCCTGTCCTGGCGCAACCAAGGACTGGACACCCTCCGGCGTCACGACGGCAACCTCTCCCGGACCAAGTTCCCGTTCCGGCTCATATCCCAGATTCAGGTAGGCAAAACTCTCGAAGGAAACACATACAGCCTCCTCCTTCCTGCCTATTGTGACGGGAGTACGCCCGTATCTGTCTCTTGCCGCATAAATCCCTTTCGCGGTCAGAAGAAGTATCGTCATAGAGCCATCGATCATTTCCTGTGCATACCGGATACCCTCAATCAGATTCTCTTTCTGGTTGATAATCGCCGCTACCAGTTCCGTGGCGTTGATATCTCCTCCACTCATCTCCATGAAATGTCCATGTCCATTTTGGAAGAGCTCTTCCACGATTCTATCTTTATTGTTAATCTTACCCACTGTCGTAATCGCATATGTACCGTGATGGGAACGAATAATCAACGGTTGAGGTTCATAGTCGGAAATACAGCCGATTCCCATCGTCCCATGCATGGTATTCGCATCCTTATCAAACTTTGTCCGAAACGGCGAATTCTCAATATTATGGATGGCCCTGTCAAAGCCCTCCTTCTTATCATAAACCGCCATGCCTGCGCGGCGTGTTCCCAGATGGGAATGATAATCCGTCCCGAAAAACAAGTCAAACACACAGTCTTGTTTTGATGCCACTCCAAAAAATCCGCCCATAACGTTTTCCTCCCTTTATCCGTCAACATTCTGCCTTCTCACGTCATAGCACAAGAAACTGAAACTCTTTTTGTTTTTTTCATATTTGTGCCCCATGTCATCTCTGACACAAACGTTCTGTGAAAAGTGGGCACAAGTCTTAGCGCATATCTGCGCATATGCACACACGCAGGCGAGCTGCGTGGCGCGTGTACGCTCAGCGCAGTAGGTGCGCAGAGCTGTTACCTTAGGTGTTTTTTTCATACTACCATACGTCAAGCAAGTTCGCAAGCGGGACCATTTTCATATTTACATCAGACTTCTAAGCTCTTCATGAATCAGCCCGTTGGTGGCAATCACGCTTCCCCGCTTTGCAAAGTTCAAAAAATCACCTGCGAAATTCGTTACTTTCCCTCCGGCTTCTGTCACCAGAAGCATTCCTGCCGCAAAATCCCATGGACTGAGTATCTCCTCAAAGAATCCTCCCGTACGGCCACAGGCCACGTAGGCAAGATCCAGAGCCGCCGAACCTGACCTGCGGATATCCTGGCTCTTTTCGAAAACTTTCTGAAAACGCCGGAAATTCTCTTCCGCCAGCTCTCTGTAATAGGGCGAAGTACCTATGGAGATAATCGTCTCTCCAAGCGTCTCCGCCCCGGATACATGGACGGGAGTCCCATTCAGGAAACTTCCGCCCCCTTTTATGGCATAATAGACATCCTCTCGAAACGGATCATATACTATTCCCAGCGTGATCTCTCCCTTTTCGTATAGCCCCAGGGACACTACACTGTGTTGATAATCATGAATGAGATTCGTCGTGCCGTCTACAGGATCCAGAATCCAATATGTATCACCCGATATTTTATGCAATCCCTCTTCCTCGCCCAGAAACTGGATCTCAGGATACAGCTTGCCCAATTCCAGGGACAGGAAATTCTGAATATCGGTATCTACCTGTGTGACATAATCCGCCAGTCCCTTGACTTTGACATGGCTTGCTTTTTCACGGTTTCCGAAGAAAACTTTCGTTTTCTTCACCAGCGCAATAATCTCATTCAAATCCATTTCTTATTCCCATCCTTTCATGACTTGTCCCATGTTGTCCGACACAAATGCACCATGAAAAGCATACCCACGCATCAGACATTTTGATCACTCATTCCTTTCGTTTTACTCAGACACAAGCAGTAATGGAAAATCTGATTTTTCACACTAACCAACATTTTGTTTCGCCAGAATCAGCTTTCTCAGCGCAGGAACGCTCTGCATAATGCCCAGCACCACCAAATCTACCGCCATAACGGCAACCACGAGCACTCCATTGAGCAGCATGGAATAAACCCACGGATTCGTCATCGGCATTCCCAGAAATGTCTCTGGCATATACATGTACCAGAGCAGCCCCCCTGAAAGCGTCAGGGATACCCAGCGCCCAAAGGACCCCAGCACGGTTCCCCACAGCCAGCCCAGCTTCTTTCCGGCTCCGAAACCGCACAAAAATACGAGCGTGTAAGCCACCACATAGTCAAGCAGCATAGACTGCCATGAGATGGCGATGCCACCGCCCAGAAAATACTGCAGCACGCCGTTGACGAAACAGCACATCAGAGAGTACTTAGGCCCCCAGCGCAGGCAGTAAACAAGAATCGGCACTAAGGCCAGATCGATAGAACCGCCAGACGGGAACCGGAATATTCGGAAATATCCCAGCACTGTCGCCGCGGCGATCATGATAGCGCCCTCTGTCAGGGCGCGGACTTTGGTTGATCTTTGTGTCATAGTCGTTTCCTCCGTAAAATAAGAATGTACCGCGGCGCAATCAGGCACAACGCGGTACGAAAAAACGACAATGATATAGCAACCTAAATCCAGAATACCTGTCCTGCTTCCGTAACAGTTCAGCCTTCGGCTTAACTGTTGCCTGCTTGCACAACACAAATACTCTGTCTGTCGAATATTCTTCCTACGCCGGCATTACCCGGATCAGGTTCAAGGGACCGGAAGCGACATTACGCCTCTGCATCTCAGCCGGACTCGTGTCCAGCGCCCCTGTTATTCTGTTACACTGCGGTCTACTTATATATACTACATTTTCTTATGATTTGCAATATCTTATTATTGCTCTTTCAAAACATAACAGCATAGTTTTCCCAAAGTTTTCCAAATATTGCTGCTTTTAAGATTCTCATTTCCGAGATACTTATTATATGTTCTACTTAGTGAAATACCCCGCAGCAAGCTACGGGGCATCATAGCTTGAAAGCGCAGCAAGCTGCGGGGTATTCCACCCTCGCGGCAGTCGCCAAATGCCCATGTAAACATGGTCACTTGGCTCGTTGCTCGCGGGAATAAATAGAGGAATGCGACTAATCGTTTCCTCAAAATTCCATCCTGCTGCAGATATCCCCCCATGCCTCATCATCAATTTCTTCATCTTTAAAAAGCTTTCTCTTATCCTCATCCGTGATCTTCCTGATCACACGGCATGGATTCCCTGCGGCGATGGACCAGTCCGGAATATCCTTCGTAACCACACTGCCTGCGCCGATCACCACATTGTCACCGATATGTACGCCTGGACAGATCACAGTATTTCCTCCAAGCCATACATTATCCCCGATGGTCACTTCCTTACCGTACTCATAAGCGGAGTTTCGGCTTACAGGATGAACCGGATGCCCCGCTGTATAGATTGCAACATTGGGCGCCATCTGACAGTTATCACCGATTTTAACCTTGGCAACATCAAGGATCATACAGTTATAGTTGGCAAAAAAATTCTTGCCCACCTCGATATGGGTGCCATAATCGCAGTAAAACGGCGGATTGATAAATGCCCCCTCCGACTTGCCAAGCAGATCCTTGACCGCTTCGCCCAGTCCCGCGAAATCGGAACGGTCCATAAAATTTAGCTTCTGCAGCTTCTTCCTGCACACCAGCTGCTCCTCAAAAATAGTGTCATCCGAGATGTATGCCATCTGGGCATCTCTTCTTTCCAGGTTTGTCATATTATTTTCCTCCATTGTTTTATTATAAATTTCATTTTCGTTCAGATTCAGTGTAGCTTAATTAAACCGGAGCTCATCCGACTCGACTAAGCATCATTGATCCAAATTTGTAACAGTTCAGCCTTCGGCTTCACTGTTATCCAAATTTCACCATTACAATTTTATATATCATTCTTCCTCCCCAAATGCAATAGATTTATGCCACATCATATTCATCCCCATAGATTTATGCCGCATTATATTCATGTTACGTTATATTTTTGACCCAGCCATACTTCTTATAATGCCGATACACAGCCGGAAGCTTCACAACCTCATCCAGGTTCAACACAAAGTACACCGCCAAAACAGGCATTTTAAATACAAAGGCACACAGAAACCCGAGCGGAACCGTGACACACCATAAAGTAACCGCATCGCATATCAGCCCAAACCGGGAGTCCCCTCCGGCCGGGAAGATACCTCCTATCGTCATACTGTTTATAGATTTTCCCACCAAGTAATAGGAGCACATACAAAGCATTCCTCGCAGGTATTCTTTCGCCACAGGCGACAGATCGACCATATTCACAATCACAGGTGACAGGGCAAGTAAAAACAGACCCGTCAAAATTCCACACAGGGTAGCCGCTTTCACCAATGTCTTACCGGCTCTCTTCGCCTCGTCGAATCGGTCTGCTCCCAGCTCATTCCCCACGATGATACTTCCCGCGCTTCCAAATCCCAGACAGAGGCACACCACAAGATTTTTGGAAATATTTGCAATACTGTTGGCCGCCACCGCATCTGTTCCCAAATGTCCCATGACGACGGAATACATCGTAAACCCGCCTCCCCAAACCAATTCATTTAACAGTACCGGCGCCGTCTTGCTCCAAAAACGTCCTCTGATATCACCATCCCTTTCCAGAATATGTACTTTCAGTTCACTCCTTCTCACAGTTACATAGACAACACACCACACCGTCTGGACCGCCGTTGCGATCACCGTCGCCAGGGC